>JALYTQ010000337.1 GCA_030854195.1 Chloroflexota bacterium
ATAGCCGACAAAGTCCGCCAGATGCAGATCGATATCGACCAGATCAGGATTGGAAGGCAGCAGATCGAAGCCGATCACAGGCGCTTTCTCCTGCATCACATCCCGCACGATAGCGTTGCGCATGGCGAAGTTCCGCTGCTTGAAGAGCTCGTAGGTCGAGCCGTGCGTGTCCTTCCATTGTGTCCAGCGATTCTGCTCCATCACATAAAATGTGGCGCTCGCCTGCGGATCGAGATCGACCAGCAGCGTTCTCTTGCCGTAGAAGCGGGCGAGCGCGGTGGAAATCTCGATAGAAACCGTTGTCTTGCCGACGCCACCTTTAAAATTCATTATAGTAATGATCTTTGCCATAAGTGTATCCTATCCGTAAATAAGTCAATAGCTTTTTATGTTGCTGCTCTTCCCTATGCCAGCACTAAGCAGCTGCTCGGCTTACTCTATTCATGTGTACACCTCCTCTATTTGCCTCTCAAATGCCTGGTGGATAAGATAGAGCGTATCTTCAATCTGGTTGAGCGCAGTAATGTGTATCTCAATATCCCCATTGCTGGCACGAGATGCGCTGTCAATCAGAGCTTTAACGGTTCCCTGGGCATCGTCTATCTCGTTCAGCTTTGCGTTCAGAGTAAGCACAAGTTTTCTCCTTTGCGGCTCGATGGTGACGAAGCTGCCTGTTCCAGAGTAGACAAGCGAACGCTTTCTGACATCCTCCTTGACAGATGCATCCAGGTTAAGAATGCGTTTGCGCAGGCGCTCGAAGATGCCGCGTATATCGAACTGCATATGCCCAAGATGGCTCTCAAGCGTGTAACCGGCAGCGACTGGCGGCTCCGGCAGATGGATGATGTGCTCTACCTCACTTGCTTGCATGGGTGCCTGTAGTACCTGCGGAGGTGTTTGTACTATCTGAACGGATTGTTCCAGCAGAGCAGCGGGGGCAGGCCAGATTTTGAGCGCTGTATCCGCGAGCGTCCTGGCGCGCTTTTGAATCTCCTCGGCGTTCCAATGTTCAAGCTTCGCCAGACCCTTGCTCAGGCGGATAGGAGTATCTTTGAAGCCATCCTTCATATCGCGCTTGTCCTGGAAGGGCCGGTCGCTTAACTCTGAATTGTAGCCCGTAAGCGTCAGATTGCCGATGGAGTGCAGGTATTGCGCGTGTACGGTACGCCAATCGGGTCCCAGTTCATCGCGCCACTTTTTGGATAAGCGCTCATTCTGCGGCATAATGTGCTCGATGGTGTACTCTTCGATGTTTACCCGTTCCTTGCGCCTGTAGTTCTCCAGCCGGTTGAGCAGATAATTGCGGCTGCGGAAATTGTACATATCTTTCACAACAAACTCGGCGCGAAACTCTTCATCGGTAGGAAATCTACCGGTTGCCGTTTTCGCGAGAAAGGCTGCCTCTACGCTTGCGAGATAGTGTTCCCGGTCGATCTCGCGGGCCAGGGTGGCGAAGATCTTGTTGAGCGAATTTGTTGGCAGGCCGCAGATTGCGCGGCGGAAGACATAGCTCTCCACCAGCTTCAAAATAGCGATAAAGTCCTGGTGTACAAGCCGTTCTTGCTTATAGTCTTCGTATACTTCCAGGAGAAAGGGGTAGGCAACGTAGACCTGTAGCGTGTTAAGCGCGCTGAACAGCTGGTTGATCTCGCTATCTTTATCTTTCGCGAAGGCGATATCGGCAAAATGCCTGGCATAGTGGTAGATATCGGCGACGAGTTCACGCATAGACACAGTATTGTTGCTCTGCTGGTAGGATTTGAAGACGGCGTATACCCTGTCGAGAGTAGGGATCTCGCCTGTTTTCGACTTGATAGTCAGATAATCGCGCATAAAACGGTTGAATAGTGCATCGTTCTGGGCGTGTCCGAAACGCTGTTCCATGGGATACCAATAAGATCTATAGAGTTGCTCCTGTTCCTGGGAATCCAGGCCCATCAGGACATAGTTGCGGATCAGGTCCGCCTGCGATAGGGCGACGCCTGTAGAATTGAGTCCTTCAAAGATAAGCTGTGGATTGTCGCGCGGCTCTAATGAGATATCGACTACGGTAAGCTTGCTGATCCCTTTATAAAGGGTAAGCGGATCGATGCCACTCTGGCGAAGCTGCTTTTTGAAGAACTCATAGTTCTGCTTTATGTACGCTGAGGCTGTATCAGGCTCGTCCTCGCCTTCAAGTATGCGTATTAGCGTTTCACGATCGCTTTGTGTTAGCAAGAGCTTATAATGCTGCTCGCCTTTCTCGTCGCTATTGAAAAGATATGTGTTGCGAATGTACTGTTTCGTAATCTTACTCTGTGCTTCATCTCCCGTTTCAGCAAGTGCCTGGCCCAGGGCCGCGAGAAGAAGGAACAGGGTCGTCAGACGCTGCTGCCCATCTATAAGCAGCAGTTGCACGATCGAAGCTGCCTGAAAAGCGCCATTCCCTACATAGACAATCGAACCGATAAAGTGGCTCGGGACGCTATCGTTCTGGGCCATGGCCACGACATCGTTCCAGAATTGCTGACAATTGGTCAGTTCCCAGCGATAAGTGCGTTGATAGATAGGAATGATAAATTGTTTCACTCCTTGCAAAATCTTCAACAGATTCGCGGCTGCCGCCCTCATGCTTTCCTCCCGCTATGTTGTGAAGTAGCAATGTTATGTATAAAAGAAATTGCTGCTATCGACTGAACATCAATAGAATATAACAGTACTTTCTGCACTGAGTATGGTAATTGTAGCAATGCTGTCAATGGAGTTTTCTTAACGCAAATAGCAGTTTTTAACCGTATTCGCGCGATGAGGAGAGCCAATCTCTGAAATAAATGCTATCATCATGATAGTTATAAGGAGTGTGTCTCTTCAGGACACAAAATACATCACTGTGAGGGAAAAATCTTATGAGTCACAAAAATATGCAGGTGCTCCTCGCCCATCGGCCCGAGGGCTGGGTGCAGGAGTCAGATTTTCGCATCGTCGAGACCGATCTGCCAGCGTTGACCGATGGGCAGGTGCTGGTGCAGAATACCTACCTCTCGCTCGACCCCTATATGCGCGGTCGCATGAATGATGCAAAATCGTACGCGGCGAAGGCTGAGTTGGGCGAGGTGATGGTTGGCGGAACACTGGGAAAAGTGATCGAGTCCAGAAACGCCGCTTTTAGTGTGGGCGATAACGTGCTCGGCTATTTCGGTTGGCAGCAGTACGGCATCTCGGATGGCAAGGGACTGACGAAACTGCCCAACCCTACTCCTGTGCCGCTCTCGGCCTATCTTGGGGTCGCGGGCATGCCGGGCCTGACCGCGTGGGTCGGCCTGATCAGTATCGGGGAGCCGAAGCAGGGCGAGACGGTGGTCGTCTCCGCTGCCTCGGGTGCGGTTGGCAGCGTGGTTGGTCAACTGGCGAAGGCGCGCGGCTGCCGGGCCGTAGGCATCGCGGGTGGCAAGGCGAAGTGCGATTACGTCGTGCATGAGCTTGGCTTCGATGCCTGCGTTGATTACAAGGCAGAGTCGTTTGTGCAGGATTTCGCCGCTGCGACCCCCGATGGCGTCGATATCTACTTCGAGAACGTCGGCGGCAGAATTACCGATATCGTCTTCACGCGCCTTAATGCCTTCGCTCGCATCCCGTTGTGTGGCATGGTCTCGCAGTACAACGAGAAGCAGCCACAGGGATTGCGCAACTACGGAGCCATCCTGATCAATCGCGCAAAGGTGCAGGGCTTCATCGTTAGCGAACACCCCGAGCTCTTTCCCCAGGCGCGCCAGGAGCTGACCGGACTACTCGCGGCGGGCAAACTGAAGTACCGCGAGAGCGTCGCCGAGGGGCTGGAGAACGCACCCCGCGCCTTTATCGGCATGCTGAAGGGCGAGAATTTTGGCAAGCAGCTTGTCAAGCTGGCATAGGTAGGAGCGGGCTGCCGATCAGGCGACGTTCCAGTCCTGGCTCAGCACTTCGGCCTGTTTGACGATCAGTTCCACAACATCGGTTTGCTGTTGCTCCGGCTGGTACCCGTTCTGGCGCAGGAAGCGCCTCACCGTTCGGCTCAGATTAGAGCGGGTGCTCTGCCGGATGGTCCAGTCGGGGGAGATGGTGTTTTTTACGACGGTGACAAGCTCTTCTGCAATCTTTTGCAGTTGCCTGTCTTCCATCGCCTGAATGTCGCTATTGCCAGCTTTAAGGGCATCGTAAAATGCCAGCGCGTCCTCGTTTAAGCCCAGACGCTCATCTTCGAGCAGCGTGTTGCGGATCTCGACGGCGTTGGCCTTCAGCATCGTTAAGGCGGCTTCGATGGCGCGATCCTGGTAGAGCTTGACGGCTTTCGCCAGTTTCGCTTCGAATGATTGCGCCTTGACGACGTTGCGCCTGAAGCGCGTTTGAATCTGGTCGTTGATGAGCTTGTTGAGCATTTCAAAGGCGAGATGCTGCTGCGGCAGGTTGCGCATCTTGTCGAGAAATGCGTCGGAGAAGAGATCGGTATAGGGATTTTCGACGCCCAGGGTGGCATAGAGATCGACGGCCCCATCGGCGGCTACGGCCTGAGAGACGATCTGGCGCACGGCGGTATCCAGGTCTTCCTGGCTCTTGCCGTCGGTCGGTGTTCTTTTAATAAAGCTGGCGCGCACGGTCTGGAAGAAACCTACCTCGTCGCGAATCTTGAGCGCCTCCGGGTGAGGGAGCGAGAGGGCATAGGCTCTGGATAGTTCGGTGACGGCCTGCAGGTAGCGTTTCTTGCCGTTCTCTTGCCGGAGAATATGCTCCATAGCGGCGGGAATCACCGAGAGGCGCACCGTTGCTTTGCCAGTGAAGAAGTTCTGGTAGTCGAAGCCATAGAAGAGAGCGCGCACAACCTCGCATTTCTCCTGCATGATGGCGACGGCTTTCTCCTGGTCGATGCCTGTATCGGTCTGGTCGGTCCTGGAATAGTCGTGGAGGGCGTTTTTGAGCGCGTCGGCCAGGCCCAGGTAATCGACGATCAGGCCGCCGGGCTTGTCTTTGAAGACGCGGTTGACGCGCGCGATGGCCTGCATCAGTCCGTGACCGACCATGGGCTTATCGAGGTACATTGTGTGCAGGCAGGGTATGTCGAAGCCGG
>JALYTQ010000338.1 GCA_030854195.1 Chloroflexota bacterium
TCTCTGGACAGACAGAGGGTGAATGATGATGATAGAGTCCCTCGCGTCGTGCCGCCAGAGGCATATGAGGAGCGTGGGGACGATGGCTATAGCGGAAAGGCACCACTCGGAGCGTTCCAGGCGAAAATACATAGAAGGCGCAAAGAGGATTACGCTGGCAAGGGACCGCCAGGACCAGCGCAACAGCAGGCTCAGGAAAGATATAACGCCTTGCTGAAGCAGGCAAAAGACGGAAGAGGAAAAGGCTTGCAGCGCCTCTTCTAGTAGGGATGGGGCTGGCCCCCATCCGGCTCGGCAAGCGCGATGATGCCAGGGAGTAGCATTCTCGGGGAAGTGGATGGGGGCCAGCCCCATCCCTACTGAAAGGGAGGATATGTGATGATAGAGAGGCAGACGATAATTCCATTTCGGCCCAGGAAAGCTCAGGTTGGCGGGAAGCGGTTCTATGAGGATCAGACGCAGGAGATACGCCCCCTACGGCCCCGCTACCGCCCATTTCACCAGCCGTTAAGTAGGGCCAGGTTGGAAGAAGATGAGCGGGATATCTGGCAGATGTTGCCGCCGCACGTGGCCGAATTTTTGCGGACGAAGTTAGAACTGGCAAGGGCGCTGAAGAGGCAAGCAGAAGTAGTAGTAGAAGAAGTTGCAGAACAAGAAGAAGAGATGTGTGACCCTCATGGATCGCTCATCTCTTCCAGCCATGCTCTAAAGTGTTAGCGGACCGCCTGGCTCATTGTCTCGACGGTCTTGCGCGCGATCTCTACGAAATCGGGCTTGATGCTGGCACCGCCAACCAGGGCACCGTCGATATCGGGATGGGCGATAAATTCGCCTGTGTTGGATGAGGTGACGCTGCCACCGTAGAGGATGCGCAGCGCGTTGGCGGCCTCAGCGCCGTACATCTCGCCGTATAGCGTGCGGATCAGGTGTACAACCTTGCCCGCGCCCTCGGCGGTCGCGGCCCGGCCCGTTCCGATGGCCCAGATGGGCTCGTAGGCGACGACAACCTCTGTGGCATTCTGCGCGGAGAAGTTGACGAGGCTGCCCTTGACCTGGGCGCGGATAACCTGCTCGGTCTGGTTGGCCTCGTACTGAGCGAGATTTTCGCCGATGCAGATGATCGGGCGCAGACTATGTTTGAAGGCCGCGTGCGCCTTCTTATTGACAATCTCGTCGGTCTCGCCGAAGTACATGCGGCGCTCGGAGTGGCCGAGGATCACGGTGGTCGCGATCTCGCGCACCATCGATGGCGCGGTCTCACCGGTGAACGCGCCCTTCTCCTCGAAGTACATATTCTGCGCGCCCAGTTCGATGTGCGTCAATGGCTGCTCGTTCAGGGCGGCGCGCACGGCTGCCAGCGAGATCGTCGGTGGACAGAGAATGCTCATGATGTGTGGATACGATGAGACGACACGCTCAAGTTCCGGCAGTATCTCGCGGACGAATACGTCGGCCTCTTTGGGGCCGTAGTTCATTTTCCAGTTGCCCGCGATAATCGCGGTACGTACATGTGCCATAACGTTTAATCCTTATCTTGTAGTGCTGCTACGCCCGGCAAGGTACGTCCTTCCAGGAACTCAAGCGAGGCACCACCACCCGTTGAGACGTGGGTCATATTGTTGGCCGCGTTGGCCTGTTCGACGGCAGCCGCTGAGTCGCCGCCACCGATAATAGTGAGCGCGCCTGCCTTCGTGCGCTCGCTCAGTATCTCGATGATCGCGTCGGTGCCTTTGGCGAAGGCCGGAAACTCCGCGACGCCCAGGGTGCCGTTCCATACGATCGTCTGCGCGTTCGCCAATGCTTGGCGGAAACTTTCGACGGTCGCGGGACCGATATCCAGAATGCGCCAGCCTTGTGGAACGGCGTTACTGGCGACAACTTTAGCGTCGGCGTCAGCCGCGAAACGATCGGCGATCACTACATCTGGGGGCAGCAAGAACTGGGAGCCCTTCTGCTTCGCCTTCTCGATCAGGTCGCGCGCAACGTCCAGCTTGCTCTCTTCAAACAAGGAATCACCGATCTCGTAGCCTTCGGCCTTGAGAAATGTGTTTGCCATGCCGCCGCCGATCAGGATGCTATCGGAGAGGCTGATGAGGCGCTCCAGAACCTTGATCTTGTCGGAGACCTTGGCACCGCCGATGATGGCCGCCAGGGGCCGCTTGGGATTTTCGAGCGCGGAACCGAGGAAGTTGATCTCTTTTTCGAGCAGGAAGCCCGCGACGCCCGGTAGCGTGTGCGTGACGCCCTCCGTCGAGGCGTGCGCGCGATGGGCGGTACCAAAGGCATCGTTGACATAGAGCTCGCCGAGGCTGGCGAGCTGGCGGGCGAACTCTGGATCGTTTTTCTCCTCTTCCTTGTGGAAGCGCAGATTTTCCAGTAGTAAGACCTGGCCCGGCTGCAAGGCTTTGGCCTGTGCTTCAACCTCTGGCCCGATGCTATCGCTGGCCGCCTGTACGGGCTTGCCCAGGAGCTCACTAAGGCGTTGCGCGACCGGAGCAAGGCGCAGCTTATCGACGGCCTTACCGTCCGGGCGACCGAGATGTGACATCAGGATAACGGCGGCACCGGCGTCGAGCAAATAAGTGATGGTGGGAAGAGCCGCCTTGATGCGTGTGTCGTCAGTGATGTGCCGCTCAGCGTCCAGCGGCACGTTAAAATCGACGCGAACCAGCACGCGTTTGCCAGCAACGTCGATGTCGCGTATTGTTTTTTTGTTCATATATCATCCTACCGTGTACTTAGCAACTATCAGGCGGTAGAAACCCGCTGCCACGCGCCTGGCTGGAAAGCAATAGAGCTATGTCTGGCGTGCAACAACGGGTCTCTCTGAGCGGAACCTTTGCTCTCTATAAGGGCAAAGGTTCGTGAGATGGTTCAGTCCGGCAAGCGAACTAGAAGCCCTTCTGAGCGATGAATTGCGCGAGGTCGGCGACGCGGGAGGAGTAGCCCCACTCGTTGTCGTACCAGGCAAGGACTTTGACCATGTTGCCGCCCAGAACCATCGTCGAGTCACCGTCGATGATCGAGGAGTGCGCGTCACCACGGAAATCGGTGGAGACCAGGGGCTCGTCGGTGTAATCGAGGATGCCCTTCAATGGACCGGTCGCCGCTTCTTTGAACGCCTGGTTAAGCTGCTCTTTCGTGGCCTCTTTACGAATGATGGCGACGAAATCGACGACGGAGACCGTCACGGTCGGGACGCGCAGGGACATACCGTCAAAGCGACCTTTGAGCTCTGGAATAACCAGGGCGAGGGCGCGTGCGGCACCTGTCGTGGTTGGGATGATGTTCGCGCCAGCGGTACGCGCGCGGCGCAGATCTTTGTGTACCTGGTCCAGGATGCGCTGATCGTTGGTGTATGAGTGAATGGTGTTCATCATACCGCGCTCAATGCCGAACGCGTCGTTCAGAACTTTAGCAGCGGGGGCCAGACAGTTTGTTGTGCAGGATGCGTTGGAGATAATGGTATGCTTGGCTGGATCGTATACATTTTCGTTGACGCCCAGGACGATCGTGAGATCCTCGCCCTTCGCTGGAGCGGAAATAATTACTTTCTTCGCGCCGCCCTTGAGATGCAAGGAAGCCTTACTGGCATCCGTGAAGAGGCCGGTGGACTCGATAACAAGTTCAACGCCGAAATCCGCCCAGGGAATCTGCGCGGGATCACGCTGCGCCACGACCTGAATCTTATGTCCATTGACGATCAGCGAGTCTTCGGTAGCCTCGACCTCACCGGGGAATCGACCGTAGGTGGAGTCATATTTCAGCAGGTGGGCGTTCGTCTTCGTGTCCGTGATATCGTTGACGGCAACGACTTCCAGATCCTGCGGGTGGCGCTCCATGATCGCCTTCAACGACTGGCGTCCAATACGTCCAAAACCATTAATACCTATGCGGGTTGTCATCACTTTCTCCTTCTGTGTTACGTTCCTTGTATACAAGTGGTATACAAGGGGTATCTGTTTTCCCCTGGCTACCAACTTCAGCAGCAACTCTTACGCTTGAAGTATATGACCCCCACCTCACAAAGCGATCACAACATTGTTCCTTTGCCGATACAATATCGTCACGATTTTGTGAGAGAGCTAGACCACCCCTAAAGGGTATCATTTTATTGTGGAAATGTGCAAGCGGGGCGAGATGAGAGAGCCGGTAAGCTGAAGCGCACGAACTCTGCTCCAGCTTACCGGCTCCCCCTCGTTCATACATACGCGCCGATGTTACATATCGGAGACCGGGATGACACCAATTGAGAAGCGGATGAACTCATCGGAGTAGCCGAAGCCCGAACCAGGGACGCTGGCGATACCGGTCTTCTCGAAGAACGAGAAGGCATCCTCCTCTGGGCGCAGGCGGCTCCAGTTGTAGACGGTGGCGTTGTCGTCTACGTAGATTTCGGCGAAGAGGTGCTGCTCCTCGTCGATGCGGCGCAATTGCGCTATCAGGCGCGAACGCCTGAGACGATAGAAGGTGCGTATCTTCTCTACAATCCAGGGTCGCGAGCGGATAAGTTGCAGGTAGGCCATAAAGCGCAACTGCCATTCGCCGGGCAGCGATGCCATTGTATTGCTCCAGCTCGGCGAGATGGCCTGGGCTACTGCCGGGTCGCCGCATGTAATCCAGCCGAGACGCTCGCCCGTCAGGCTATGGGTCTTTGAGAAGCTGCTGATAAAGATGGTATGCGCCATGACATCGGACGGTAGAAATGCCTTCATGCGTTGCGTGTCATGCTGGGGATTGCCGGTTCCTATATAAGCGAGATCGGCGATGGTGAGGATATCTCGCCCCTGCTGCCAGTAGCGGCGCAGGACCGCGTGAAGCTCGTCCAATTCATTCGCGTGATAAGCAAAGGCGGTGGGATTGTTCGTTATAGTTAAGTAAATGATGCGGATATCAGTATTTTCGGCAAGTATGTGATCGAGTTGGCTTGCAGTGAGTTTAAAGTGATGTTCAGGCAAAGTGGGAAACCTGTGTAAACGATATCCGCTGGATTTTGCCTGCCACTCGGGTACGCCAAAACCCGGCTCGGGAAAGAGCACAGCGGCGTCGGTGATGTTCTGCTCGCGGTACACATG
>JALYTQ010000081.1 GCA_030854195.1 Chloroflexota bacterium
ATGTTTCCACAACTAAAACATATCGATTGCGCGACGGGAACTTCTTTAGGATAAGCGTTTTTTGCAAATATCGATGTATCAAATAGATCAACAGTTTTCTTACAATTTGGACAGGAAACGTTCATAACCCAGAAGCTATAAAGAACATGTGCGCTCTTCCCTGTATCAGGATCTTGAGATTGATAAAGAGCTTGAATTTGTGGCTTTACCGCCTTTTCGACGCGTGCAAAAGCTTCTCGTAGTTCATCGATATCAACCGGTTCCAATGCTTTGCGTACTTGAAAGGTACTGACAGGGTTAATATCAGCGCCTATCACTTTACATCCCAGCTTAAGGGCTTCTCCTATAGTTGTTCCTGAACCCATGAATGGATCAAGAACAACTTTATCGGGGAAACTCACGGGACTATAAAATGCATCCCATATATCGGTGTCTGCTTCACTGAGCGCGCCTATTAAAATAGCGCGAAAAACAGATCCTAAGCGAGTTGCCCACCATTTGTGCATGTGATACGTAGGACGGTTGACTTCTTTGCGCCAACTTTCTAGTCCCGCCAGTATACTGAGCTCTTTCACAGGAAAATGTTGTTCAATAGATGATGTCATTTTTTTTCCGTTTTGATCTCCACTACATTAAACCACTACGACCTGAGTCTTATTATACCTGAGCATGTAAATAATGCCAAAGGATACATCCGAAAGTCGCTGTGGTGCTCCTCGAACAAATACTCGAACGCTAAGAAATATACCTCATCCATAAGACCTTCATGCGAAATTAGGGCCATTTACTTGCGTCGCGGAAAAACATTCTGCTATACTATCAAAAAATTGCTCCTGAACTTAATTATTGTGAAAGATGTACTAGATACAGTACGAGCATCGTTTTATGATAGTAGGAGAGATTATTAGGGGCGTGGTATTCGCAAGGTACTGGTAGAGAGAAAAGCGGAGGTTTTTTCATGCTTGAGAACGTGGTACCGGCTTCCACGGCATACGTGCAGCCCAATGGTACGAAGTCGCATGGCTCGCTTGACGCCGATATTATCATTAAGAACGCGCCGGACCCGGTGTTCGTCTCGGACCTGGAAGGCAAGATCCTCTCGGCCAACGACGCGGTGTACGAACTGCTGGGCTTCCGAACCGATGAGGTATTGGAGCAGTCGCTCTCGCGCTTCATCAGTCCCGAGGAGACGCGCGAATTTACGGCGGCCCTGCGCGAGGTTATCGAGCGTGGCGCGACGCGTAACGCCCGGCTCAATCCGCGCAGCGTATCGGGCGAGGTGATTCCGACCACGCTCAACGCCTCCGCTTTGCGCGATACGGATGGCAAAGTGATCGGCGCGATTGGCATTCTGCGCGATATGCGCGAACTGGACAAGGCCCGCGCCTACGCCGATAGCCTGATTAAGAACGCGCCGGACCCGGTGTTCGTCTCGGACCTGGAAGGCAAGATCCTCTCGGCCAACGACGCCGTGTACGAACTGCTGGGTTTTCGAACCGACGAGGTGCTGGAACAGTCGCTCTCGCGCTTTATCAGCCCCGAAGAGACACGCGAATTTACCGCAGCCCTCAGCGAAGTGATCGAGCGCGGCGTCATTCGCAACACGCGCCTCAATCCGCGTAGCGCGTCGGGCGAGGTGATCCCGACGACGCTCAACGCCTCGGCCTTGCGCGATACGGATGGCAAGGTGATCGGCGCGATTGGCATTCTGCGTGATATGCGCGAACTGGACAAGGCGCTGGCCTATTCGGATAGCTTGATTAAGAACGCGCCGGACCCGGTGTTCGTCTCGGATCTGGAGGGCAAGATTCTACAGGCCAACGACGCGGTCTACGAACTGCTGGGCTTTCGTCCCGACGAGGTATTGGAGCAGTCGCTCTCGCGCTTTATCAGCGCGGAGGAGACGCGCGAGTTTCTGGCGGCCCTGCGTGAGGTCATTGAGCGCGGTGCCACTCGTAATGCGCGCCTCAACCCGCGTAGCGCATCGGGCGAGGTAATTCCGACGACGCTCAACGCTTCAGCCTTGCGCGACGCCGAGGGCAGGGTGATTGGCGCGATCGGCATTCTGCGCGATATGCGCGCCTACGAAAAGGTCTTGCGCGACCTGCAGGAGTCGAAGCTCGAATTGCAGGAGAAGATTCTGGACCTGGAGAAGTTCGAGGAGGTCGTGGTTGGGCGCGAGTTGAAGATGATCGCGCTAGAGAAAGAGGTTGAGAATCTCAAGCGTGAAGTGGATAAGCTCAGCCAGGGACGCGGGAGATGAACGTGGCCCATGCAGAGGCTCAGGAAGCATACAAGGAGATGCCGCTTGAGGAGCTCCAACAGGCATACGCGCACTTGCTGGCAGAGAAAAACGTTCTGGAGACGCGTATACTAAGAAGTGAGGAGCGGCGGCGCGCTTTTATGCATATCTTCAGCGATTTGAATACCGTCAATCACAAGCTGAACGATCAGCGCAAGGCGATGATTCATATCCTGGCCGACTACGAGCAGGATCGTAGCCGCCTGGCAAAACAGACCGAGCGCCTGGATAATTCGCGCCGCGCCTTGATGCATATCTTGCAAGACTCGCAGCAGTCTAATCTGCGCCTGGAGAATAGCCGCAAAGCGATGATTCATATCATGAGCGATCTCAAGGAGACGACGGAGGCGGTCCAGCGCCGCGAACAGGAGCTGCGCGAGAAGCAGGAGCAACTGGTCCAGGCGGGCAAGCTGGCGACACTGGGAGAACTGACGACCGGCGTTGCCCACGAACTCAACAACCCGCTGAACAATATCGGCCTGTTCGTGGGCAACGCCATCGACCTGATCGAGCTGGGCATGGCGGATACCGATGGCGAGCGTATCCTGCAGGAACTCCACAGTGCGATGCAGCAGGTGCGCAAAGCCACCGAGATTATCTCGCACCTGCGCACCTTCGGGCGTGCCGCCTCCGTCAGTCGCGAAGCTGTGGTGATCAATCAGGTGGTGACGCGAGCGATCTCGCTGATGCGGGAACAGTTGCGCCTGCGCCAGATCGCGGTCGATCTCCAGTTTCCCGCGCAGGATATGGTGGTGATTGGGAACGCTATTCAATTGGAGCAGGTCTTTATCAATCTCCTGGCCAACGCAAGGGATGCCCTGGTTGACGCGTCACATAAGGTCATTACCATCACTGGCACATTGGAGGAGGGTATGGTACAGGTTACTTTCTATGATAGTGGCCCTGGTATCGCTGCCGGACTTGAACAGCGCATTTTCGACCCATTCTTTACGACCAAAGAAGTGGGCGCAGGGACGGGGCTTGGTCTGTCGATTACATATGGCATCATTAAGGAGCACCAGGGAACCATTACGGTCGAGAACCGACCCTGCGCAGGTGCGAGCTTTTTGATTCAGCTCCCGCTCCACATGGATGAGGAATAAGGGGACACAGAGAGAATGAAACAGGCACATATTCTGATCGTTGATGATGATACGGCATTGCTCCAGGCGCTTCCCCAGGCCATCAGTCTGCGCCTGCGCGATGTAGAGGTGCAGACTTCCGATTCGGCACTTCACGCGCTCGACTTGATCCGCGAGCACGAGTATGCTGCTATTGTGAGTGATATCAAGATGCCCGATATGGATGGCCTGGCATTGCTGGCGATGATCCAGGAACTGCGCCCGGAGACACCTACGTTGCTCATCACGGGCCACGGCGATCATAGCCTTGCTATCCAGGCTCTACGCGGTGGCGCGTACGACTTTATTCAGAAGCCCATCGACCGCGACTACTTCGTGGCCGCCCTGCGTAGGGCCGTGCAGACCTACCAGCTGCGCCAGCAGGTTGCTGAACAACAACGCACCCTGGAGGCGCACGCGAAATCCCTGGAGCAGACAGTTCAGGAGCGCACGCGCGAACTGGTCGAGGCGAATGCCGCGAAGGACGAGTTCCTCAGCGTGGCTTCGCACGAACTCAAGACGCCGCTGTCGAGCCTGAAGGGAATGACACAGTTGCTGCGCCGCCGCCTTGAGCGCTCAGGCTCACCCGAGGTCTCGTACCTGGGGAATATGGAGAACTCGATTCGCCGCATGGAACTGCTAGTGAACGATCTGCTCAATACGGCATTTATCGAGATGGGTATGTTCGCCTTGCATCGCCAGCACTGCGATGCTGGTGAGCTGTGCCGACGCCTGGTCGATGAGTACGTAACCGGGACGAATCCTTCTCCGACCGTTACCCTGGATCTGCCCGAAGAGCCGATGGAGGTTGAGGTGGATGTGGACCGCATCGGGCAGGTGATTATCAATCTGCTGTCGAATGCGCGCAAATACTCGGCGGCTAGCTCCTCTATCCACCTCTCACTGCTGCGCACGGGCGAGGAGTGTGTTATCTCCGTACACGATAGCGGCGTTGGCATCCCTCCTCAACTCCTGCCGCACGTCTTCGATCGCTTCTATCGCGTGCCCAGTATCGAGGTGCAGACGGGATCGAGCATTGGTCTGGGCCTGGGCCTGTATATCTCGAAGCAGATCGTTGAACATCACGGCGGACGCATCGAGGTGCAGAGCACGCCCGATAATGGCAGCGTTTTCTCTATCACCCTGCCTTTGTTTGCTCATTCAGCCGTGCCGACTGCTCAGAGCAGGGCTGGTTAGCTAGAAACAAACCTCGTCGCCAGATCCTTTTAACGCCCGAAAGAATAGCGCTATTCTTTCGGGCGTTTCTATATAGAATATCATGCATCTTGTGTTCCATTTACTGATATTGCAGCTTATGTTATACTAAAAGTGTGGAGTTGATTATTGGGAGGAATTGTTATGAGCGATTTGTTTACCGATATGGAGCAGGAACTGGGTTTCGCTGGCGGTGGTATCTACTTTCACCTATATCAAACTTCTGGGGATCTGTCCCATCTCAATCACGCGCTGGAGGTCTGGCGAGGAGCAATCGACGAGATGGCGAGCGATTCCGCGGAGTTGCCGGTGTGTTTGAACCTGTTGAGCTATGGCTTGAGTGCTCGCTACGAGCGCAAGCATAATCTCTCCGATCTGGATGAGGCGGCGCGCCTTTTAGAGCGCGGCATCTCCCTATCGGAGGTGGGTTCGGCTATCTATGTGCAGACATTGAATAATCTGGGCAATGTACTGAGCATGCGCTACGAGCATACGGCGGATGCATCCGATCAGGACCGGGCGATCCAATTATATGGTCAGGCGGCGGAACATACCCCTTCGACCTCGCCTGATCTGCCGCAGCATCTGCACAACCTCTGTTCGTGCCTGCTAGGCCGCTTTGTGCGCTTGAAGAATATCGCCGACCTGAACCGCGCTATCCGCGCCTGGGAGGAGATTCTCTCCATCACGACCGCGACTACGCCGTACCGATCGATGTATCTGGGCAATCTGGATAATGGATTACGCATGCGCTACACGCTGACTGAAGATAGCGCCGACCTTGAGCGCGCCATCGAGGTGCTACAGGTCCTGGTGCAAGAGTCTCCGCTTGACGCGTCCGAACGCCCGGACTACCTGAACCGGCGCAGCCATGCCCTCTTGATGCTCTACGCCCATACTGGCAAAGCCGCCGACCTGGAACGTGCTATCCAGACGTGGGAGCATGATGTCGAGCAGGCCGCATCCGGCTCAGCCGATCGCCCGGTACGTCTGAATTTCCTTGCCTATGGCCTGAGCCTGCGCTACGAACATTCGCGACAGCTAGCCGACCTTGACCGTGCCATTGAGCTGCAGGAGGAGGCTCTGCGCCTTACTCTTCCTGGCTCTCGTGACCACCTGCAAAGTCTGAATAATCTATCGAACGTGCTCAGAACGCGCTTTGCCCATAGCGCCGATTTCGCCGATTTGGAGCGCGCCATCCATTTGCTGGAACAGGCTCTGCAACAGTCGCCGCCCGATTTCCCCGATCGTGCCGATGTTGTGAAGAGCCTGAGTAGCGCTCTGCTGGCACGCTACGAGATCACCGGCAACCCGGAGGATCGGAAGCGCGCCAACGAGCTGAAAGAGTAGTGTCTCTTTCTAGCGCGCTTCACCTTGAGCAGGCCAGGTGCTAACCGCGCTTGTAAAATAGAGTAACAGAGGTATCGCCCCTGTGTCGCCCATTTTCTCAGTTGCAATATCTCTGTCACCTAATAAGACGCTTTATCAAACGGATAATTAAACCTGGTCGGTTTCTCTTATTGGAGACTTCTCTGAAGATAAGTTTCCGCCAACGAGTATTCGCTCTGTAATGTAGCCAGATGCTTCAGATAAAATAAGATTTTCGCTAACCTGTCAGGATCTCGCGGCGCTTGTACGCATTGCATGACCTGCTCGGCCTGTTGCAGGTGCCGTCTTGCCTGATCGTAGAGTCCTCGTATGCAGAGGGAAGGTGCGAATGCGCAGACGCCGCGCACGTACTCGACCGGCATCATACGGCTGTACGCCTCTTCCAGCGCCATGCTGATGATATGCTGTTCGCGTGCCAATGTATAGTAGTCGTGTTCGTGCTCTTCCACATAGGACACTACGTACTCGACCAGGCGTCGGTACAGTGTCGTCTCGTGCTCTCCCATCTGCATACGAGCGTAATCGGCGATCGTCTGATGTAGCATATAGCGTTCTGGCCCGCTGCTCTCCAGCAGTCCCGCGTCACACAGACGATCGAGCGTCTCTACCGGTTGCGCGCCGATCGTCATGGCCGCCTGCTCTGAAAAGCTATCCGGCTTCGCTGGAAAGACGGCCAGAGCGCGTAACATTTCGCGCGCTTGCTCGTCGAGGCGTGCGGTGCTGAGCGCGATAAGCGAGCGCAGCGAGAGAGGTGTTCCGTCGTGCAGGCTGGGATGAGGTTGCGCGGGTCTGTGCGGCTCGCTCAGGTCGAAGCGCTGCTCGATAGTGCTCACGTAGGAAATGGCGCTGCGCAGGCGGCGCGACTGCTCGTTGTAAGCGTGTGAGCGCAGGTACTTGCCCACCAGGACAAGGGCCAGCGGCAGCGCGCCGACCAACTGTACCAGGCGCTGTGCTGTAGCCGCCTCCTGTTCGACCAGTGTCGGCACGAAGCGCGCCAGCAAGGCAACACCATCCTCCTCGCTCAATTCGGAGACGACAGTGAACTGGTTGGCGGCGATCTGCATACCGACCTGGGGGAAGCGCGTCGTGATGATATAGGCGCAATTGGGACCGCCGACCAGGAAGGCCAGCGCGTCTTCGATGTTCCAGACATCGTCAAGGATCAGCAGCATTTTGCGCCGTCCGATCAGCGCCTGGAGCGTGCGCGCCCATTCATCAATATGCTTGATGTCTGTTATGTTGTTTGCCGGGATGCCTAGAAGCGTGCTCCAGCGGCCCAGCAGTTCCTGTATCTCCGGCTTGATGCCCAGCCCGGCCCATAGGATGCCGTCGGCAAAATGCTTCTGCACCTCGCCATCATGGGCCAGTGTCAATGCGAGTGTCGTCTTGCCTATGCCGGGCAGGCCGTTAATTGAACTGAGCGCGGGCATTCCCTCCGCGTATATCTGTTGCTTGAGTTGCTCCAACAGTGTGTCTCTGCCAACAAGCGTGCTCGACTCCACGGAAGGTAGCGGAATCGCCGGATCAAAAATAAATGACACGGCAGCGGTAGGTAGAGGAGGCTTCTGTTCTGGCTCATCATTTTGCGCGGTCACCTCTTCGACCAGGCCCAGTTCGCGCGCATCCTTGCCGTATAGTTCGCACAGGCGCTCGCGATGAAAAGGATAGGGCAAAGAGATGCCGCGCTCCCAGCGCCCGATGGTAGCGGGATTGGTCCCCACCAGTCCAGCCAACTTCGATTGTGACCACCCTCGCTGCTCGCGTTCGTGCTTCAAGCGCTGATTGGGATTCATGCTTCCTCCTGGTGCAGAGTAGATGAATGAAACCTTCCTTGTATGCCCCACAAACCTCTCATGTAGGCTGTAGACATCCTGGCATGTGCAAAAGGGTGCTTTACAGAGACGAGTCACTGTACCTACCGAAGCGCTCCCATTTTAAGCGGCGAGTGCTTCAGCATATATATCATCGTAAAACCGTATTGAACTATACCAATAATAGCATAATCGTTCATATACAAGCAAAGATAGGAGAAAGAGGGGGTAGGGTAGTTGTAACTTGCCTCTTTTGAAAAGAGCCGCTATACTACGTTTTGTAGTATAGATGATGCAATCAACTGGCTGTTGAGGAGACGGTTATGGCAGAGAATCGAATGGACAACGCTTCGAAAATGGCCTGGTTTATCAGAATGTGCAAATGGATTTATAATAAACGTGGTCTTTTCTGGGGCACGCTGGTCCTCGGCGTTATATTAAATGTTTTTGCCACCTTGCTCTTTACGCCCTGGCCCTGGACTACTACATTGAAACAGACGCCCACTGCCATCGGCTGGGCATTTCAAAATGCCGGGGTCATCATTGCTGTCGGCATTATTCTTATATTGTTGTGGGTCATGGTGTTGCTGGGCCATCAACTCCCGATCAAACCGTCAGAGCGTGTTATTAGACGTATTTACCTTGCTCGCCTCAGCCAGGACAATGTACTACTCAACCTGAATGGAGTTCCTGTTGGGCTAATGCCAGGGCGTGTGAAACTGGATGAGGTATTTATCCCGTTGAGATTTCGTCCTACTCCGCCATTGGAGGAATATACCCTGACGAAGCAAGAGATAGCAGCTTTTCATAATCAACGGGGCCAGCAAACACAGGAGGTAGATCGGCTGGTGATTGAAGCGGAGAGAAAATGGGAGCTTGGCTTTCAAAAGCGTGATGAAGTAGATATCTCCTGGCTCTGGGAACATTTAACCAGGCAAGATCCTGTAGCCATCATTCAAGGATATCCTGGTATGGGGAAAAGTACTCTTCTAATACGATTAACACTGTATATGGCCCGTCGCGGCTTGCGTGAGTCTGACGCCTTGATGCCCACGCTTAATCCAGCCTTGATACCTCTCTTCGTTAGTTTGAAAGAATATGCTGATGAGCGAGCGAATAATACCCATGATCTGCCCTTACTGGATTATCTAAAGGTAGACATTGTGAGGAAGTGCAATAATCCTGAACTTGCAGCCTTTGTGGAGAAGTGGCTCTTTGATTGTTCCTGCCTGGTTCTGCTTGATGGGCTGGACGAGATCAGCGACTTGACGATGCGAGAGGTAATCCAGAAAGCTATTAACAAATTTATCGCTGATCAGCGCCATCCAGAAAAGCAGGTTGCAACGTTCAATCGTTTCCTTATTACATCTCGTGTTGCGGGTTACGACCTTGCCGCATTTCCAAACTTTCCTCACTACTTTGTCGCGGAACTGGCTGTCGAGCAGATCGAAGAATTTCTCCCGCGCTGGTGTCGTGCCAGCGCGCGGCGTGATCTGCAAGATGGCGATGACGAAGCCGTATTTCGTCTGGCTGATCAGACTGCAAAGCGCCTGATTAATACAGTGAAAACAAATCAGGGTGTGCGCGAACTGTCGGTGAATCCTCTGATGCTGACATTGCTGGCTGCGATGCAGCAGAGCGGTACCGAACTGCCGACGTATCGTGCTGAACTATATAAAGTCGTCACCAAAACCTTGCTCGAAGATCGCAATGCCGTGAAGGGCATTGCGCGACTACCAGAAGCAGAGGCCATTCAACGCCTTGGCCCCCTGGCTTTTAAGATGCACAATGAAGGGAACGGCCTTGCCCGTGAGAGTGAAGTTGTCGCTGCATTGAAGGATGCCATCAACTCATTACAGGCAGGGGGTGGTTCACCCGATGAGGCAGAAGAGGCGGCGCGAACGTATCTTAAGCGTATCAGCCAGCGCGGTGGCCTGTTCGTGCCACGTACTGGTGGCTACTACGGTTTTTTTCATCGGACCTTTGAAGAATATTTTGCCGCCCGTTATATGTTAAAGCAGATTGAGATTGATAGAGTAGAGAAAATACCGGAATACGTTGATCTGGCGCGTCACAAGGACGATCTCTGGCGAGAACCATTTTTGCTCGCGGTAGCTCATAAAAGCGGTGAAGATACTACGATTGCCAGCAGGCTTATTCGTGCGCTCTTCGAAACTCCTGAAGTAGCAGGCGAAGAGAAGAAATTGCATGATCTTTTGCTGGCTGCAACATGTGTGATCGAGTCTAAACAGGAGACGATCGATCGTAAACTACAGCGGGAAATTGTAGATCAATTGCTAAAGACATACGAACAGGCACAGCATCAGCGCGCATTTGCAGTTTGTCGACAGCTTGAAAATATAGTAAAACGCTGGCTACTCGGTCTATCTGGCGAATCTTATCAGCCCACAATACTGCTTGCAATATCTGCGGCTGTAAGTGACACTCAGCATGTGGGGTTGCAGATAGCTGTTCTAACATTACTCTCTCAGATCGCTCAACAACTTAGGGGTGGCTCCTCTGTTATCTTCAAAACGCTTGTGCCTCTGCTCCTGACCCTGGCAGGTTTACCCTCCGTTGATACATTTTCTCTGGATTCTCAGGTTCTCTCATCAGAGAACCTGAATGTTGCCGATCTGGCATTAACCGCGCTCTCCTTCATGGGCAGTGCTGGTCCCGCCGGACAGATGCTCCAGTTCGCTCGTCAGCACTTCAAAGAGCACCCGAAGCAGTTGCGCCTGCTCGCGCGTAACTCCCTTGAAGCGCGCACGTTGATTACGCCGACCGTGGTTCCACTGACGCAAGAGAACTACGAACAGTACGCGTCAGCTATTGGTCAGTGGATTGCTCTTCGTGATCGCTACCAGATAGATCGCATTACGGAGCGGGATATCGATACCTGCCTCACGATCCATCAAAACTTGCTCGCCTGTGCTGAGGAAGCCAGATATCCCACGACAATGCATCTTATAGAGATGCTACATGTCCAATCTGATCAGCCCGATCAGTCCTGGCAAGGGCTCTGGCAACGCTATCTGCTTGCGCAACTTTCTGCCGGACGCTATATCCACTACCAGGAAGTAGCGCTCCTGTGGACAGTACTCTTCCCTGATAAGCAAGAACTAAGTGTTTTATCTGACTTCATTTTGCAACACTACAATGGCAATGCTATGGTCCTACGGCGAAACGCTCAACGCTTTATTGCTTCTTTGAGTAGTGATTCGAGAGATTCGAGAGATTCGAGAGATTCGAGAGATTCGAGAGATTTGAGAGATTTGAGAGATTTGAGATATTTGAGATATTTGAGTGATTCGAGTGATTCGAGATATTTGAGTGATTCGAGATATTTGTTACTACTTCCCAGAGTAATGAAGCAAGCAATACAAGAAGTTCCTTCTGCTGATATCGTTCAATATGGAGATCTTTTCACTATTATTCTGGGCCGTGTTCTTCAGATACAGGAGAGCAAGGAAATAAATCCATCTGTTGATCACGAATTGCAACAGGCAGTAGACGTGGCAATGCGTGTTGTTCTAGCGGAAAATACGAATGAAGAAGTGGTTGAAGTGGCGCTGGATATCCTGCGCTACCTTCCCGCCCGTTCAGCAAACGAGGTGGCGATCATTCGCAATGCAGCAGAAAGTACAAGTGACTTACGCGCATCTGCCGCCTGTGCTCAGGCTTTGCAATACGCTCGTCCACAGGAACCTGACGCGTGGCCTGCCATAGAGTCATGCAAGCATTCCAATGTTCAGGCTATACGCGAGGCAGCGCAAGAGGCGTTGAAGCTCAAGAAGTAGTTGGATTGGCGGAGAGACTGGCGTATCGAGTCCAGGCTTTCTGCCTTCCTAACCAACCAGCAGTGTGTTCATAAACAGACTCAGCAGCCGTCGCCAGGCACGTTGGGGGAGCATCAGGCTCTTCTCATCCCGTTGTACCTGCGTGGGTATGGCGAGGGCACGTGTGCGCGCAATCGACTTGCTTGCCTGCGTGGGATACGATTCGATGAGTGCGGCGAGATCCTGCTGCATCTCGTACGCGCTAGTGTAGCGCTGCGAGGCGCTGAGACGGAGCTGGCGGGCGAGAATTCTTTCCAGCGCCACGCTGACCTCTGGATTGATGCGCCGCGCTGGCGGATAGAAGGCCGGTGGTCGCTCTTGCGGATCAGAGCCTGTAGCGGCGTGGTACAGTGTCGCCGCCAACGCATACAGGTCCGAAGAGGGCGTGAGCGTACCGTGTACCTGCTCAGGTGCGCGATAACTTGATGGTATAGATGCTCCGCTCGGAATTTCTTTAGGTGGTAGCACCGGCAGATGCAGCAGCGCGGCCTGTTTGCCGTTCTCGCTGATAAGAATCGTCTCGGGACTGATCGCGCCATGCACGAGCGGCGGCTGTTGTTCGGCGAGCAGGCTCAAAACATCGCACAGTTGCCAGCCATATTCCGCTACGGTATGCTCCGGTAGTCCGCCCTGGCGTTGTTTGAGGATCTGTGCCAGGCTCCTTCCCTGTGGCAAAAGAAATACCAGGAAGTACGCGTCCTTCTCTTTGAACAGGTCGACGATATTTGGCAACCCTGGATGTTCGCCCAGTCGGTTCAGCCGCTGGGCGAGCATAGTAACCATCTGCTCCCTCTTCAGGGCCGTAGATGCTAGCTCGGCTGGTATCCTGATCTCGCGCAAAAGGACCAGGCGGTTAGACATATGCAGGTCACGCGCATTCCACGCCGCGCCCTGGTTCTGTTGTGGTAGCGCCACGGATGCGAGGATGTTGTAGCGTCCGGAGCGCAACAATTTTCCCGGCCCCAGCGTCTGCATAGCCGTGTGCCAGTTGGTAACAGGAGTCTGTTCGAGGCGCGGCGACTGCTCCATAAACGGAGCTGGCTGGTCGGTATACGGAAAAGGTTGCTGATTTATATGCGTTATAGATGTACTATTTTGAGTATCTTCTTCTTGTAACTGATAACCACAGACGGCGCATCTTCCCTGAAACGGTTTTCCCTTAAAGGCACAACGAGGACAGCGCATAGAGCCTCCTGAAATACATAACATCCTGTATGGAAGAGGAAGGATATAGACTCTTTCTTAACAGAACTGGTAAAGATTATAAATATGGATATAAAGACAAATAGAGCCCGCCGCTGTGTATGAATGGCCTTATCGCTGCCAGGAAAAGGCGAGCCTGCAGGCGTGTTCAAGTGTCAATAGAAATTACTTTCCAATATACTATACGGACAGGTAGCATTCATGTCAAGAGATTGCCGTCGTATAGGGAGAAATATATCATCAGGGAGAAAATAGCATCGTTGCTTGAAGCATTTGATATACTATTAATAAGTGTTCTAAGAGCTTCAGGAGGGAAATTATGGCGGCACGAACTTTTAGCGCTGTTCTTCATCAAGAGGACGATCTATACGTCGCTGAATGTCCGGAGGTAGGCACTGCCAGTCAGGGGCATACCGTTGAGGAGGCGCTTATGAATTTGAAGGAAGCTACTGAATTGTATCTTGAGGAAGTTAAGCTACCCGATATTAAGCGTGCATTATTCACCACTTTGGAATATTTGTAGGGCCGCAATTTACTGATGTAGGGGCGCGGTTTACAAGCCCGTTTGTTACCGTATAGATCAGCCTGGGGAGCGCCACGGGCTTGTAAACCGCGCCCCTACATCAGGTTTTGCCCTGTACGGTGACGAGCGGACTTGTGAACCGCACCTCCTACGATTCCTCCTCACCTCGTACGGTAACGATATCGTTCTTTGCGGCCCACAGTGCCAGGTCATGTTTCTGAATGGCCGCGGCCATCAGGTCGGGGAACAGTTCTGGTGTGCAGGCGAACGCGGGGATGCCCATGCTGGCGAGCACGGCGGCGTTATGCTGGTCGAAGCTGGGTGTGCCTTTGTCGCTGAGCGCGAGCAGGCAGACGACCTGAACGCCGCTGGCGACCAGCTCGGCGGCGCGGCGCAGCATATCGTCGCGGCTGCCACCTTCGTACAGGTCGGTGATGAGCACGAGGATGGTCTGATTCGGGCGTGGAATGATCTGTTGGCAGTAGACGAGGGCGCGGTTGATGTCGGTGCCACCGCCCAGTTGCGTCCCGAAGAGCAGATCCACCGGGTCTTGCAGATCGTCGGTCAGGTCGACGACGGCGGTATCGAAAACGACCATGCGCGTGCTGACGGCCTGAATCGAGGCCAGCACGGCACCGAAGATGCCCGCGTAGACGACCGAGGTTGCCATAGAGCCGCTTTGATCGACGCAGAGCACGATGTCGCGTAGGGACGAGCGTTTGTGCCCGTGTCCGATGAGCCGTTCGGCGATGATCGTGCCATGCTCCGGCAGATAGTTCTTCAGGTTGGCGCGGATGGTGCGGTCCCAGTTGATCTCGTTGGCGCGTGGTCGCTGCGTGCGCGTGGCTCGATTGAGGCTACCGCGCACCGCCTGAATCAGCGAGTTGGCGAGCTTGCGTTCCAGCTCATCGACGACCTTGCGCACAACCATGCGCGCCGTGTCCTTCGTCTTCTCGGGAATAACCTTGCTGAGCGTGAGCAGCGAAGCGACCAGATGCACATCGGGATCAACGTGCTCCAACATCTCCGGTTCCAGCAGCATCTGTGTGAGCCGCAAGCGTTCCAGGGCGTCCTGCTGCATGACGCGCACCGTCGATGAGGGGAAGTAGGTGCGGATATCGCCCAGCCAGCGCGCTACGTTGGGGGCGGAACTGCCGAGGCCACCTGAACGCTCAGCATCGTAAAGTGCCTCCAGGACCTTGTCCATGCCCAGGTCGTGCACGTTGAGGTCGATGCCTCCGCCCGTCGTGCCACTTCCCGCTGTACCTGATCCCATCGCCTCGCCAGCATTTTTGCCCAGAACGAGCCGCCAGCGCCGTAAACGTTCTTTCTCATCGCTTTTCATCGCTCGTTACCCCCAATATCTGTGCCAGTACGGGCAATACCGCAACAGCACGCTCTTGATTGATCTGCCTCGTCTCCTTGTCTGCTATGCCCAGATGGCCTTGCGTTCCAGGCGCAGCCGTGAGATGCTTCACCTTCTCGCCCATCTTGCGCCTCTCGGCGGGCTGGAAGTCAGAGAAGGCGCGACGCAGGATGGGCAGCAGCGCCTCGAATGTCTCTCCATTGAGATCGCTCAGCCAGGCATCCAGCGCGTGCCAGAGGCCGTCCTGATGCAGAACAGTCAGGGCGCTGCCGCGCAGGACGCCCTCTATCCACGCTGCCGCCTGGGGGGCTGGATTCGCCGTTGAGAGCGCGAGACCCGTGAGGCGCTGCAACTCCGCGTCGTCCAGAACCTTTTGTTCCAGGAGCAGACGACAGCAGCGCCCGCGTATCAGGCCGTGCAGCGCCTCGGTCTCCATCAGCCGATGCAGGCAAGCCTGCCACTCTGCGCGCTGGTTCATGCGATCAAGCAGGCTTACACTTTCCTGAACGTTGTCGATGCTACCGAGCATCTGTTGCGCCGCGTCATCGTCGAGCGAGGCGCAGGCACCGGGCAGGCCGATGAGGACGCGCTCGAAGAGGCCATCGATCACCGGCAGGATGCGTTCGGCGCTCGTCTGGCGCACATCCCCATAGCGCGCAACGCGTGTCAGCGGCGGCAGCGCATCCATCAGGTGCCGCACATCGGAGGAGACGGCGGCGCGCTTCTGGATCTCCTGCAAAAGCGTCTCGACAGCCTCCGGTAGCTCCGCCAGTATAGTGCTGTCCAGCAGTTTGCTGAGCTGAGGCAGATCCTGTACATGATTGGCCTGCTGGCGCACAAAGGCGGTTGCCGCGACCTCGACGGTGTTGCCCCAGATGTTGGCTTCAATCACGGCGACAGCGAACTCGGGACGCCACTGGACCTGCCAGACCTCGTGGAATGTGCCAGCCTTGCCTCTTGTCGGCTGTAGTTCGCCCCACTCGATGCTTAGCAGGCGCAGGCGGTGCAGCAACTGGCTGCGCTCGCGATCGGTCTCCTTACGCAGGTCCAGATCGAGCGTCGTGATCTCGGCGGAGGGTTTGAGCCTTAATCTACGTTGTTTCGCTTCCAGGTCACGCTGCAAGGGAACGGCTGGTGCCTCGGTGGGCACTTCGCCCAGCTTCTCACCGATCTCCAACTGGTTGCGGATCAGGCTCATCGGCGCGGCGTTGCCATTGCACAGTACCGTCTCAATAGCCTCGTGCTGCTCGGCGAGTCCGGGCATGGGCAGATCGCGCAGCGCGGCCAGCGATTCGCTGAGGCGCACAGCCTCGATGATGCTGGCCGATGAGGCATCGAGTCCCTGTGTGCGCAGGAGATGGGCCGCGCGCGTGATCCAGCGGATGGTGATGCGATCGGGTGCCGTCCACAGGTGCTCGTACCAGCCCGGCGAGGTGACGCCCGCGCCGTAGCCGCTGCGATAGGACAGGCGCGAGTTGGTCCAGGGTATCCAGGTCGCCTCGACCTTGACGCGCCTGAGCCCGCTCAACAGGGCAGCATCTGCTTTGGCGGGTCCAGGCTCGATCAGGACGGGCGCGTGCCAGGCTCCGCAGACGACCGCGATGCGCTGAAAGCCCTCGCGCAGCGCGGCACGGATGGTCTGGCGCATATGGGCCTCGCGCTGCGCCTCCTCGCGGTTCTTTGGCGTCTTGTCGGCGCGCAGCTCGGTCATGGCTTCCAGGATGCCCTCGAACAGATTGTCCACATCCCTGCGCTGCTCAATCTGCTGCTCCCACCATAGCTCATTATCGGCGTAGCCAGCAGCACGCGCCAACATTGCCAACGGATCTTCTTCTAGCGCGGGCACAGGTTCTACGGGCGGAGCATCAAGAGTTGTCTCCGCCTGCGATAGTGTATCGTCACCATGTGTAGCGGGCGTTTCACCGTCAGGCTGAGCGGGCGGCAGGGCCGCGAGCAATTCCTGAGCCGGATCTCGCGCCATTTGCACAGCCTGTGGTAGGTCCATGAAACGCGCTGGAATTCCATGTTGCACGGCGTAGCGCAGCGCCTGCCATTCCGGCGAGAAGTGCGTGAAGGGATAGTAGGCGGCGCGTTTCGGCTCGTCGGGTGCGTAGATGAGGAGCGCCACCGGCGGCTGCATCTCCTCGTGCGCGATCAGGGAGAGGACACCCTGCGCATCCGGTGGACCCTCGACCAGCACGATATCTGGCTCCAGGCGCTCTAATGCGGCGCGTAGGCTGCGCGCACACCCTGGACCGTGATGGCGCACGCCGAAAACGGAGATGCTCACGTTAGAGTACCTCCTGGCACGCGCGATATAAATCCTTCCAGCGCTCCTTGACGACTGTTTGCAGGTACTCCTGCCACACCACGCGGTCCTGCACAGGATCTTTGACGATCGCGCCGGTCAGGCCCGCTGCCAGATCGTCGGCTTTCAGCACGCCATCGCCGTAGTAGCCAGCCATCGCCAGCCCGCTATTGATTACCGAGATCGCTTCCGCCGTTGACAGGGTGCTGCTGGGCGATTTCACTTTTGTCTTACCATCCGTTGTGACGCCCGAACGTAGCTCGCGGAAGACCGTCACCACGCGACGAATCTCCTCCAGTGCGGGCTTCTCGGCGGGTAGCTCCAGCGCCTGGCCCAGGCTGGCGACGCGCCGATCAACGATATCGATCTCTTGGTCGATGCTGTCGGGCAGCGGCA
This sequence comes from Chloroflexota bacterium, assembly GCA_030854195.1. Taxonomy (GTDB): domain Bacteria; phylum Chloroflexota; class Ktedonobacteria; order Ktedonobacterales; family Ktedonobacteraceae; genus JACDAE01. The sequence continues at coordinate 17,474 of JALYTQ010000081.1, forward strand.
GAATGACTGTATTGAAGCGACGCATCAGGGCGCTGGAAAGCTCGTTAACACCCTTGTCGCGGTTATTGGCGGTGGCGATGACGTTGAAACCCTTGTGCGCCTGCACCTCCGAGTTCAGTTCATGAACGGGCAGCGTCTTCTCGGACAGAATAGTGATGAGCGTGTCCTGCACCTCGCTCGGTATGCGCGTTAGCTCTTCGATGCGTGCTAGCTTGCCGGTCTCCATCGCGTGCATCATCGGACTTACAACCAGCGCGGCGGGCGACGGACCCTCAACCAGCAGGCGGGCGTAGTTCCAACCGTAGCGAATGGCGTTTTCGTCTGTCCCCGCCGTGCCCTGGATGAGCAGCGTGGAGTCGCCCGCGATTGCCGCGCTTAGATGCTCGCTTACCCAGGATTTTGCTGTCCCCGGAATGCCATAGAGGAGCAGAGCGCGATCGGTCGCCAGCGTCGCAACGGCGATCTCCATCAGGCGCGCATTGCCGATATATTTGGGCGTCACCACGAAGCCGTTGGGGAGCGTCGCGCCCATCAGGTAGGTGCGCACGGCCCACGGCGAGAGCGCCCAGTTCGGCGGTCGCTGCCGCGTATCGGCTTTCGCCAGTTCGGCCAGTTCCTCGGCATACTGCTGTTCGGC
>JALYTQ010000082.1 GCA_030854195.1 Chloroflexota bacterium
TTTCACATGCCTCATCTACATGTACAAACCACCTTCCAAATAACACCTACTTAATTTCGAAAACGCATGAGCTATCCAAATGTAACATATATAGTCCTCTTCTCTGGAAGTAGCAAGCAACCGCTGGCAAACGATTGCGAGTCAAGCGACACGCCTATGCTGTCCGCCTCCCTGAAAATAGGTCGTGCACTAACACAGCGAGCGCCAAGAGCAATACTCCTATGCAGCAGAAAAGCAGCACGGTAAAACCCCATAGATAGGAGAAGAAACCTATTTCAATGGATAAGATAACCAATAAGCCGGCGGCAAGATTGAGCCCCTCCCTTATTTTTGAGCGGGGAGCAAATGACGCTTTCTGCACAGGCTCGGTATCTTTGTTTAAGACAATACGCCCAAGAGGGAGGGTTTGCGACAGGTCAGCCGATATACTACGCGGCGTCTGCGGCACGCTATGCTCCTTTAACGCCTCCCAGAATTCTTGTACATTCGCAAAGCGGTCGGCAACCCTGATGGACATGGCTCGCTGCAGCGCATCGGCGACAGACTGGGGAATCGTCGGCATAAGCAGGTTGGCACGCTTAAGCGGATCACTTCCCACGCTCAGCATCTTTGTGGCCCGCGAAGGCGCATCGATGGGAACTACTCCGGTCAGCAGCGCGTAGAGGGTTGCTCCCAGACCATAAATATCGGTGGCAGGATTGGTACCCGAGCGGTATTGTTCGAGCGCGGCATAGCCCGGTGAGCGGCGATCTAACAGGGTGGTCGCCGTACCCGGCACGTACTCTTTCGCCGAACCAAAATCGGCCAACATCGCTTCACCCCGCCCGATCGGCACAATGATGTTCGCGGGTTTGATGTCTCGATGCACGATAGGCGGATCTTGCGTATGCAAATATACCAACGCATCCACAATAGGAGCGATCAGGACGAGGGCCAGGGGTAGCGGAAAATGGCCGTTTGCTTGCTCTCTGCGTAAAACTTCCAGGTTCTGGCCTTCGATGTAGTCCATGAGCAAATAGACTCTTTTGAGCCTGTCATTTTCGAAGACGTGATGGACACGGGGCAATGCCTTGTGCTTCAGGCGCTTGAGAACCTCGCATTCGAAGGCGAAGCGCTCGCGGTCGTCCTTATTTGGATTGATCACCTCTTTCAGCGCAAACAAGTTACGCGTGCCATCTCGCTCCCTTACCAGATAAACGGCCCCAATCTCCCCCTTTCCCAGAACACTTTCTATAATATAGCGGTTCCCCTGGGGATCTGCTACACTGACGCCTTTCGGTAAAATAAACTGTTCTTGCTGCATAAAGAACTGCCTTTGCTGCATTTCGAACCCCTTGCCAGGATCACAGTAAATAGAAGCCTCTCTACGGTAGAATAAATCATTGCTATTGCTGATGTAGAGCTTTTTAAAAAAGCTATCTGCAACATCTGCACACATTCGTCTTATACTAGAACATCTTTCATGCAACATGCAAGCAATAGTACTTTAGTCTAGGACAGTATAAAATACCGCGTTGAAATCGCAACCAACGCGGCTCAGTTGTAGCGGTCTTCTTGACAAAAGTACATGCCCTGCCGAAAAGTCCTACCCATGGAAGCCGCTGCCTCGGCAATCATGATATGCAGCGCGGGCCGCGTCGCGGCGAGGAGTTACGTTGGGAGTTACACGCGGCAAAAAGCATTATAAAGGAGTTGACCGCGTGAAGGAGCTGACCGCCTGGGGTAATTCGGCAAAACGGGAGATCGTATAATCGGGCGAAACTGTCGGATAAGGCGCATTGCCTTGATTATAAGAAACTAGAATGGCTTTCATCCCTATCTGCTGCGCGCCAAAAATATCGTGGTATAAGTCGTTGCCGATAAAAAGAGCCTGCTCCGGGCGGAGATGCAGCGCATCGAGTGCCTTCTGAAAGAGTCGGGCGTCTGGCTTGCGATACCCGTAATCACCAGAAACGATAATAGGATCGAAGTACTCTAGCAGCCCCACTGAGCGCAATTCGGGCACGGCATACGCGCTCTGGGCATCGGAAACAACCGCCAGGGAGTAGCGCGAGCGCAACTGGTCGAGTGTCTCTTGCACCTGGGGATAGAGGTGGAGCCGCTTGCGAGCAATGCCACGGTGCAGTTCCGCCAGAAATAACGGCAGCTGCTCTCGTTTTTCTGCAGGCAGTGAGCGGGTGTAATCGCTCGCGTGGGTATAGAGGAACTCGCGCCAGAGGGCAACGGCATCCCACTCCGCCCACGGCTCCGCGCTTGCCGCGCGCTGCTGCCGCATGATCTGAAAATACAGGTCGCGCACCTCCCAACGGTGCAAGGAAATGCCCTGATACAGCAAAAAATGTCCAATGGCCCGGTAGATCTCTTCCAATCCCTCATCCGTCTCAATATCGATCAGCGTTCCGTTCACATCAAAGAGCAACGCACGAATATCCATTAAAAAGACCTCAAAACGATTTTTGCCTCCTCGATGAGACGCCGACGATAATCAGGGCCGACCCAGCCGTTACGGGCAATGCGGAGCAATGTAAGGCCCATCTGGAAAGGCAAGCGTCCGCAAATGGAGCGAAACGCGCTATCCCGGTCGGGAAAGTGGCAGGCATATTCCCAGAGAAAGTGACCAATAAACGGTTCGGCTGCATATTTGTTGCCCGTGTTTTGCAGGAAAAAGTGCTGGAGTTCTCCGGTGATGCGCCCGATATCAAAAACACGATCAGCCCGCTTCATCCTTTCCAGGTCGATGCCTATGACGCTCAGCCCTTGCTCAAAGAGGAAGTTCGATGGAGTGGCGTCACCGTGAACGAGAACCTGCTGATCCTCCCACATGCGCGGCTGTTCGCGCCAGCGGTCACGCAACCAGGAGAACTCCTGAACCTCGTCCCAGGAAATGAACTGCTGTTTGGAGAGCTTGCGCACGAGGCGGTCGAGGTAGGCACAATCTTCGTGAAAGTTCACCCCATAGCCGTTCGCCGTGCGATTATGAAAGGTGGCCAGGAAATACGCCAGGGCGGTCAGCTTGCCATAGAGCCTCTCCGGCTGTTGCCAGCGCATAGTATCGGTGATGACACTGCTCAGCGATTGGCCGCCACGATACTCCTCTACCAACAGGCTATTTAACCAGCCGTTGTAGCCAAGGGGGCGCACAACGTCATGTGGGTAGCCTACCAATCCATATCCGCGCATCATATGGAGATTGTGAAATTCCTGTTCCATGCGCTGATATTTCGCTTGTAGACGAGAACCATCATCGCCATTGCCTGCGAAGAACTTTCCTACCACCTGCACATGGCTATACTTCTCTTCGTAAAGATACACGTCATTGCTCCCGCCCATGCGAAAGACGCGAAATTTCACACGCTGATTATCCAGTCCTATCTGTGGCAGTATATCATAGCGTAAGTACTGATGGAGCGGATCATGCGCGGGCAAGTGCCCTACATATTGCTTTGACATATTAGTTTGACTCCCACGCTCGCTTTTTTTGGATGAGTATATTATGAATTGATTAAATAAAGGTTAATAGAGTGTTAATTCCTATCTTATATGATAGGAGAGAAGAAGAGAAGATGTCAAGCAGAGGCGATGTCATCTTTCGACCAGGGTCTGTCCAGAAGCCCACATACGTTCTCATACTCGCATGCGACATCGTTATTTGTTACTCGCAATTACATACACATAGGCTGCAACTTCCATAAATAACAAACGTATAGATATACACAGGTGTGTCACCATCTAGAGCAGAACCTTTCACCGCAACAACGACGCATTCGCATTACCCTGTCAAAATATCGATCGCCAGTGCCCGGCGTACATACGTACAAACGGGCAGAGAGGATACGGAGCATGACGACGAATCAGACGCTTTCACTATTTATTAGCAGCAAGATGCAAGAACTCGCCGCCGAACGACGCGCTCTCCAAAAGGCGCTCGCGACATATCTGATGAAAGGCTGGCTGTGGGAGGACGACGCAGGCGCTCGTCCTGAGCCTGTGCGGAGCACGTATCTCACGGAAGTGGAGGCGTGCGACATCTATATTGGCCTGTTCTGGCATGGCTATGGTCCCTATACTATCGAAGAGTATAACCACGCGCGCCACCTGCACAAACCATGCCTCGTCTACGAAAAATATGTGGATGTCGCAAAGCGAGATCCCCAACTGGCGAGCTTCCTCAAGCAGATTGAGGCCGCGACGAATCCGGAGGGACTCACTGTGCGACGCTTTACGACGCCCGAAGAACTGGCGAGCTTTGTGCAGGAGGATGTTCAACGCCTGCTCACCACGACATTTCGCAATAGCCGCAAACAACCGTCTAAAGAAGTGAAGCCATCTCCTCATATCTCGATGAGAGCTGACAGAGGGGGCATAACCGTGTACAATAACCCCGGCACGATCAGTCAGCAGAACTACAATTATGGGAACTCTGATGCAGAGGATGATGAATGAATAAGCGGACAAGAGGAAAGGGTAGCATATGAGCGATCCCGTAGCGGCTGCGAGCGATGATGAACTGGCAGAACTGCTCGACGCGTGGATGAGTACCCAGACATGGCAGGAATCCCATGCCATGCTGCAACAACACGCCCAGGAACTGCTGAGCGACAAGGCATTCTCTTTGCTTGAAGGACTATTGGCCCAGGTGACAAAGAGCAATGCAGAGGACGAGGAACAGAAGAGCGACGAGGCCGATGCTGACGATGGCGATGCTGACGATGAGGCTACAGACGATGAGGCTATAGAGGAAGACGAAGAGGATAGGCAGGTGATAATACGGGAGCTGCAACGGCACCTGGCTATTCTGACCGCCGCTCGGGCCGACACTATCGATGCGGCTTATGCTGAATTGCTCAAGCCGCCGCCTTCTCTTGAGGCATTTGAGCGGCTGCCAGAGGAGATCAGGGATCTCGTTTCGCTGCTTTTAACTGCCCAGAACGTGCAAGAACTTATCGAGCAGGTGACGCAACACCCGATCTTGCTCACTCCCGAAGCTCTTACTGCCATTGAAAAACTGATTGCAGAATTACGAGAGGTGGGAGAGGAGAGGACAGCAGACGCGCTGCAAGAGCGCTTTGAGACGTTGCAACAGATTGAAATAGCTGAAGAAGAACCTGGAGAGCCTGTCCCCGACGAACTGGTTAAACTCTTTCAGGCATGGATTGACACTGACACGTGGGAAGAGTCCTACGAATTTCTCAAAAACAACGCGGTACGCTTACTGAACGCGGAGGCCCTCTCCGCGCTGGACAGGCTGATTACCTGGAGTGGCAAGAATGAAGGCTTGAAGAAGACGCTGGAGCAGCATTGGGTTATCCTGGACAAAGCGCTCTCAGAGTCCATCGATGCAGCATATGCAGAACACCTGCAGATATCGAAACTTTATACAGTAGCAAATGTGTTGATGGGTGTGGCTACGCCCTGGCAGTTGCAGCAAGCGATAGCTCAATATCCGCAACTCCTTGAAGATGAGACTATCGCTCAACTCTTCGCCTTTGCAAAGGAAAGAGAGGAAAGTGGGCAGGCAGCGCTGGCCCAGGCGTTGCAACTGCGTCTCTACGAAGTGCAGCGCGTCCTGCACCAGCAGCAGGAGCAGCCCGAACAGCCTTCCCGTACTGGTTCTCTCAGGCGTGATACTGGCGAGCTGAGCATACAGGCCGATAGAGAGGGTATCGCGGTCTATGATAATTCCGGCACCATTAACCAGATCAAGTACGATAAGCAGCCGGGCAAAGAGTGGCAACAGCCGGGCCGACAGTCGTTTCGCGAGCGCAAGGGCTTTGTGGGACGCCAGGATAAAGTGAACGAGCTGCTCCACCATCTCGGCGCGGGCGAAAACGTAGCCATTACGGGCAAAGCCGCCGCGCTCCAGGGCATGGGCGGCATCGGCAAGACCTACCTTGCGCGTAAGCTCGCCGTTGAGCTACAGGACCAGCTCCCCGGCGGCAGCATCTGGATCAGCCTGGGTCCACAGGCGCGCGGAAAGGCGGGCGCGCAACTTCCTTTGAGCGAACTGGCAAAGTACGCGTTTGGTGGTAGCGCGCCCGGCACCCCGGTAGGTCAACTGCAACCAGAAGTGGTGAAGGCATGGCTGGAGGAGATGGCTCCGGGTCGCCTGCTGGTAATCCTCGATGATGTCTGGGACGCGGACGCGTTGACGATACTTGAGCAAGCGTTACCGGAGAAAGCTATCCAACTGGTAACAACACGCTACGCAACTATAGCAGAGATCGCAGGCGGGCACAAAGTCGTGCTGGGAAAATTAAGCCGCGAGGATGGGCTGGCCTTACTGCTTGATCGCCTGGGGGAAGGAGATACGCCCAACTATCAGGCCGACCTGGGGCAACTTGTAGACCTGCTTGAAGGGCACGCGCTGGCGCTGGATATCGCGGCGGGTGTGATCAAAAAGCCCTCGCGCTTGCGGAGCATCCTGCAAGATCTGCGGCAAGAGCTAGGACGAGGAGAGTTGAACTCTTTGAAGTTCTCCGAGGAACGCGATAGCAACCTGGAGCGCTCTCTGGCGCTGAGTTATCAACAGATGCGCGGCGAACAGAGAACGCGCTTCAGAGCGCTAGGCGTGTTTGCGACTGAAACCCTGATTACTCCCGAAGCGGCGGGCGCGGTCTGGAATATAGAGGACCTGGCGACCATCAAAAAAGCACTGTTCGAACTGGAGGACTTTGCCCTGCTGACAGAGGCACCAGGAACAAACGAACTCTGCTATCAACAGCATGGATTGCTGCGCGCCTACGCCCGCGCTTTACTGGAGAAGGAAAATGAACTGATCAGCGCGAGCTGGGCACACGCCAACTATTACACCGAACTGGTCACAAATACTCCTGTAGTAGAGAGTATGCAACTGGATCAACACCTGCCTGATCTGCTAGCAGCGATCCGCTGGACAGTAGAGCACGAACCGCCTTTATTCGCGCGTTTATTATCCGCATCTTCTCAGTTTTTAATCAATCGCGGACAATCGATGCTTCTTGAGTCTTACTTACCCCAGGCAATACAGATAGCAACAGAGACAGGTAATACGACGCGTCTTGCTAACCTGCTCAAGAGTCTGGGGGACCTGGAAGGTCGGCTGGGTCACCTCGATCAAGCCCGTGCTCACTACGATGCTGCCTTACCCCACTTTCAGGCGGAACGCGATCAGTTAGGCGAAGCTAACCTGCTCACGAGTCTGGGCGATCTGGAACGTCGGCTGGGTCACCTCGATCAAGCCCGTGCTCACTACGATGCTGCCTTACCCCTCTATCGTGCGGAACGCTCTCAGTTAGGCGAAGCTAACATCTACCAAAGTATAGTATCTATGTTCGTAGAGCAACAAAATTGGGCACAATCTCAGGCTTACTGTGAGCAGGCATTGCCCTTGTATATTGCGGAGCGCGATGTGCTAGGGCAGGCAAACACGTTGCACCTTCTTGGCCGAAGCCTCTTTGAGCTTGGAGAATATCAACAAGCCATAGGTCATATGCAACAAGCAATTGAACGATTTCATCGCGTTCAGGACAAAGAATGGGAGGAATATGCACAGCAGGATCTTGCTGAAATGCAGGCGAGACTGGAACTCGCCGAAAGCTCCAGCGATCAAAAAGTTGCATTGAGCAAAGAAACTTGGCATGCCTTGCTGACATTGCTTCAGTTCTGGAATGCGGATTTGGATACACGCTATCAGTTGTTGAAGGAGCAAGCATCTTTATTGCTCAGTGAGTCCGTGGCATCCCTCTTCATGCCATTGCAGAAGATGATCAGTGTCATGATAGACTCTGAAGATGGAGCGCGAGAGATCGTTGAGCGGGTAAAAACGCTTCTGCTGCGTTGTCGCACCTGGGGTCCCGATGTCGCGTTGTACTTTGCGGCATATATGCGCGTAGGAGACAATATAGAAATTCCTACTGCATATGAAGATACAGTCAGGCAGGTAGCAACCCTCCTGGCTCACCAGCAGGGAGATGACATGGAACGGGCCGTCGCATTGATGCAGGACATGCTGGATCGCCTTACCGCTGATGCACCGGCCCTCTTTGAGGCGGCGCTGCTGTGCGATCTTGCCAAGACAAAATCGTCTTTACCCGGCGACCACCCGGCGTATAATTTGGCTGTAATCGAGGCACATTATCGTGAAGCACTGCCTCTTTTTGAAACGGCACAGCGACCGCTGAACGTGGTTCTTATCCAGCGCTCGCTGACGACTCTCCTCAGCGAACAAGGGCGCTATCAGGAGGCTCTGGAGCCTTTGAAAGCTACAATTCAGCTTTTACAGGCTGAAGAAAAGGATGAAGAAGACACAGCCTGGACACTTTCAGACTACGCATATACACTTGGGAAGCTGGGACGCCTGGAGGAGGCGCTGTCAGCCTATGGAGAAGCCATAAGGTTGCTCCCCGATGAGCCCATCCTGTATCGCAATCGCGCTGAGACATTGATACAGGTACGACGCCTGGACGAGGCTGAAGCTGACCTGGCTCGGGCCGTCGAGCTGGCAGGAAATGAGGAGAGCGCGTATCTGTGGATGCGCCGCACACAGCTAGCGATTGCCCGAGGGGATAGCGCGCTGGCGGAGCAGATGGTTGCTGAAACAGTCGCGAGGGATGAGAAGCTGGACGTAACGTTCCTCCAGGCTCAGATCGAGGAGTTACGGAAGATGTCATGAAGCGGCAGTGCAATACCTATGGAAAGGTTGAAGTTGACAGCGCTCCTATAATTCATACAGAATAAGGGTAAACAGCGCTCTCTGCACGCGCTTTGAGGCAGATGGATACAATAGCTTTCCCGGTGGGTACAGAGGAGATACCTATGGAAATCGCACGCCTGGGACCGGAGCAGCGCGTCCAGGCGCTCCGTCAACTGAGTGGGCGCACCTTCGATGTGGTGGTGATCGGCGGCGGGGTGACGGGGGCGGGCACGGCCCTGGATGCCGCCAGTCGTGGCCTGAGCGTCGCTTTGCTCGAAGCGGAGGATCTCGCCAGCGGAACATCCTCGCGCTCCGGCAAAACCTTCCACGGTGGGCTGCGCTATCTACAGCAGCTCAATTTTCCCCTGGTCAGGCAGGCGTCGCGCGAACGCAACCTCATGGTCGATCGACTCTGTCCGCACCTGACCCGGCCAACGCCCTTCCTCTTCCCATTGAGTCATGGAGCCAGGGAACGCGCCTATATGGGTGCGGGCGTCCTCCTCTACGACCTGCTGGGCGGAGCGCGACCGGCGGAGATGCCTGGACACCGGCACTTCACCAGGGGCCAGGCTCTGCGCGCGATGCCCGCGTTGCGCGCTGAACGCATCACGGGCGCGGTGCAGTACTACGACGTGATCTTCGACGACGCCCGCCACACGCTGACCGTGGCCCGCACCGCCGCCCAGTACGGGGCGGTGATTGGTACCCGCCTGCAAGTCACAGGCATGCTGCACGACGGCAACAGAATCGCCGGTGTGCTGGCGCTTGACAGGAAGAGCGGGCAGGCGTTGGAGGTGCGTAGCCGCTGCGTCATCAACGCCACCGGTGTCTGGGCGGACCTCGTGCAACAACTGAGCGGTGAGGACTCCCAGGTCAAGGTCCAGCCAGCCAAGGGCGTACACCTTGTCATCCCCGGCGACCGCATCGACGCGCACACGGGCTTTATTGCGCCCACAGCAGATAGCGTCCTGGTCATCCGGCCCTGGTGGGGCTACTGGCTCATCGGCACCACCGATACGCCGTGGAACTACGATCGTGGCGACCCCACGGCGAACGCTACGGACATCAACTATCTCCTATCCGAAGTCAATAAATGGCTACACACGCCGTTGACGCTGCAAGATATCGTCGGCATCTACGCGGGCGTCCGACCTCTGCTCAGCAATAAAGCCGGTTCGACCGCGGCGCTCAGTCGCGATCATGTGGTACTGAAGGGTCCCGAGGGCTTATTTACGATTGTCGGGGGCAAATACACCACCTATCGTGTGATGGCCAGAGATGTTATGGATGCAGCGGCGCGCTGGCTGGGCGGAGCGGTGCCGCCATCCGTGACGGCGCTGACCCCACTATTGGGCGCGGAGGGTTGGCACGTCTTGCGCAACCAGCGGCAGCAGCTCGCCACCCAAAGCGGCCTGGACCTTGAGCGCGTCGACCACCTGCTCAACCGCTACGGCTCGCTCGTGAGCGAACTCTTCGCTCTGCTCGCCGAGCGCCCGGAGCTGGCCCAGCCGATCGAGGGCGCGCCTGAGTATCTTGCAGCCGAGATTGTGTATGCCGCCAGCCACGAGGGCGCGCTCCATCTTGATGATGTCCTGGCACGCCGAACGCATATCACGATGGAGACGCCGGATGCTGGCCTCGCCGCTGCCAACCACGTCGCTCAGCTGCTTGGCGAGGTGCTGGGCTGGCACGCTGCCGCCCGCGAACAGGAGATTGCCCACTACGCGGCCCAGGTTGAGGCCGATCGCCTCGCGGCGCGGGAGCTCACCGACGCGGCTGCCGTAGCGGCACGCCGTCCTATCCTCGACAACGCGTTATCATAGCCGAAGGGAAAAGAAAATGGCAAAGAGATTAGTTGGCAAAGTTGCCTTCGTGACGGGGGCATCATCCGGTATCGGCGCGGCAACGGCGCTCGCATTGGCAGAGGAGGGCGCGAACGTAGCGGTGCTGGCGCGCCGCTCGGACCGTCTGGAACAGGTCGTCAAGCGCATCAAGGATGCAGGCGTCGAGGCGCTGCCGATCGTTGCCGACGTGGCGGACGAGGCGCAGTTGCGCGCAAGCATCCGTCGGGCCAGAGAGACATTTGGACGCCTCGATATCCTGGTGAACAACGCTGGCGTGATGCTGCTAGGCAAGATCGAGGGGACCGATAGCCAGGAGTGGCGGACGATGCTCGATGTTCATGTGTGGGCGGTGATGGTTGCTTGCCAGGAGGTCCTGCCAATTATGCAGGCACAGGGCGGTGGGCATATCGTAAATATCTCTTCGGTGGCAGGCAGGCAGGTGAAGGCGGGTTACAGTGGCTACAACGCATCCAAGTGGGCGGAGGGCGCGTTCTCCGAATCCTTGCGCCAGGAGGTCACAAAGCAGCATATCCGCGTGACCGTGATCGAGCCAGGCATGGTTGCCACAGAACTGCGCCAACACATCACCGATCCCGAGGTGCGTAAAGCCCAGCAGGAGGCGGAGCGCAGCATCACGCCTCTACAGGGCGAGGATATCGCTGCCGCCATTGTCTACGCTGTCACCCAGCCTGAACATGTTAGCGTTAGCGAAATCCTTATTCGTCCGACCGAGCAGGTGTAGTAGACCCGCCTTCCCGCAACCAGACGCGCATCTCGCCCGGCTGGCGATTATCCCACGCGTAGTATGGTATCGCGGTAATTGTGCCCGTATCCAGAGATGGGAGGCGCGAGCGATAAAGCTCATCTGCCCAATCGGCGCTATTCTCGATAAGCGCCTCGCCGCGAATAACGGTCATGCCACCGAGCAGCTCGGGTTCAAAATGGCTCGTCAGTTCTGCTGTCTGCGGCACAACAATGCGCTGCAATGGGGCGACGACATCGGCGGCTTCCAGGCAGTAGATGAGCGGACCGCGCTGCAGGGCAACAAGGCCAGCATCCTGACTTACTTCGGGATGGGCATAGACGCGCTCAACCGGCATTGCCAGTGTAAGCTCTACGCGGTCTCCCGGCTGCCAGACGCGTTCAACCCGTACATAGCCCTGTTCCAGATGGTCGGTTATAGCGAATGCTTCCCCATTGACGAGCAGCCGCGCATCGCGGCACCAGCCAGGGATGCGCAGTCGCAATACAAAGCTAGCAGGCTCGTCCATCGCAAAGCTGAGCGCGATATTGCCGTTCCACGGATAGTTCGTCTCCTGGCGCACAGTCACCTCGCGTCCAGCGATGCTCACGCGGGCCGTGCTCTGAATGTAGAGGTGTACAGCTAGCTCGTTATCATTGGCGGCGTAGATGTATTGTCCAAGGGAGGCGAAGAGGCGCGCAACGTTTGGCGGGCAGCACGAGACGCTATACCACTCCTGCCTGTGATGCCCGCCGGAGCTAGCCAACGGATTCACATAGAAAAACTTGCGACCATCCAGCGAGACGCCGCTCAGGACGCCGTTATAGAGTGCGTGCTCCAGCAGATCCGCGTAACGGGCGTTACAATCGAGCTGCAACAGGCGCTGATTCCAGAAGACAAAGGCGATTGCCGCGCACGTCTCGGCGTAGGCGCTCTCGTTGGGCAGGTCGTAGTCGGTGGTGAACCCTTCGTTGTGCGCCGAGGGACCGAGGCCGCCGGTGATGTACATGCGTTTGGAGCAGAGCTGCTGCCACAGACGCTGGTCGGCGTCAAACAGGCTCTGATCGTGCAGTTCGCCCGCGATGTCGGTCACAGCACTATAAAAGTACAGCGCCCGCACGGCATGACCGACGACCTGTGACTGCTCGCGTATGGGCAGGTGCGACTGATTGTATTCGTAGGTCTTGTGATAGTACGCGGCTGGATCTTCACCGCGCAGGCGTGCCTCTGCATCGTAGTAGTGGGGCTGTCGCCCGCGTTCATTTATAAAGTACTCACTCAGACGGAGATAGCGCTCCTCGCCCGTCACGCGATAGAGCTTCACCAGCGCCAGCTCGATCTCCTCGTGGCCGGGATAGCCGCGCTTCTTGCCCTCTTCGGGACCGAAGACACTATCAATATAATCCGCGTAGCGGCACAGCGCGTCCAATAGCACGCGCTTCCCAGTGGCCTGAAAGTGCGCCACCGCCGCTTCGATGAGATGACCGGCGCAATAGAGTTCGTGCCAATCGCGCAGGTTTGTCCAGCGCTTCTCCGGCTCGACCGCGGTGAAATAGCTATTGAGGTAGCCATCGGGCTGCTGGGCGGCGACAAGCAGGGCAACGATCTCATCGACCCGCGCCTCTAGCGCCGGATCGGGATGGGTGGCGAGACTATAGCTTGCCGCCTCAAGCCACTTGGCGACATCGGAGTCCCAGAAGATGTGCGGGACCGGCTCCATGCCAGGTTTCCAGTTCAGGCGCAGAGCGCCGATGCGCCCCGTCTCCTGGCAGAACTGATAGATGTGTGGCAGCGATTGTTCGCGGTTCACACGCAGGCGCGGCGACCAGAATTGATCGTCGATGGTCACATCCTTCCAGGAGATGGGCGTCCATGATAAAGTGAGCATGAAATAACCTTTTTCTATTCTATCTATCCCATATGTAAGGGCCAGCCGCGCGTGGCTGGCCCTTACATATATTATCCCTTCAAACCAGTACCAGCGATACCCTGCACGATCTGTTTCTGGAAGAACATAAACGCGATGAGCAGCGGTACGCCACCGAGCACAGCCGAAGCCATGATCTGAGCGTAGTGGATACCATACGCGCTCTGCACATTTGCCAGTCCGACAGGGATCGTCATCATGTTGGTATTGGTGATCGCGATAAATGGCCAGATGAAGTTGTTCCAGGACGCGACGAAGGTGAAGATCGCGACCGCCGCGATAGCCGGTCTGGCTAGCGGCATCCATATCTGCCAGTATACGCGAAACTGGCTGGCACCATCAACTATCGCGGCCTCCCCAAGATCAGAAGGGATGCCATCAAAGAACTGCTTGAGGATAAAGACCGCAAAGGGAGCAGCGGTCTGCGGCAGGATGATGCTCCAGTAGGTGTCTATCATATGGAACGAGGTCATCTCAGTGAACAATGGCACAATGAGAATCTGCGGAGGAACCATTATGCCTGCCATGATAAGCCAGAACAGGAAACCTTTTCCACGGAACGAGATACGCGAGAAAGCGTAAGCAGCCATACTTCCCAGCACGACAACGACGATGGTGATGACGATAGACGTAATGGCGCTATTCACATACCAGCGCCCAATACCACCAGCGCTCAGCACTTTGGCAAACGCGTCTAACGTAAAGTGAGTGGGAATCCAACTGAGTGGAATGGCGGTGGTCTCACTCTCTGGCTTGAGAGCCGTGTCTATAGCCCAGGCCAGAGGAATAATCCAGAGTAGCGCGAGCAGAAGCAGAATAACGAAGGAGGCAACTTTAGGAACCATGTTCTGCGACGGCCCAGCACTTTCTTTTGCCTGTACTCCAGCTCTGCCCTTCGCGCTGGCAGCAGTCTTGTTCGCAACGGAATCTATCATCTGGCGTTTCCTCCCTGGCGATTGAGCAGCGTAAACAGGATGATGGAGACTACAAGAACAATTACGAAGAAGGCGTACGACATAGCCGATGCGTAGCCCACGCGATACAATGTGAAGCCCGAATCATAGATGTATTCGATGATCGGTCGCGTGGAGAAATTCGGGCCGCCCGTTGTCATCAGATAGATCTGATCGAATATCTTCAATGACGCCAGCACCTGCAAGATGAGGACCAGCACGGTAGTACGACCCAGCAGGGGTATGGTGATGTACCGGAGACGCGCCCATATACCTGCTCCATCGAGCGAGGCCGCCTCGTACATTTCTTGCGGAATCTCCTGTAAGCCCGCGAGATACAGGATGAAGTTGAAACCAATGGTCCACCACACGGTGGTAAACACGATCGAGAGCATGGCAACGTTAGGGCTGGTCAGCCACCCGACATTTTGCAGGCCAGGTATATTGCTGATCAGGCCAAAGCCCGGTTCGTACAACCATACCCAGATCAAAGCCACGACGGCAGAGGGAAGTACATATGGAGCGAAAAAAGCGAGGCGAAAGAACCATTTACCCCAGGCCACAGAGTTCGCCAGGAGGGCCAGGATAAGTCCGAGCACGACCAGAATTGGAGTACTCAGAAGGGTAAACAGGATGGTGTGCCAGAGCGAATCCCAGAAAGCTGGATCGCCCAGCAGTTCACCGTAGTTGGCGAAGCCTACGAAATCAGAGACGCCCTTTCCGACAAGGCTCCAATTGAAAAAGCTCATGCGGAGTCCAAGGATAATGGGCCACAACAGGAAGAGCGCGTATGCGATCAGGAACGGGAGCACGAAGCCCAACCCGGTCAGGGTGGTTCGCAAGTTACGTCCACTCCCAGGACTCGATGCTCGTCTGGCGGTCTGTTGGGCTTCCGGTACCGCTGGTTGCAACGTCGCCATAAGTATTTCCTCCTCTAATGCAAAAACACTTGACCTTTTCGGCTTTCCCATATACAATCCCTCAATGCGTGAGCGGCCTGGCTGAGACCAAATGTCGATCCGCTTGAGGATACTGAAAACTAGAGAATGGCTGGTATCGCGCTAGTAGACTGGATTCGGCGTGTTGAGCAGTTTCTGCATGGAGTCACGGAACTGGCTCAGACCTGCTGCGGGAGTAAGCTGTCCTTGCATCACCGCCTGGAATATGGTGCCCGCGTTGGTCTCCATCTGTGAGCCGGAGCCGCTGAACCACGCGGGAGGATCATATACTACATACTGTGCCTCAGCCGCGTAGTTTGCTTGCGGCTTCAACTGCTGATACTCTGGACTTTTGACCACAGGCTGATAAGCTGGAATGTGACCACCACCGGCCCAGACAAGGCTATCCTGCAGCATAAAGCTGATGAATTTGAGCGAGGAGGCCAGGCGCTGCTCATCAATCGAACTCTGGGCAGGGATAATAAAGGTGTGTGAATCGGCCTGCGTATCATTGCTGCCTAAGATGTTGGGGAACAGGGTCATGTTGAATGGCAGCTTAGCGGTCTGAAAAGTTGTCACCTCCCATTCACCCTGCCAGAAGAAGCCTGCCTTGCCACTGGCAAACTGAGCGACTGCGCCGCCGTAGTCTATCGTCGGAGAGGCGACTTTAGACTTGAGCGTCAGATCCGTCATAAATGTGAGCGCCTGCATTGCTTTAGCGTCGTCCAGAATGAGCTTGCTGCCATCAGGCGAAAGAACCTGTCCTCCTGCCTGACTGTAGAGAGTGGAAAAGATGCGCCACGGCGTCACATCCTGGGTGTCGAGAGCTAACCCCAGGACCCCGGTCATCTGCTGCACCTTCTGGAGGGCAGCGATCACCGCGTTGGCTCCGACCAGCGGCTTGAGCTTGCCATCTGCTCCGAGCAACCCGGCTTTACGGCAGATATCAGTGTTGTAATACATGACAAACGGATGTGTATCCAGCGGAATCGCGTAGATTTTTCCGTTATAGTGCGCGTTATTCCAGATCTTTGGCAGGAACTTGTCGGAGGTGATACCGTACTGCGCGAGTTCGTCCAGGCCGAAAGGTCTTAAAAGCCCTGCTGGCGCGTAGCCAAGCATACGCGAGAGGTGCATAATGGCAACATCAGGCGGGCGACCACCTACTGCCGCCATAGCTAGCTTGGTGTAGTACGGCGCACCCCAGGTGAGGGTTACGGAGTTCACGGGAATATCGGGATGGCTTTTACTAAAATCGTTTTCCATCTGGGTCATGCGTAATCCATCGCCGCCGCTGAACAGGTTCCAGAACACGAGCGGCCCGGTATTGCCCGTTGCTATACCTAATGGCTGAAGAGCATCCTGCGCGCAGGATGTGGTAGCCAGGCCACCGACGGCGAGAAGCGCGGTGTTGAGCAGAAATTTACGCCTACTGATACTTTGTTCAAGTGGTACGCTAAATCGAATAGTATTCATTTTAGCCTCCTTTACTTTACAGCCCACTTGACAGATTGTTCTCAGTTATCCGGTCTGCATACGCAATACCGTGACCGAATGAGCCGGGAACGTGTACTCGAAACGGCCTCCGTCTACATTCATGCGCGACTCCCGCACATCTACTACATGGGGATGTTCAAATGAATTGCTCGCTTCTGGACTGCTGCCATTGACCTCGTATACGCGCATCTCGCTTGCCGCGACCGTATCTAGCAGTTCTATCGTCGTCGTGGTAGCGTGCTCAGCATCGCGGTTCACTACGGCGACCATCAGTTCGCGTCCCTGCGCGTCGCAGGTCGCGGTCACGTCGAGCATTTTGAATGGACCCAGGTCCGCCACGCGGTCGGGCCAGTGCTCTTTCCCAATCTCCTCCTTCAATTCGTAGGTATCCGCTTCTACAAAGACATCGAGCGCGATCTCCTGCATATGCTCGGCATAGAGCCTGAGTGGATGGTAGATGGTTTGCAGGAACATGCCCTCGGGACTCGTGAAAATGGGGGCGATTACGTTGACCATCTGCGCCAGGTTGGCGATACGCACCGTTTGCGCGTGGCGGATGAAGATGTTGAGGTACGTCGCCACCGCCAGCGCGTCCGCCAGGGTATAGCGCTCCTCCAGGGCCGTCTCATGGCCTATGGCGCGGAACCAGACGTTCCACTCGTCGTAGGCTACGTATATCGGGTGGTCGATGTGCTTGCGGTAGCGCACGTTGTCGATCAACGCCTGGCAGTTGTCGATGGCGCGCTCGGTCTGGTGCGGCATGAAGACATTTCTGTAGTAATCATTGCTGCCGGTGTAGATGTGGATGCTGTGATAATTCACAAAGGGGGCCAGTTCTTCGATCACGATACGGTCCCATTCGTCCCAGCCCTTCATGCCGCAGCTCACAAGTTCGATGCTCGGGTCCGTCCATTTCATGACCTTAGCGAACTGAACCGCCCTTTTCGCGTAATCCTCCGCGCTCAGGGCTCCGATCTGCCAGTGGCCATACATTTCGTTGCCGAGTCCCCAGTACTTTACATTATAGGGCTCCTCGTGACCATTCTTGCGCCGCAGATTGGCCCAGTAGGTATTCTGCGTGCCGTTGCAATACTCGACCCACGCCTGAGCTTCGTCCATTGAACCGGTGCCCATATTGACGCAAATATACGGTTCTGCACCCAGGGCACGACAGTATTCAATGAACTCGTCGGTGCCGAAACGGTTGGACTCCTCGCTGTGCCAGGCCAGTTCTATGCGCCGGGCGCGCTGCTCCACCGGCCCTATACCGTCCGTCCAGTGATAGCCGCTGACGAAATTACCGCCGGGCCAGCGCAGTAGTGGTACCTGCATTGCGCGGGCGGCGTCCAGAACGTCCTTGCGGAAACCGTGCTCGTCGCTCAGACTTGAACCCTCATCGTAGACGCCACCGTAGATACAGCGCCCAAGATGTTCGATAAATTCGCCGAGAATACGACGATCAACACTACCTATTCTGCGTTCGGGGTCGATTTTGATCTTAGCCACTAAATAAG
>JALYTQ010000083.1 GCA_030854195.1 Chloroflexota bacterium
CTGTTGAGCAGGCTCATAGCCGTGTGGCAGCGGCACCGACCACGCGGTCAATCACCATTGCCGTACCTGCACGATCCGCTGACGCTCGCGGCCCTCTGTCGACCGGAGCTCTTCACCTTCGAGGAGATGCCCGTGCGCGCCATCACCCGTGGACCACTCGCAGGATTTATGGTGCCGCGCATGATGAATGGTCCCTGGGTGAATGCCGCTGTCGATGTAAGGGTCGAGGAGGCGCGCTCGTGGATTATGCAAAGGCTTTTGGTCTGACCTACGAGAGCACACTAGAGCCCCAGACTGCGCACCTTCTCAACAATGCCTGGAAGCGTGGTCAGGACCGCCTCTACATCGGCTTCAGTGTTCGCCTTGCCCAGCGTCAGGCGCAGGCTCCCGTGAGACCATTCGGACGGTATACCCATAGCGATCAGGACGTGCGAGGGATCGACGGAACCGGAGGTGCAGGCGGAACCGGTGGAGGCCGCGATGCTGTGCAGGTCGAGGCTGAGCAGAATCGATTCGCCCTCGACTCCCTCAAAGCAGAAGCTGGCATTGTTAGGCAGGCGCTGCTCGGGATGGCCTGTGAGGCGGCTACGAGGAATGGTTAAGATGCCCTCGATCAGGCGATCGCGCAGGGCTTTGATGCGCAGCGTCACCTGCGGCATCTCCTCCTGTGCCAGCTTGAGAGCCGTCGCGGTACCGACGATGCCAGCCACATTCTCGGTCCCGGCGCGCCGTCCGCGCTCCTGCGAGCCGCCTTGCAGCTGCGGCAAAATGCGCATCCCCTGACGCACATACAGGATGCCCATCCCCTTCGGGCCATAGAACTTGTGCGCGGAGAGCGAGAGCAGATCGACGTTGAGCGCCACGACATCGATTGGCAGCGCGCCACCCGCCTGCACGGCATCCACGTGAAAAGGAACCTTGCGCGCTCGGCAGATGCGTCCGATCTCGGCGATCGGCTCAATGGTCCCGACCTCGTTATTGGCGTACATGATCGAGACCAGAACTGTCTGATCGGTAATCGCGCGCGCCACATCATCGGGATCGATGCTGCCATATTCATCGACGGGCAGGTACGTCGTTTTGAAGCCAGCGCGCTCCAGATACTGGCAGGTATGCAGCACCGCGTGGTGTTCGA
The DNA here is from genome assembly GCA_030854195.1 of Chloroflexota bacterium. Lineage (GTDB taxonomy): Bacteria > Chloroflexota > Ktedonobacteria > Ktedonobacterales > Ktedonobacteraceae > JACDAE01. The sequence continues at coordinate 1,136 of JALYTQ010000083.1, forward strand.
TCGACGAGGTAATCAGGTGGTTGCCCTTCTTCTGCGCGGCATAGGCCATGCCCTTGATGGCGAGATTGTCGCTCTCGGAGCCGCAGCCCACGAAGGCAATCTCGGTGGGACGACTGTGAATAAGCTCGGCAACCTGTTCACGTGAACGGTCTATCGCCTGCATGGCGTGGCGTCCCAGTGTATAGATGCTGCTCGCGTTGCCATACTCGCTTGTAAGGTACGGAAGCATCGCGTCCAGCACGCGTGGGTCCAGCGCGGTCGTCGCGGCATGGTCAAGATAAATGGTGCGCTCTGGCATGGTATTGTGTTCCTGCTATTTTGTATGAATAGAATATAGGAATAAGCCCGTTCCATTCACAGATTTTGGAACAGGCAACGCGTTTTAATAGATTATAGCACAACCAGCACTCGCTCTCGGTGAAGGAACACAACCCCGGCAAAGCATCATAATCCATTCCAATTATAGATAGTGTCGGGCTTGACTCCCGGCGAATGATAGGCCAGCGTAATCAAGGCGTGCGGGTTGAGCGGGATAGCATTGAAATCGCCACTATAGGGCTTGCCATCGACGTATGCCTGCCATCCGGAGGCGTTGTCCAATTGGGTGGGATACTGCAACTGCGAAAACTGCTGCTTCCAGAGGTGCAGAAAGTTTCCCAATGTAAAGGTCGTCTGCTGCGGTGCCTCTATATGGATCACGCCGCTAGTATCATGCGTATGCAGCCAGTAAAAGCAGGCATTAGTGATGCCGACATACTGCGACACGGGCACAGCCTTTCCATTGATGTAGAGAGAGAGATGCGCGTGGACGTGGTACGTGAGCTGCTCCGACGAGTTGCACTGCACATTATCGACGGCGGGGCTGAGCGATTGCTGAGCAGCTGTATTGACAGGAGTCGATGCACTCGTCGCGGTGGGAGCAGCTTGCGTGGCGGTCGTGGCGGTTGACGAGCCGTGAGTAAAGTACAGGAAAGAGGCAACCGTCAGCACGGCGGCGACGATGATGACGCCGACTACGATCCAGCGTAGACGTGTCGCGCGCCGCTGGGCCGCCGCCTGGCGCAACTGCTCCTCGCGGCGTTCGCGGCGGCGGTCCTGTTTCGTTCCTGCTTTTATTAGCTGGTTCGTCGATGGTTTAGGCATGCATAGCTTCCAATTTCTTACTGAGCGGTCTTTTTCTTCTTAAAAAAGCCCTCGTTCATACTTCCGCTGCGATAGCCCAGCAGGTCAATAGCCACATATGCGTAGCCTATTTTGCGTAGACCATCGGTGACGACGCGGCTCATCTCCTCTTCGATGAGGCGTGGCATCTCAGCGCGCTCGACCTCGATGCGCGCAATTTTATCGTGGTGGCGCACGCGCAATTGGTGGAAGCCCAGCTCGTGCAGTAGCTTCTCCGCCCTATAGACCATTTGCAGCGATGCGGTATCAACCCTGCTGCCGTAGGGAATGCGCGACGAGAAGCAGGCCATCGCGGGCTTATCCCAGACAGGAACGCCAAGCAGGCGAGCAACAGCGCGAATCTCGCGCTTGCCCATATCAGCTTCCTTCAGAGGTCCGCGCACCTGAAATTCGCGGGCAGCGCGCTGGCCGGGCCGAAAGTCGCCATCATCATCTTTATTGACGCCATACGCAATATGGCGTAGATTGTGCTGCTGCGCGAGTGGCTCTAAGTGTGAGAACAGCTCGGTCTTACAGAAGTAGCAGCGATTCACATTATTGGCAACGTAACGCTCATCCTCCAACTCGTGGGTCTCCAGGTTCAGCAGAGGGATGCCCATCTTTTCGGCGACTTCAATGGCCTCGCTGGTCTCTTCAGGCGCGTAGGCAGCCGAGGAAGCGATTGCTCCCACTGCGCGCTCGCCCAGCACATCGTGGGCCACTTTGAGCAGCAACGCGCTATCGACGCCGCCCGAATAGGCGATCAGCACCGATTCCATCTCGCGTAAAATCGCCTGCAAATGTTCATATTTTGTCTGCGTCTCGGCGTCCAGCGCCTCAACATGTTCAGTATTGACATTAAAGGTCTCAAGCATTATGGTTACTCCAGGGCAAGGTACAGGACCAACGTTTTCCATACATCTTTTCAGGTCCGTCTCAGGCACCTGGCCCCTATTATAGCATAGAGTTTCGAATCCCCCAGGATAACTACGGGGTACGTTACATATTTCTTTGCCAGCATAGACAGGAGACCCGCACATGCCAGAACATTCCTCGATAGCCGCGCTCATCCTGGCCGCTGGCAGTTCCAGCCGCATGGGTGGCGGGCGGCACAAATTGCTCTTGCCGCTTGGAGACCGTCCGGTCCTGGCCCACGCGATCGAGGCAACATTGGCATCGCAGGCGCGTCCCGTCGTCGTCGTACTGGGGCATCAGATTGCGCAGGTACGCGACCAGATCGCGCCATACCTGGATCATCCCGACATTTTCAGCATAGAAAATACTGACTACCTGCAAGGCATGAGCACATCGTTACGCGCAGGCATACAGGCGCTCATAGATAGAGAAAGCACAGCAGGACCATCGGCGCGTTCCCTCGCGGGCGTCCTTATCGTGCTGGGGGATCAGCCACTGATGACGGCGCGCATTCTCGACACGCTTATCGCCAGCAAGCACGCTACTGGAAAGCGCATTCTCATTCCATTTTACAACGGCGAGCGCGGCAATCCGGTGCTCTTCGACGCCAGCCTCTTTCCCGAACTGCTGGAGATCACAGGCGATGGGGGTGCGCGCAGCGTCATCGAGCATCACCGCTCGGAAGTCGCGCACATCGAATTGGGTGCCTCAATGGCAAGCTACGATGTAGATACCTGGGATGCCTATCAAGAAGTCATGGCGGAATGGGAAAGGAAACACGGAGCGTAAGAAGCATGGATAAACAGAAAGAGACGCGGAGGCAACAGGCAAAGTTCTGGCTGGACTACAGCCAACAACTATCGACCGCTATCCGTTACGTCGAGGCGCTGGCCGCTGCCGAACGCGCCGTCAGGCTGGACGAGACCAGTGCCGAGGCCCATTATGTCAGAGGAACATGCCAGGCGATGCTGGCACGCTACGACGAGGCGCTGCTCGATTTCGACGTGGCGCTGAAGCTTGACGCCAGCTATGTGCCAGCCTGGGACGGGAAAGCCTGGGTGCTCGGCATCAAAGGACAGAAAACTGAGGCGCTGGCAGCAATCAATAAAGCGCTTGAACTCGATCCCGAGTACTTCGAGGCATTGAAGCGGAAGCGGCGCTTAGAGGCGCTATAATATGTAACCTTTTGTGCTCCATGCACGTGTATAAAGAAGACTTAATGAGAAAGGAGCAGAAACAGAGATGGCAACAATCAATGAACACTCAACTCTGATAGCTATTTTTGCAAATCACGAGCAGGCGAATCAATGCATTGATACTCTTCGTCATTCTGGCCATAATCTTGATCAGCTCAGATTAGTGGAGCGTGGCACGAACAGTTTTGTCGAGAACTTCAAAAATTTGTTTACGGGCCAGCCGACTGCCACGACAAACTCAGTTGATGATTGGACGCGCATAGGCGTACCGGAGCAGGATGCGCACAATTATCAAAGGGAGCTTGATGCGGGCCGCAGTATTGTGCTCGTCAAATCTGCAAGTAGCCCGGAGCAGGCTCTCGGCATCCTGCGTCAGAGCGGTGCATACGATATCGCTTTTCGCTGGCGAACTGCACCACCGGCTCTGGCACAGGAAACCTACAACGCTGACGCTCACCCCAGGAATCCATAAGCCCTGATTTTCTTCTTTCTGGTTTTCAAACAAGAAGCCTCAGCTTTTTCAGAGGCTTCTTGCCTGAGTTACCCAACTATTATCTCTCCTATATCAACACATTTCATGCCGTCCCGAAGGTCAGTCCAAGCTGCCTGAGCCACTTCCGGTACGCAATCGCCGTGCGGTCGGAGCGCAGGTGTAGTTCCGCCTGCAGGTCGAGCGGCAGGAGTTCGGGACGTTGTGACTCGACGATCGGCACGTCCTGCAATGTAATCATATCTTCAAACTGGCGAATCTGCTCCTCTGACTGGTTGTCATAATCCATTGCTACATAGGTCCAGGCGATAGAAACACGCTCAGAGACAGGCGTGACCGTAAAATACATAGCGAAGCGCGGACCCGATGAAGATTTGACAAAGTAAGCAGTCAGTGGGCGTACAACAGTATAGGTATACGTAACTGTAGCGCCCACACCTGAGCCATCGGGATCAGGCTGCCAGACGGAGATATCGCGCGCGACTACGCCCGCATCGCTGATCTCCGCTTCGTAGTCGTTGATCTCCGGGTGCTCCTGGTCGCCGAGGTAGCCCTGGTGGACGAAGGGGAAGTGCGTGACATCGAGAAAGTTCTCAACGGCGCGTGGTCCACTTGCATTGTAGGTATAGGGACCGCAATGGATCTTGCGGAAGGTCGGATCGTCCCAGAAGGGCAATTCGGGAAGCTCGTGAGTGGGGTCTCCAGGCGTGACCCAGATCCAATTATACTTCTCACGCGCCTGATATACCCTGGCACGGGCCGTAGTCGGCGGCTTCTGGTCGGGATGAGCAGGAAAACGGATACACTGGCCGTCCTGATCGTAGGTCCAGCCATGATAAGGGCAGACCAGCGTATCGCCCTCGATCTTGCCCAGTGACAGGCGGGTGCCACGATGCACACAGAGATCACGCCAGGCACAGATCTTCTCCCCCACGCGCCACAACACAATATCTTCGTCCAACAGGCGAACGCGCATAGGCCTGTTCGCTTGCAGATCAGGCGCGTATGCCACCACATGCCAGTCATTGAGGAGAACGGGATCATTGAGCATAAAAGGTCCTCTCGTTTGCTAGTGGGATGATTGAACTTACGCTGACTGTAGCGCATTATCAAGGTCTGCAATAATATCTTCTACAGCACTATTGGCGCGATGGATCATTCGTGTCTGTAAGCCTTGTATCCGTCCATCGGTGTTCATCGGATTAACTCCTTACTTGCTCTAGACGAAGGAAGATAGAGTTATTCTAACACGCCGCGTTGATAAACTTTTAGTCTCCATGTAACTTCATCAACTGAGCTTCGTATTGAAGATGTTTGAAGAAAGAGTATATAGGCTGGTTCTAGCAGGAGGAATGCGCGTGTCAGACCCAACGATTATTGCCGACTCCGAGCGTGCAAGCGCAAAAATAAAACCAACGCGGCACCGCCTGACGCGCCTTCTCAGCCTCGCGCGCCCGTACTGGTGGCAGTTCGCGATTATCATGCTGGCAACGTTTCTCGCCAGCATCTTGACCATCACCTATCCGGCGCTACTGGGGCAGATCATCGACAGCGTCATCAGTAAAAATGCGAGCACGTTGCACACCATTGTCTTCTTGCTAATCGGTCTGTCGGCGGCACAGGCGCTCATTAGCTTCCTGCAAAGCTACTGGATGACTAGCATCGGCGAAAAGATCGTGATAGATCTACGCACACGCCTGTTCGCTCACTTGCAGCAACTGTCACTGAGCTTCTTCCAGGATAACCGAACAGGAGAGCTGCTCAGCCGCCTCACCAACGATGTGACGCTGGTCCGCGAGGCCGTGACGATCAATCTCATTACGCTGGTACGCAACGTCATTACGCTCTTGCTTGGCCTCGTCGTCATCATCGGCGGACCAAATACGTTACTTATAGCAGCGAATCAGTTCAACCTGCACATCCCGCTGTCCCACTCCAATGTCTCCTTTGGGCCAACACTGCTGGTCGTAACCTTGATTCTTTTCCCAGTCGCGCTCCTGCCCTATATCACCAGCCGCTTCCTGCGTAAATATGCGAAACAGGAGCTGGAAAAGTTGAGCGAGGCTACGGCTGCCTCGGAAGAGGCGATCGGCAATGCAAAGATCGTCAAGGCATTCACACGCGAGGAGTACGAGATCGAGCGCTACAATGCACTGGCCCGCCAGCAGTACGCCATTGTGAGGAAAAGGGCGCGCCTGCAAAGTCTCGTGCAGGCGGGGACGACGCTGCTTGGGCTTGCTGGCATGGCAGCATTCCTCTGGTACGCGGGCTCGGCGGTGCTGAACGGCAGCCTCACGATAGGCAATTTAACCACCATCGTTATCTATTTTGGTGTTCTATCGCAACCATTTATCGCGCTAAGCACACTTTACGGCCAGTTTCAGACGGCTCTGGGTGCCACCGAGCGCATCTTCGATCTCCTGGATACACCAGTGACGCTCGCCGACGACCCTGGCGCGCCATCCTTGCCGTTGATCGAGGGGAATGTGCGCTTCGAGCAGGTCGATTTCAGTTATGATGGGCAGACACCGGTCCTGCACAATGTCACCTTCGCAGCTGAGAGGGGACAGGTGGTGGCCCTGGTGGGACCGAGTGGAGCTGGCAAGACGACGATCGCGAATCTGCTCCCACGCTTCTTCGACGTGCAGAACGGGCGCATTAGCGTTGATGGCTACGATATTCGTCATGTACAAACGAAGAGCCTGCGCGAACAGATCGGTATCGTGCTCCAGGAGCCAGTACTCTTCGGAGCAACGATCCGCGAAAACATCGCCTATGGACGCCTGGATGCGACACAGGCCGAGATTGAGGAGGCGGCGCGAGCAGCCAATGCATACGAATTTATCGCGCAGTTGCCGCAGGGCTACGATACGCTGGTCGGTGAGCGAGGCGTCAAGCTCTCAGGCGGCCAGAGGCAGCGCATAGCGATTGCGCGCGCGCTGCTACGCAATCCACGCATTCTTATCCTCGACGAGGCTACCAGCGCGCTGGACAACGAAAGCGAGCGCCCTGGTACAAGAAGCGCTCGAACGGCTCATGCGGGGTCGCACGACGATTGTAATAGCCCACCGGCTGACTACCGTGCAAAATGCTGATAAAATCATCGTTATCGAGAAGGGGCACATTATTGAGCAGGGCAAGCATAGAGAGTTGCTCGAACAGCATAGAACTTATTATCGCCTCTACACGCGCCGGTTGCAGGATAAGGTAGAGGAGGTCTGGTCATAGCACTAGCTTGCTTACTAGCGCGACGATCTCCTGGTGAATCTGCTCCACTGATTGAGAGGCATCGATGACTTTGATACGCTCGGGATGCGCGCGTGCAAGCTCCAGGAAGGCGGCGCGCAGGCGGTTATGAAACGGTTCGGCTTCTTTGTCGAAACGGCTCTGCTCTTCGCGCTGACCGCTTCGATCATGATCGATATTGGTGCGCTGACTGACTTTTGTGGCATCAAGGTCGAGCAGGATGGTCAGGTCAGGAGCATGACCCTGGGTAGAAATCAATGAAAGCTGCTCAACCAGGGACTCGCCGACGCCGCGAGCCGCCCCCTGATAGGCGATGCTGGAGTCGAAGCTGCGATCGGTGATTACATGAGTACCGTCGGCGAGCGTGGGAAGAATTAGTGTCGCAAAGTGCTGAGCACGATCAGCCTGGAAAAGGAACGTCTCTGCCAGCGGCGTAAGAGTCAGATCGGGGCGGCCAAAGAGCAACTGGCGAATCTCATGACCGAGCGGCGTACCTCCCGGCTCACGGGTCCGTATATATCGCAGTGAGTGAGTAGTAAACCAGCGCTCTAAAAGATCAATCTGCGTCGTCTTGCCAGCGCCATCGAGTCCCTCAAATGAGATAAGTCTCCCCTTAGTCATCTATTTTCTTTTCTTTACCTGCCTTCCCATCAGCAAACGACAGGCCACGAGTCTCAAAGACAGCGCGGAGCTGTTTGAGCGTCTTTGGCCCTACACCATGAAGCTGCTTGAGTTCGGCCTCGCTGACCCTGGTTAACTGCTCAAGTCGCAAATAGCCAGCCCCAACAAGCGCTCGTCGAGCAGGAGCGGACAGCTCAATTGGGAGATCACTTTTCTGTTGTGTCATTCTCTTTTTCATCCAGCATTATGAGCAACTGCACTACGAATGAGATCTTTCAAAGCGGACTCATCAACTGCATCGCCTTCACGGAAGTCTATTGATCGTGTCTTTTTCGCATCAAGGCCAGCATTGAAGAGTGTATGTGGATCTTCCAGCAAAGCCCCTTGAAAAAAGTTCAATTTTACGGTTTTCTTGAAAGCGCTTACAGCACAGACAAGTCCCTGGTGAGACCATACCGCAGTATCCCACTTCCATTCCTCAGTGATGTCGGGGTCGGCTTCAAGGATAAGCTTGCGCAGTCGGGCGACCATGAGGCCACGCCAATCAGCGAGCTCTACAATTTGGTTGTCGATACGCTCAGAAGGTTTCATGTGCTTCTCCCTGGCGGAATGGCTCTACGGGCTCTCCTTAACATATCCTGAACTTTTTAATTTTGAAAAGGCTCTTACTTCCCTCTATCCGAACGATACACATCATAGTCCCAATCAAAATAGGGCTTGGGCAGCATATCCTCCGGCGTCCACTGCTGGCCGCTCTTGCCATATTTGCCGTGATACTCTTTGAGCGTCTCGCCGACATACTCGAAGGTAAGTTGGCAGATGCGGAAGCCGACCGGGACGAGGATGGTGGTCTGGGTGTGGTTGCTGATCTCCATGGTCCAACGACTGATGTAGCCAACGTCGCCGACGCCAGCGCAACGGCAGACCGAGAGGCCGGAGCGCGCCACGGTGCTGCGCGAGTACATCTTCGCGAGGTAGCCATTGTGGCCGCCAATGATCTCCTGCGTATGCGCCAGGATGGTTGTGCCGGGCCGGATAGCGATCTTGCCATCTCTGGCCTTGCGCGGCTCGCCCCAGTAGCCACGGATCTCAGCGGGAATCTCCAGGTGCATCGTCTCGATGTTGGCGTTGCCCTGAAAATACCACTCGCCCAGGCGGCAATCATAGGAGTTCGTGCCCAGATGCCGCTCATCGAATGGCTCGATGACGAGATTGCCATTCTTCAACTCTTCGAGTATACGTTTGTCGGATAATAACATGTTCGCTCTTTCAGTATCCTTGCACTTTCAGTATCCTTGCACGGATCGTTGTGATATGAAACGTCAGAGAGCTTGCCACTGCTTGTCGCCCTGCCCGATGCGCCTCATTTTAACAGAGCGAATCCAAACAAGTCAAGCGGTTTTGCGTCAGGCAATATCTTCCGTGTGGGGAAGTGCGTCGACGCCTTCCTCAGAGGGTGCGAGGATCGGCAGGGCGCGCACGGCATCTACCTCGGTCCAGACGCGCTGCACCAGCAGTTGCGCCTCCTCGCGATCGGTGAGCGCGTGTTGGAAAGGGAAGAAGGCGCGATCATCGCTGTGCCGGTGTATCCAGCGACTGATGATATTGATCTGGTCAACCTCGGCCTTGCCGACGATGCTGGGCGGCGCTCCCAACCGCGACGCGAGTTCTAGTAATGAGTGCAGCGCGTCGTCCATCGCACCAGCCTCATGAAGGACACAGGCCTGATGCACCAGCCGCCCATGCCGGATGAGGAAGATCTCGTTATGTTCCTCTTTCGCAGAGGGATAGACGATGAACAGGTTATTGGCCTCGACGGCACCGGTGATCAGCCGCTGCCCGATGAGCACCTCGTCGACGCTACGAATGGCGTCGCGCAGCCACGCGGCACGCTCGTAGTTCAAATTCTGCGACGCCTCGAACATCTGGCGGCGCAGGCGCTCCACCAGATCCTCGCGCTCACCACCCAGGAAGGCGCAGACCTGCTCGATCACTTGCTGGTAAGCGGCGGCATCGCTATCGACGCCGCGACAGGGACCAGGACAGCGATTGAGGTGCAGGCGCAGACAGGGATCACTGGGCTTTGCCTGCGGCGGTAGGCTACGCGTGCAGGTGCGAATGGGAAAGATTTTCTGAATCAGTTCGATGGTAAGATCGACCAGGCGTCGGCTGCGAAAGGGTCCAAAGTAGCGCGCGCCATCGGCGGCGACCTCGCGCGTAGCATAGACGCGCGAAAAGGGATGCTGAACGTCGATTTTGATAAAGGGATACAGCTCGTAGTTGCGCAACTGCACATTGTACGCGGGCTGCAATTCTTTGATCAGGCGCGACTCGAGTAGCAGAGCCTCCAGTTCGGAACCCAGAACGATCGTCTCAATCTCCTTGACGCTCTGCAGCAATCCATCCATCTTGCGCGTGTAGCCAAGCGGCTGACTGTAGTACGACGAGAGCCGATCCTTGAGACACTTGGCCTTCCCCACATAGATCACCTGCTGATGAGCATCCCTCATAAGGTAGACGCCGGGCTTCGTCGGAAACTCGCGCTTCTGCACGGGATCAAGGAAGAGGCTGCCATTGGGACGCGAGGTCGCGGCTGCGGCTGGCGTCAACTTGCCATCGGCACGCCACAACTTCCCTTTCTCGCTGGCAACGGCCTGCGTTATGTCGCCGCTCCACACGACCGGAAGCTGCACGCGCAGTTTGAGATGGCCGAGCGTGTATATGCCCTGCTGCTGTGCGCGCTCAAGAATATGCAGGAAGACAGCGGCGGTCACTTCCGCATCACCGAGGGCGCGGTGCCGATGCAGCGCCTGAATTTTCAGGTGCTCGGCCACCATGTCAAGCTTGAAGCGCTTTAAACCGGGCAGGAAGCGCCGCGCCAGCAGAATAGTGTCGAGTCCGTCCAGTGCGCATGATTGTCCCAACAGGCGCGCTTCGTATGCCAGGAAATTGATATCGAAGCCCAGATTATGCCCGACCAGCGTAGCATCCTCGATAAACGAGAAGAAGTCAGGTAAGATCTCCTTCGCCGTGGGCGCGGTCTCCACCATCTCCGGCGCGATGCCGGTAAACTTCACAATAAAAGGCGGCAGGCGACGACCGGGATTGACCAGGCTATGGAAGGAATCGATGACTGCGCCACCACGCAGACGCACCGCCGCAACCTCGATCACGCGATCGGGGCCAGGGCGCAGGCCCGTCGTCTCGGTATCCACTACAACGAACTCGCAGTCGTCCAGCGCCTGATGGGTGCTGCGCCAGGCGCTCAGCGACCAGAGCAGCGAGCTACCGATGCCGGTCTCGCCCGTGGACTCAAATAACGCGGAGCTCCTTAATGTCTTGCGCAGATACACCGTCCACAGATTCGTGTTACCGCTGGCACCAAAAAGGTGCTGTATCAGCAGCTCTTCGGACGTGGGCTGGCCCAGCGTCTCCAACAGCTCGTGCGCGCGGCGCAGCAATGTCCCACGCTGTGGTAACGCTCCTGCTTCCTCTTGCCCCATAACGCTGCTCCCCCGAATCAGAAATAGGCAATTAGATCATCTGTACCAGAATAGCACGCCCATAAGCATTTGGCAAGCTTCATACGGAAAAAAGTACCTTTTCTCCCTAACGTTGACTTCTATCCGCCTGTACAGTATGCTAATTTCAGTACCCTCAAGCGGGTCGTAGAAGCATAGTGGTTCCAACTGTCCCGCTGGGAGGTGGATACGCGCGAACCTCTAAAAGGTCAGACGAGGAAGTATATGCAAGAACAGAACGCTAACTCCGCGCCACAACCCGGTCAGCCCGCAACGCCATCCGTCGTGTATCGTATTCCCGCGATGGAACAGGCCAACGTCCAGAAAGATCTCATTTATAAGACCGTCGATCGCTTCGACTTCAAGCTGGATGTTTACTCTCCCGCCACTATGCAAAACGGCGCGCGCCTGCCTGCCGTTCTGTTCATTCACGGCGATGGCACACCCGAACAGCTCAAAGATATCAAGGATAGCGGCCAATACGTGGGCTGGGGACAACTCGTCGCCGCGTCGGGTCTGATCGCAGTGACCTTCAATCACCGCTCATCAATGACCCTGCTCGACATTCATGGCATTACCAGCGATATCGCCGACCTGATCACATACGTTCGCCTCAATAGCGAGGCGCTGCATATCGACGCCGACAGACTTGCTATCTGGGTCTGCTCCGCCGGAACGCCCTACGCCCTGAAGGTTGTGCTGGACGAAGCGCCAGCCTATATACGCTGTAGCGCGTGCTATTACGGCGTTACCGACCTGCGCGTCTTCTATGAAAACCAGGCCAGGCCACCCTCTGAGCGCGACTCAGAGCCGACGCTGCCCCTGCTCTCCGACGAGAAGTTTGCCGAGTTCTCGGCCAGCGCGCACCTGCGCAAAAAAGCAGGCTCCATCACACCGCTTCTGATCGCCCGCGCCGGATTGGACCAACGCGACCTCAATCGCTACCTCGATCGCTTCGTCCTTGAGGCGATCACGCAAAACGCGCCGCTGACCTTGCTCAATCATCCCACGGGCCATCACGGTTTCGATATACTGGATAACGATGAACGCTCACATGCGATCATCAGGGCGACGCTGGAGTTTTTCCAGGCGAATCTTGCATAACACCTTAGCCCTCCAATGGAGTAGGAGCAGGGACTTGCTCTAGAAGTTGCAAAATCTCTTGTGAAGGCCGAGGCAGGTACAGCTTCTCACAGAGCCAGGTTGCACGCTCAAGGCGCGCCTGAGCATTGAATTCATGACCGCAATTATCATACCAGGCAATCTGCTTCGGTTCGCTCGCCAGATCAAAATACCGTTGTCCATCTTGCGCTACAACGCCCACGTCGTTCCGAGCAAACTGAAAGAAGAGGTGCGATGGAGCCGCATGATTGATGTAGTGGCGGGCATCGAGCGGAGCCATCGCATCCATATAGATTGCAAAAACCGCTGGAGGGATCTTGTTGCGCGCTTCTGCCAGAACAGGAACAGCGCTGGTACGCGCCAACTCCGAAAGGGCATACCAGCCAGCCATCAAGACAAATGCGCTGATCCGCTGTTCAACTCCTGCCACGACACCTCCAAAGGTCGCTCCATAACTATGCCCAACATATCCTACATGCTCAGGAGGAAGCGAAAATGTTTCCAGCAGAAGATCGACGCCCCGGTGCACATCTACGATCCACTGCAATTCCGTCTGTGGCTGCGTCCTCAGCGGTTCATATTCAGCAGGTCGGCGACCGGGGGCGTCCAGGCAGAGCGAGACGAAGCCGAGGCGCGTCAGCACTATCGCCTCATCTACAAACTCGGTCCGATCTCCCTCTCCCCAATGCCCAAAGATCAAGCCCGCTTGTGGTGGCTGCTGCGTGGGAAGAATGAGGTAGGCCGGAACTTTTCCTCCGTGCGGGCTGGCATAGATAATATCCCGAACAAGCGCGCCATCTTGCATACGTTCTGCTAAGATCTCTAGTTCAAGCGGTGCCTGCCGGTCATAGGCAAAAGAGGATGCATCAAGCATTGGTATTCTCCTTCTTGCGAGGGATAAGTATACGTAAAATAATATCAACATCTGGAAAGGTTTTTTGAAACTGTTCGGGCGCTTGCCACGTCGCCGCTTGGGACAGTCCCGCAACACACGCGGTAACAGCGGCCACTAGTTGGTCCGGGTCGTCGTTTGTGATTTCACCTGTAGCCTGTCCTTCAACGACAAGCTGCCTCAGCACAGTTCGGTACGTTTGGCTCTGCTGTTGCGCCAGTTTGCGAAGTCGAGTCTGCGCGGCTTCACTATGCAATGCCTGTTGGATGGAAAGCCGATACGGCTGATCCGTCTTTTGTTCAGGCTCGCCTGGATGGGCACGCTCCGCTTCCTCGCCAAGCATCTGTTGAACGAGCAAAATAAATTCAGGATGCTCGCGAACACCAGCGAGTACCTGCGTGAGCAGCGAACGCAAACGCGCTTGCGGCGTTCCAGGCAGCTCTAATGCCCTTTCGAGCGCTCTGAGGCTGTCACTTAAGACCTTCTCTACAAGCTCCACTAGAAGCGCATCTTTGCTAACAAAGTAGCGATAAACCAGCCCATAGCTCACGTCGGCGGCAGTAGCCACTTCGGCGATGGTAGCTTCCATACCCTTACGCGCAAAGACGATAAGGGCGGCTTCTAGAATCTTTGCGCGCTGCTCCTCGCGAATACGCTGGTTGGCTTCTTCCGTACGCGGCATTTCAATCCTTTCATTTTTGATTGATATAATCAGTCATCCATAAAATGAGTATAAACTTTTGCTACCCTGGTGTCAAGCCCTTCATCCTTTACGAAAAGGTGAGTCGCACCCGAGAGCAAAAGAGAAGAAGTTTTGCCAATCCTTCTGTGTTATACTGTTCCTTTGTACAGCCAGAAGCGGAGAGGCGAAGGTGCCAGAACAAAGGCATTCCATCATCGGAAGCCAGGTAAAGCCTGGTTAAAAGATCCGGAGGGAACATATATCAGTATGGTTCAAGAATATATCGAGATTCGTGGTGCCCGCGAGAACAACCTCAAGGATGTCTCGCTGAGGCTGCCCAAGCGCAAAATCACCATTTTTACTGGCATATCTGGTTCTGGGAAGTCATCAGTGGTATTTGATACCATTGCCAACGAAGCACAGCGGCTGTTGTTTGAGAATTTTAGCATGTTCGTTCGCAACTTTCTGCCGCGCTATCCCCAACCAGACGCCGATGCGATTGAGAACCTGAGCATGGCCGTGATTGTTGACCAGAAACGCCTGGGTGGGGGATCGCAATCGACGGTAGGCACGGTTACTGACATCACGTCTGTGTTGCGCCTGCTCTTTTCGCGCATCGGCAAACCCTACGTAGGCTATGCAAATGCCTTTTCCTTTAACGATCCCCAGGGCATGTGCCTGAAATGCAATGGCCTGGGCCGTAAGATTGGCATTGGCCCAGAAGCGCTGATTGATACAACAAAATCGCTGAACGAGGGGGCTGTCATTGCTCCAGGACTGGCTAGTTTGGAAAGCGATCTTTATGCGCGTTCTGGCTTCTTCGACAACGACAAAAAAATAGCCGATTATACAACGGAGGAACTGGACCTGCTTCTCTACAGCGAACCGCGCAAACATACGGGTCTGGCGTACAACACCTATGAGGGGCTGATGTACAAGTTCAATCGCAAGTTCGTTGCGCGGGACATCCAGACGCTCTCGTCTCGCGTACGGCAAAAGGTCGAGCCGTTTTTGAAGCTCGGCCCCTGTCCGCTCTGCAAGGGTGCCCGGCTCAACCAGGCCGCCTTAAGCTGTAAGGTCAAGGGGTACACTATTGCCGACATGACAGCGATGGAGGTTGATGAGCTTTTAGCGGTAGTCAAGGGTATCACAGAACCGGCGGCGGCACCAATTGTTCGCACGTTGACCGAACGGCTGCAACATCTGGTGGAGATTGGCCTGGAGTATCTCAGCCTGGATCGATCCACCGATACACTGTCTGGCGGTGAATCGCAGCGGGTCAAAATGGTCAAGCATCTTAACGGCAGCCTGGTAGATGTCATGTACATCTTTGACGAGCCAAGCATCGGACTTCACCCGCGCGATGTCCATCGTCTGAACGAACTCCTGGAAAAATTGCGCGATAAAGGGAACACGGTCATTGTAGTAGAGCACGATCCTGATGTGATTAAGAGGGCCGATTACATCATCGATATGGGGCCATATGCCGGGGGCGAAGGAGGCAAGATTGTCTATGAAGGCGATTTCACCGGTCTGCTCCAGGCCGATACGCTGACCGGCAACCATTTGTTGCGTAAGAGGCCGCTTAAGGAGAGCTTTCGCCATGCGACCGGGGCTCTGCCAATCGTCCATGCTACGGTGAATAATTTGCAGGATGTCAGCGTGAATATTCCCACTGGCGTGCTGACGGTCATCACTGGCGTGGCTGGTTCAGGCAAAAGCTCGTTAATCAATGAAGCCTTTCTCAGTCAGCACCAGGGAGCAGTGGTGATTGATCAATCGTCCCTGAGCACTTCCAGCCGCTCCAACCCTGCTACCTATACCGGCATCATGGACGATGTACGCAAGGCATTCGCGGCAGCCAACAAAGTTGACGCTGGTCTGTTTAGCTTTAACTCCAAGGGTGCCTGTCCCAATTGTCAGGGACTCGGCGTGACCTACACTGACCTCGGCTTCCTTGAGGGAGTCAAGCTCCCTTGCGAAGTGTGCGGCGGGAAACGCTTTAAGGATGAGGTATTGGCCTACACATTGAACGGGAAATCCATTGTTGATGTGTTGAACATGACCATTCACCAGGCGTTGGAGTTTTTGAAGATCAAAGAAGTGCGGTCAAAGCTCCAGGCTTTGAGCGACGTGGGTCTGGACTACCTGACCCTCGGCCAGCCCTTGAGCACCCTCTCTGGCGGAGAATGCCAGCGGATTAAACTGGCCAGCGAACTTCACAAGCAGGGCAGTATCTATGTCATGGATGAGCCGACAACTGGCCTGCACCTGTCGGATATTGGTCGCCTGCTCACCATCATGAATCGGCTGGTAGATGGCGGGAACACAGTGATTGTGATTGAGCACCATCTAGATGTGGTTCGCAACGCAGACTGGATCATTGATATGGGTCCAGAAGGTGGCAATAAGGGCGGCATGGTCATATTCGAGGGGACACCGCGAGAACTACTCGGCGCAAAGCATTCGCTGACGAGCCAGTATTTGGGATAAATCGTGGAGAGATCAAATTTAAAATGGATACCAACGAACAACAAGCTTGCTTTATCTGCCGCAAGCACAGAGGAGAGATTGTAATTCCAGGCGGTGCCATTTACCAGGACGAACTTGTCTACGCCGGACATGTTAGAACTGGCACGCATCCTACATATCTTGGCTATCTTATGGCCGAGACGAAACGCCACACGCCGGGACTGGCGGAGCTGACCGATCAGGAGGCACAGGCGCTTGGGCTGCTCGTCACCCACCTGAGCAGGGCGCTTAAAGCGTGTGAAGGAGCCGAGCATATCTACTCCTTTGTGCTGGGCCACGACGTTCCACATGTACATATCCATGTCGTACCACGCTATCCAGGCGCGCCACGCGAGTATTGGGGGACGCGCGCCGACGAATGGCCGGACGCACCACACGGAGGCGCGCAAGAGATTACTGTGCTCTGTGAACGGCTACGCGAGTATCTGCAAAAAAATGCTTGAAGTGAGAATTTTCCTCTTATCCAACGTCTATAGTAGTAGTAGTAT
>JALYTQ010000084.1 GCA_030854195.1 Chloroflexota bacterium
GGTTAAGGCCGTGGAACATGCAACAGCTTTTCGCTCATAAGCTGACTGCCCTCGCGTGGAACGGACGAGGTATGCAAGGTTCCGGGGGGCATGGTCTGGTGTTTAACGCTGTGGGAACGACGGCGTACTGGCAAGGCGAAGTCTTCGCTGTCGTCTGGGTGGTGTGCATCCTTCCCATGCTCTTCCATCGGCTGCTTCCCTTCATCTGGTGACCCGCGCAGAGTCGCAACCAATTTACCACCCCCTTCATACTTGTCGTAAAAAAACGCAATGTGTTGATCTGCTTACATCTGAAAACTTTATCTTTTTGCAAAAAATTTTGTTTCTTGCTTATAAGGTAGACATTTGTTACAATGTCCGTACGGCGTATACAACGCGCACAAGGCGTTGTCTTCTTTGGCATGGCAGAGGAAAGGTATGGTAGCAGTCTGTGTCTAGAGTATATGCAATCGCGAACCAGAAGGGAGGAGTGGGTAAAACGACGACGGCCATCAATCTTGCCACATATCTCGCGGCGGCGGGACGCAAGGTGCTGCTGGTCGACATGGACCCACAGGCGAACACTTCCAGCGGCATCGGCGTTATAAAGAATAAGCGCAACGCAACGGTCTACGATCTGCTTGTGCAAGAAAAGGACAACCTTACCATATTTGATGTGATCGTGCCATCCACACGACGCGAACTGGTGGTCGCGCCCTGCACGGTAGATCTGGCGGCGGCGGAGATCGAGTTGGTCGGGACTCTGGCGCGCGAATATCGTCTGCGCCAGGTGCTGGAACCGATCCGCAACCGGTGCGATTATATCATCATCGACTGTCCCCCCTCGCTCGGTCTGCTTACTATCAATGCCCTCGTTGCCGCCGATGGTCTGCTGATCCCCATTCAATGCGAATACCTGGCTCTGGAAGGGTTAACGCAGTTGCTCAATACGGTCAACCTGGTCAAGAATAAGCTGAATCCCAACCTGTACATTGTGGGCGTGGTGATGACGATGTTCGATCCACGCACGCGCCTGGCAGGCGATATTGTACGCGAGGTGCGCAACCATTTCCCCAACGAGGCGTTTCAGACCATCATCAACCGCAACGTGCGCCTGAGCGAGGCTCCCAGCTTTGGGCAGGCTATTCTGGACTACGACCCCTCTTCCGCTGGAGCTCAGGCCTATCGCGCACTGGCCGAGGAGGTAATGGCTCGTGGCTAAGCAAAAATTCGGCCTGGGACGCGGCCTGGACGCCCTCATCTCCGGCGCGTCCGAGGTGATGTCCGCGCAACAGCAACAACAGCAACCCACGCAGCCTATAAGCTCAGAACCGGTACCCCTGGTGCCGATTGAGAGCATTATGCCAAATCCCAAACAGCCGCGCCGCGCCTTTCGCGAGGACGATCCCAGGCTGCTGGAATTGAGCGCCTCCATCAAAGAACATGGTCTGATCCAGCCAATCGTCGTGACCAGGATGGATGTCGTCGAGACGCCCGAACCCGGCAAGGAGGACGATCCCTGGCTAAAAGAGGACGCGCCATCCTATACCGCGACGGCGGGAAATCCCGACGCGCCAAGCATTGTACAGTACCAGATTATCGCCGGTGAACG
Source organism: Chloroflexota bacterium (assembly GCA_030854195.1). Classification (GTDB taxonomy): domain Bacteria; phylum Chloroflexota; class Ktedonobacteria; order Ktedonobacterales; family Ktedonobacteraceae; genus JACDAE01. Next base: position 1,592 of record JALYTQ010000084.1, read on the forward strand.
CCGCTGGCGCGCAGCTCGCCTGGCTGGTCTGACGAAGGTACCGGTGGTGATTAAGGATGTGACGCCGCTACAAATGCTCGAAATGGCCCTGATCGAAAATATCCAGCGCGCAGATCTGAATCCTATCGAAGAGGCGCTGGCCTATCAGGCGCTGATCCAGGAGTTCGGCCTGACGCAGGAGCTGGTGGCGAAACAGGTGGGGAAAGATCGTTCGACGGTCACTAATTCGCTGCGCCTGCTCCAACTCGCGCCTAAAGTGCGCGATGCCCTGATCAACCAGCCCGAAAATTTTAGCGAGGGACACGCCCGCGCCCTGGTTGGCATTACGAATGAAGAGAACCAGGTGACGGCGATGAGTCAGATCATCGCGCTGCACCTGAACGTCCGCCAGGCCGAAGAACTGGCTAGCCGCATCAAGGCTGCGCAGGATATTGAGTCCGCGGTACGCCAGATCGCCCCGGCAACCTACCGCTCGCCGGACCAGGAAAGCCTGGAGAGCCATTTTCGCGAGGCGCTGATGGTCAAGGTGGACCTCAAGTACAATGCGAAGGGCAAGGGGACGCTGGTCCTGCATTTTAATAGCCAGGATGAGCTCGAAGGGCTGTATAGCAGGCTGGTAAAAAAAGAAGAATAACGAAGAGTAGAACCTGGAGGATTGTATGACGACCAGCGAAAGTTCGTTTGAGAAGGTTCGCCGCAAGATGGTGCATGCCCGCGTCGAATTTATGAGCCAGCTTGCCAGATTCAGCACCGCTGAACTCATGCAAAGCTTTTCCTCGGAAGAGTGGTCTCCGCTGCAACTGGCCCATCACCTGTATATCACCGACGGTCTGGTACTTGAGCAGTTCCAGCGCGTGCAAAACGAAGACAATCCCTCGCTCCCCGATACATCTCAAGTAGCACCCGAACTCACACGGGCCTCGGAGACACCGGCCTCCCTGGATATTGTGCTGGCAGGCATGGCGGCGCGGCGCGAGGAACTCTTCGAGTACCTTTCCAACCTGCCACCGGATGCCTGGCAACGTCCCTTCCATCACGCGGCCTGGGGAGACTTGCAATTCTACCAAATGGTCAATGTCCTGCCCCAACACGATCAGCAGCACGCCCAGCAGCTCGCCAATATTAAAGCTAGATTACAGGAACACAATATATAATTTTTGCGAATAACGCTGCGAAAAATAGAAGAGGATATTTGATGATCGGTACCTTGATTAATTTCGCCACGGTGATGATGGGAGGGCTAATCGGCCTGTTCATTGGCAACCGTTTGCCGGATAGCATGAAGGCTATCGTCGTCTCCGCGATTGGCCTGATAACCTTTATGATCGGCATCTCTTCGGCCATCAAGACCGAAAACGCGCTCATCCCCCTGCTCTCGCTGGTAATCGGCGGCATCCTCGGCGAAATTATCAACATCGATAAGGGCATTAATCTGCTCGGCGACTGGCTCAAGAAGCGCTTCGATCGCCCGGATAGCCAGCAGAACTTTACCGCTGCCTTTGTGATCGCGAGCCTGCAGTTCTGCGTCGGCCCGCTGACGATTCTGGGCGCGCTCAACGATGGGCTGTCGGGAAACTTTAGCCTGCTGGCGATTAAGGCGGTGCTGGATGGCTTCTCGGCGATCGTGTTTGCCAGCACCTTTGGCGTGGGTGTGCTCTTCTCCGGCGCGACGATTCTGGTTGTGCAGGGCGGCATCGCGCTACTGGCCGGTCTGCTCAAGCCGCTGCTGATCTCAGTTCCCAACGCGAAGATGTCGGCGCAACCACGCGTGATCGAGCTGGCCGCCGTGGGTGGCATCATCCTTATGGCCCTGGCCCTCAACATTCTGGATCTGAAACGCATCAAGGTGGCGAATCTCCTCCCGGCACTGATCATCGCGCCTCTCATCGTCGCTCTATTGAATCTTGCCGGTATTCCCCTGGATTTCGGTCTTGGTGGCAGGTAATCTCATATGCGCTGACAGGTGTATACGTGCAAAGTGTACGAGAAACAATCTGTTACTATGTGGTAGGATTGTAATGCAACATTTTCTCGTATCGCGTATAACTCGTATCTCGTACAAAAGGAGGATATTTTGACGAGTCCGACGCAAAACCTGACACTGACCCCCTCTGCTTCTGTTGATCTACATATGCACACGAATTACAGTGATGGGCGCTGGCCCGCGCAACAGCTCATCGACTACCTGGCCTCTGAACACTTCGACCTTGTTGCCATAACCGACCATGATCGCGTCGACAAGGTGGCCGAGATCCGCTCCCTGGCGGCTGCGAAGGGTCTGCCTGTGCTCTCCGGCGTGGAGATGAGCACCCAATGGAACGGACGCATGGCACACTTGCTTTGCTATGGCTTTGATCCTGAGCAGAACGACCTGCGCTCGATTACTGAGGAGGTGCAACGCCTGCAGATGGAGAATACGCGAGAAGTGAATTCTGAACTGCGCCGCCAGGGTTTGGAATTCCCGCGCCAGGAGGAGGTGTTGGCCGCGAATAACGGCCAGCTGCGCTTCCCATTCGATAATATTCGCCTCCTGGTCGTTCACGGCTACGCGGCGGATGGGCGCGAGGGCTTGCTGCGCATCGAACAGGCAGGTTTCCACTCGATTATGGCTGATATGGGGGAGACGGTTGCCGCCGCCCATCGTAGCGGCGCGCTCTGTCTTATCGCCCACCCCGGTCGCCGCGAGCGAGGCTTTACCTACTACGATCCCGCCCTGCTCGATAGCTTGCGCGCGGAGGTTCCCATCGATGGCCTTGAGGTGTACCATCCCTATCACAGCCAGGAGACCATCGAGACCTATCTGGATTATATCCAGAAGCACGATCTCTTGCTGAGCACTGGCTCCGACTCGCACAGCGTTTCCGGACGTATGCCCCGGAAACACCGCGCTGAAGTCAGTCGGAGGCTGTTGGAACGCCTGGGCATACGCTTCAGTTAAGATACCAATCAGTCGTCGTAATTCCGCCGTAGTTGACGGTCTTCTTGACTACTCCCGGTGGCGTAGCGAAGTCCGTGACCGGCTGTCCCTGCTCCGCCAGTAGCATGCTATCGTGCCAGATGGGACCAGCACCATCAACGCCCGTCACGTTGATCATTGCCGAATTGTCGTTGTTGCCCGCCCACACGCCGATCGTGTAGTCGTTTGTGTACCCGACGGTCCAGTTGTCGCGGAAATCGTTTGACGTGCCCGTCTTTACAGCGGCGGGCCGCGTCACGCCGGGATTCCCCTGGTAGCACTGGCTCTGCGTATTGCTATACAGGTAGAGGGCGCTGCACTGCCCGAATTCGAATGTGCGCGAGTGGTTGTCGCTCAGAACGTTGGTTATCATAAAAGCTGTCTGCTTACTGATAACCTGCTTGCCCTGTGTCCAGGGACGGAAGAGCACGCGGCCCTGTGTATCTGTGACCACGTTGATCGCGTGCGGCGCGATGCGGACGCCCTGATTCGCGAAGACGCTATAGGCCGAGGTCATGTCAAGCAAGTGTACGCTCAGCGAGCCCAGCACCATCGTATAGTTTGGCACACCCTCGTAGCTCTGAATGCCCAGCACCTGCGCCGTGTGCAGCGATTGGTCGACCCCGGTCTGCATCAACAGCTTGACCGCCGGAATGTTGAACGAGTTCTGCAAGGCATAGCGATAGGTAATCAGCCCGTGATAGCTCAGATCGTAGTTCTTGGGAGTGTATGCAGGCAGGCCACAGCACATCGGAACCGTGAGCGGCCCATCCAATACAGGCGTACCAGGGCTCACGCCATTCTCGAAGGCCGTTGCGTAAATGAAGGGTTTGAACGACGAACCGGGCTGCCGATAGCCCTGCGTCGCCACGTCAAACGCGCCATCGACCGGATTGTTGGGATCGATATTGCCCAGCAGCGTGCGAATAGCACCCGTGTGGTTGTCGATAACCACTTCCGCTGCGTCGGACATATTGTGTGACTTTGAGAGTGCCGCGATGTGCTGCTGCGCGATCTTCAACACCTTGTTTTGCAACGTCTGGTCGAGCGTCGTAGAGACGATCAGGCCCGAACGCGAGAGCTCTCCCACCTTGACATGCAGATCCTGTGCCAACTCGTTGACGGCGTAACGTATAAAGTGCTGCGCCAGCGTGTTTGGTTGAATGATGCCGCGATGGAGGAAATGAGGCTGCTGCACCTCGTTGAGCGCGGCCAGATACTGCCGATGCGTGATATATTGCTGCGCGTACATCTGCCTGAGCACCTCCTGCACGCGTGCCAACGCCGCTTTGGGATGCAGGAATGGATCGCGCGCAATGGGCGAACTGGGAATACCCGCCAGCATAGCCGCCTGGGCAATATCCAGTTGCGAGGCCGCCGTCGCCTGCGCTGTATCGCGCAGCCCGAAGTAGGTAAAGGCGGCGGCATCCGCCCCATACGCCTGCTCTCCATAAAAGATCGTATTGAGGTACATGGAGAGAATATCTTGCTTGCTATATTTGCGCGTAATATCCGGCGCGAGCAAAATCTCTTGCAGCTTGCGCGTCAGGGTCGTCTGATTACCCACAATAGTATTTTTGATCAGTTGCTGTGTGATCGTGCTGCCACCCGAGACGATGTGCCCATTCGTCGTATCGGAGAGGGCAGCGCGCACAATACCTGTGATATCGTAACCAGAGTTGTTCCAGAAGTTCTGATCCTCGATGGCGATCTCCGCGTGTACCAGGTTTGGCGAGATTTTTGTCAGTGGAACCGTCGTCTGCAATCCCTGGTCGATTGCTTCATAAAGTAACGTTCCCTGCTGGTCATAGAGCCTCAGACTGTCTTTGGGCAAAATATCCTGCAGCGTCGTGATCTGCTGGTTATATTGCTGCTCCGTCGAAGTAGCAAGGGCCGAGAGCGTCACCAGAAACGTCATGGCGACAAGGAAAACGATCATGGTGCCAAACGCCATTGGCAACATAGCCCACTGGTTGCTCAAGCGCTCTACGGCGGCGTAGCGTTTATTGCTATGGCTCAGGAGCTTGCGCTTGATATGCCGTTTCGTGCGCCAACCGGTTGGATTTGGACGCCGGTGCGGCACGGCGTAATAGACGCCGCGCTCCGGCTTCTCGGGCAGGTCGTTCAAGCGCTGCGCCGCCGCTGCTCGTGTATAAGAAGGAAGCGTAGCTGCTTTTGTGACTCTACCAGCCGCTTGCGCTACCTGCTTGCCCTGCTCCCTCTGTGACTGGATCGCTGTGTTTTTTATCCGTGATGTCGCCGACTGCGTGGACTCCGGCGCTTTGCTTTGTTCCGTCTGCAATTTCTTCCAGCTTTCTAGAGAAACAATGCGAGAGGGCAGACAATAGATACTTGTTCATAATCTTACCTCTCCATATCTTCCCCGCCCCATTGGAAAATTATTTACTTACATTATTTTTACGATGTTTGATATAAGATGTAAATCTTTTGCCAGCGATAGCTGTAATAGGCACGCACTTAGTGTATACTCAACTACTTATCCTGGCAAGATACACTATAGTATAGCTTGTATTTGGCATTTGTAAAATGCCCAACTCTACAGTAAAAGACAGCGTTACGAACTATGAAACATGCCCGTATATAGTAACGCAGATGGCTGGAAAAGGGTAACGAGATGGTGAGGCAATGCTTTCTAGTACTATACGCTGTCCCCTTCATTATAGCGCGAAGAGCAAATTGTGTTTAGCTGTGTACTAAATATGCTCTTCTTTTCTAGTAGGAATCGTAACCGGTCAATACGCTCTGCTACCACCAGCCCGGTATGGGCGAAGGTATGCCGTTGGGCGGCGGGGAAAAGGCAAAGCTGAAGTCGTTCGGACAGTAAGGCGCGGCGGCAGCAGCGGAGAGCGTCACGGCCTGTGGATTCGTCTTTGGCGTCGCGGTCGGCGAGGGTGCCGGGGTAGCAGTTGGCTGCGGAGTCGGCAGAATGAACTGCGGGACGGTCCCAGGCATATACAGGTCGGTCGTCTTTACGCCATCGGGATATGTGACCTGCGCGCGCTCCAGACCACCGGGATCGCTGAAGTTGCGGATCGGACGGCCCTGCTCGGCTACCAGCATAGAATCGTGCCAGATGGGAGCGGCCCCCTGGACGCCCGTTACATTGTACATCGGCGTGTTGTCGTCGTTGCCCGCCCACACGCCCATGACATAATCGGTGGTGTACCCGACGGTCCAGTTGTCGCGGAAGTCGTTGGTGGTGCCCGTCTTGACGGCTGCCGGACGGACCGCGCCGCGATTGCCGTACCAGCAGTCGGTCTGCGCATTGGTATACAACTGGAGCACGTTGCAGTCGTAGAATTCGGGCAGGCGCGAGGTGTTGTCGCTCAGCACGTTGGTCATCATATACGCGAGTTGGGGACTGAGTACCTGCGTTCCACTATTGCTGGGATGTCCATAGGTCTGGTGCGTAGTGGCCATGACGATTTTATCGATGGCATAATAAGGAACATGCACGCCACTATCGGCGAAGGTGCCATAGGCCGAGGTCTCGTCGATGAGGCGCACGTCCAGGCCACCGAGCACCAGCGAGTAGCCAGGCGTGCCGGTATAGTTGACGATGCCCATGTTCTTCGCCATAGCCATTGCCTGGTCGATACCTACATGCTCCAGCGTACGCACGGCGGGCACGTTCAGGGAGTTCTGCAGGGCGCAGCGAATGGTCATGTGGCCGTGATAGCGCTCGTCGTAGTTCGTGGGCGTGAAGGTCGGCGGGATCGAATCCGGAATGTTGATCGTGGTAGGCTCGTCCGCGATAGCCTGCCCAGGCGAGGCTCCCTGCTGGAACGCGGTCTCGTAGACGAAGGGCTTGAACGACGAACCGGGCTGGCGGTAGCCCTGCGTCGCCACGTCGAACTGCCCGTCGATGCTCTTATTGTTGTAATCGATGCTGCCCAGCAAGGAACGGATGGCCCCTGTGTGATAGTCGATCAACACCTCGGCGGCATTGGTCAGGTGATGAGCGTCGCGCAGCTCGGCAATATGCTTCTGCGCGATTTTCTGAATCTGGTCCTGCAATTTGATATCCAGCGTTGTATACACGCTCATATCCGAACGCGCTAGCTGGGTGCGTGTTACATGGAAGGTCTGCTCAAGCTGCGTATACACAAATTCGGCGAAATGCGGTGCCCGATTGACCAGGCTGACCGGTCGCTTGAAGAAACCGGGCCGCCTCGCCTCCTCGATAGCTTTGAACTCTTGCGCGCGCGTGATGACGCCATCCCTTACCATAAAACTCAGCACATTCTGAAAACGAGCGAACGCGGCCACGGGATGCTGGCGAGGATCGTAGGCGGCGGGTAGGGCGGGCAATCCGGCCAACATCGCGGACTGCGCCAGATCCAGCTGTTTCGCGGCGGGCTTCCCAGGCCGATCCTCCAGTCCAAAGTACACAGTTGCCGCCGCGTCGGTGCCGTAAGCCTGCTCGCCATAATAAATGCTGTTCAGGTACATTTCCATAATGTCAGACTTGGTGTAGCGATTGTTCAGTTCGGGAACCAGAACGACCTCCTGTAGCTTGCGCGTTATCGTGCTTTCATTGCCGACGACGAGATTTTTTATCAGCTGTTGCGTGATGGTGCTGCCACCCGCCACCACCTGTCCGCTGGTCAGATCGTCTATCGCCGCCTGGATGATGCGCGTCAGGTCGACGCCGGGATTATTCCAGAAGTTCTTGTCCTCGGTGGAGACGGTCGCGCTGACAAGCGTGGGGGAGATATCTGATAGCTGGACGAAGGTATGTAGACCCTCGTCGGTCAATTGGGCGATGAGTACGTTCTTACTATCGTACATTTTGAGGTTATCACGCGGCATCAGGTCGCGCAGCGAGACGATCTGGCCTATATATTTGCCTTGCGTATCGCTGTAGAAACGATAGGCGAAAAAGGCACCGACGCCGCTCAAGGCCAGCAGGACGACAAGAAATGCAAAGAAGATGCTGCTAAGGAGCAGCCAGAAATGCTTTGTCGAGCGCCGCTGCTCTTTACGCCCACTGCGCAGCTTCTTGCGCGAGATATGGCGGATCATGACCTTTCTATGCCAACGCCTGCGCCGCGATTGTACAGTGGCGACGGTGCGCGGCGGCGCGAGTTCGAGCTGACCCGTTGGGATTGTTGCTTTTCCCACCTGCTGCGCGGGTGCAGCATCATCTTCATCTCTATTCTTTATTGAAGAAGGAGCCTGCACCGCCGGTAGTTGCTGGGAGAAGCGCTCCTGGCGGGCGCGCTTCCGTTCAAGATAGCGCAAGGCCCGTTCCTGACGCGGCGTAATTACGTTGCCCGGCTGGGGGCGTGGCGCGGGCACGACAGCATATTGATTATAGGTAGATGTATCCTGCGCATTCGTAGGAGCTCTTTTTTTGATATCATCCTCGCGCCAATCTGTTGACATTCAGGCTCCCCCGCTTTATCGTTTTATGCTACCCTGATGCGTCTTAAAAACATATCACATATAAATATAGCTATACAGCCTTGTGCCTTTTCTTTCCCTTACTATAGTAGACGTTGTGGAAATCAAAATGTCTCATGTATTTAAAAGAAGGGCGCGCTCACTGTTGGGCAGCTTCGATAAGCGCGGGCAGGATCTCATTGGTGATGGCCTGGATCTGATAGAGCCCTTCGAGCCAGGGTATGTCCTGCTCGCGGGCACCGCGCACCTCAGCAAGCTGGAGAATGCTCTCATCGATAAGCGTGCGGAAGTAGAGGAAGGCGCGCACCGCGTCGGCGACAGGGACCTGCGAGCGCCCCGTGACCGTTCCATATGCGCGGCCCAGCTCGACCGCCTCGCTGAGCAGTTCCTTCCGGTTGGGATTATCGTTAAGAGCACGCAGCAGGAGGTCCAGCAGGCGACGCCCAAGCTGGCGATAGCCCTCACGCGCATCCTCATCGAAGTGCTGGTACCAGGGCAGCGTCTCAACGGTTCCATCGGTAAAAATAAAGCGCACGCGCCCCAGGACGCTCTGCACAAGTAGTTGCGCCGCTGGATTCGGCCTTGGCTCCGCTTCCTGGCGCAGGCGAGCCTCGATATCCGAGCGACGGAAGCGGCGGTGTCCGCCGCTCGTGCGGCGCGATGGTAGCTCGTTGCGGTCGGCCCACTGCCGCACAGTCGCCGGATGTATGCCAAGCATATCAGCGGCCTCGCGCAAACTCAGCCACTCTTCTCCTGGTTGCGATGTTACCATTGCACCTCCTGCTAGCGCCTCTGCCAATATGCCAATAAATGCCCACGTGGTAGCTTGATTGTCTTGATTGTAAGGAATTCCACACGTATCGTCAAGTAGGAGCGCGCAAGGCAGTTCTCTCACCGACACATTTTTTGATCAATTCTCTGATTGGGGTAGGGACTCCAACGACGTGTGACAGAACTCTATTCTTCTACGAGCGTATTGGTATGATACAATATAGCGGTCGTTGAAAGTAGTAATAGAGCCATAGAACATATGCAAACACCACCCGAAGAGCAGCCACAAGAGGCAACCTCACTGTTAGGCAGGAACCGCGACCTCGCGGTCCTGTATGCCATCGCGGGCTATCTCAACCATCAGATCGACGTTCACGAAGCGCTGCAGGAGGTATTGGCAAAGGTGACGGAGATGCTCGGCCTGCGCACTGGCTGGGTCTGGCTCCTAAACGAGCAAGGTCTGCCTTATCCAGCGGCCTCACAGGCTCTTCCACCCTATCTCGCGGACCACCCCGAACGCATGAGCGGCTCCTGCGTCTGCCTCGATACGTTCTTGAGTGGCGATATGGAGGCGGCGGCGAATATTGACGTGCTGCGCTGCAGCCGCCTGAAAAACGCGGAGCGCGATAGCGACCCTTCCGCGCTTGGTCTGCGCTTCCATGCCAGCATTCCAATCTACGCGGGCGATACGCCGATCGGCGTCTTCAACGTCGCCAGCGAGGATTGGCGCGAGTTGCAGGAAGAAGAGCTGCAGTTGCTGCATATCATCAGCGACCAGATCGGCCTGGCGGTCCAACGCGCGCGCCTCTCCGCCGATCACACGCGCGCGGCTGCTCGCCTGGCAACAATCGAGGAGCGCAACCGCCTGGCCCGCGAGATACACGATACCCTTGCACAGGGGCTGGCGGCGATTACGCTGCAACTCGAAGCCGCCGACGCGCTGGCCGCGTCCCGTCCCCAGCGCGCTCACCGCGCCGTACAACGCGCCCTGGGCCTCGCCCGCAACAATCTTGAAGAGGCGCGCCGCTCGGTGATGGACCTGCGCGCCGCCCCCTTGCAGGGCTATACGCTGCCGGAGGCGCTGGCAATACTGGCGCGGAGCGCTGATGCCGGACAGAGCGGAACCCCTGTGCAGTTTACATTTAGCCCCGCGACAAATTTCCCCACGCTGCCCGGTCGCGTCGAGACGAGCCTCTACCGCATCGCGCAGGAGGCTCTGACCAACGCGCACAGGCACGCGCACGCGCAACATATCGAGATGACGCTCACCGCTACCGAGCAGCTGATCACCCTGGTAATCCAGGACGACGGCAACGGCTTCGATCCCGACACGGTGGCCCAGGTGAGCGGACAGGGACACTTTGGACTGACAGGCATGACAGAACGTGCTCGACTCCTTAAAGGCACGATCTGCATTCAAAGCGAGCCAGGAACCGGTACGTGTATCGATGTACGCGTTCCCTACTGACTTAGTGAGAGGCATCAAAACTTATGATTCATATTCTGCTGGCCGACGATCATCCCATCGTGCGCGAAGGTCTGCGCGCGCTGCTGGAGACCCAGAACGATTTTGAGGTGATCGCGGAATGCGTGAATGGTGAAGAGGCTCTGCGCTTGAACGCGGCCCTGCACCCGGATATGCTCCTGCTCGACCTTGAAATGCCGGTCCTCGATGGCGTCGAGACGATTCGCCGCCTGCGCCAGACCTCGCATATTCCCCGCATTATCGTCTTCACGGCCTTCGATAACGATGAGCGCATCATTCACGCCATCCAGAGCGGCGCAGATGGCTACCTGCTGAAGGAGGCACCCCGCGAGGAGATCTTCAAGGCGATTCGCGTGACGATGGAGGGCGGCTCGTTGCTGCAACCAATCGTGGCCTCCAAACTGCTGCGTCACGTGGGCCGCCCATCTCAGCAGGCAAACTCTTTGCCCGTTGATGAGCTTACCGAGCGCGAACTGGAGGTGCTGCGCCTGCTGGCCCAGGGCATGCCCAACAAGGAGATTGCCGCCCATCTGGTCATCAGCGAACGCACGGCGAAGTTCCACGTCAGCTCCATCATGGGCAAGCTGGGCGCGACCAACCGCACGGAGGCCGTGGCCCTGGCCGCCCAGCGCGGGCTGATTACGCTACGGTCTTGACAGAAGAAAGCCACATTCCTACTGACACACCGTAGAACTCGTCGCCCGCTCAAGAAAAATCAGATAGGTCATAGCATCCCGCCGCGAATGACCACACATCTCTTCGGAGGGCCGCAGAGCGCCGCACACCGCCGGACGCTCCGGCCTGCCGAACAGCCGACAGCGATTATCGTCAGTAAGCTGCACGCAGCGCACGCCCGCTGGCTTCCCATTCGGCATACCAGGAATAGGCGACGAGATCGACGGCGCAATACAACACGCGCCACAACCAACCCTGCATTCCATTTTTTCTCTTCACAATCCTTTATATTATGACAAGCTCCTACATGGCATATTATGCAACAATCCGTTGCCACAGCGCCCACGTTACTGTATAATGAAAAACATCGACATAGAATAGATAACAGGAGGACGCAATGCACCCATACGAGGTCTTCATTTCCTATTCCCATAAGGACAGCTCATTTCTCTCCGAATTACAGAATCACCTGGTAAACCTAAGAAAGCAGAAATTCATCAGTACCTGGAATGATAAAGATATTAGCCCAGGTACCGAGTGGAAAAAGCAAATTATGGACCGCTTGAACAGTGCCCAGATCATTCTCCTGCTCATCAGTTCCGACTTTATGGCTTCGGACTTTTGCTACAGTGTCGAGATGGAACGGGCAATGCAGCGGCATGATGCTGACGAGGCGCGTGTCCTCCCAATCATCGTGCGCCCGGTTGATTGGAAAGGCGCTCCCTTCTCAAAAGTTCAGGCGCTTCCCAGCGAAGGCAAAGCTGTTACAAGGTGGCCTACCCATGACGATGCATTCCTGGACGTTGCACAAAGAATTCGCGACGCCATCGAAGATCTGGACGCGAAGGGAAAAACGCCAAACCCTTAGTCGGCTCATCGTCACCCGAGGACCCCACGGCGATGGGCGCGGCGCAGGGGCAGGCGGCTCTATGGTACCTGCCATTCCGGCAGAATCCGTTCTTCACGGGCCGAGAACAGGTGCTGAGCGACCTGCGCGCCATGCTGCTCGCCAGCGCGTCCGCCGCTCTCGTCCAGCCGCCCGCCATCAGCGGACTGGGCGGCATCGGCAAGACGCAGACCGCCATCGAATACGCCTATCGCTACGGCAAAGAGTACGCCGCCGTGCTCTGGGTCCAGGCCAGCAGCCGCGAAACGCTCATCGCCGATATCACACGTATCGCCGCGCTGCTGCACCTGCCGGAGCGAGACGCCAGGGAGCAGGACCTCATCCTGCAGGCATTCAAGCGCTGGCTCGAAGCCAACACCCGCTGGCTGCTCATCTTCGACAACGCCGACGACCTGCACATCGTCAGCGACATCCTGCCCGCGCACAATAGCGGCCACATCCTCTTCACCACCCGCGCCACGGCTATGGGCGACCTCGCGCAACGCGTCTCCATAGACGAGATGGACAGGGAAGAAGGCCCGCTCCTGCTCCTGCGCCGCGCCAAAATATTGTCAACCGACGCGCCCCTGACAAACGCCTCTAAAGCCGATCTTGCTGCCGCTCAAGCCATCGTCGAAGCCGTGGATGGTCTCCCCTTAGCGCTCGATCAGGCCGGAGCCTACATCGAGGAGACGCAATGCAGCCTCGCCGACTACCTGCAACTCTACCAGACACACCTTCTAGAAGAGCGCGCCAAACGCAAAGACACCCACCCTGAGCCGATCGCCACCACCTGGGCACTCTCTTTCAACAAAGTGCAACAGGCCAATCCCGCCGCCGCCGACCTCATGCGCCTCTGCGCCTACCTCGCCCCCGACGCTATACCCGAAGAGATGTTTCTCAAAGCCCCGAAGGATATCGGCACCGAACTACAATCTCTTGTAGGTAATCTCCACAAGCTGAATTTGGCGATCAAAGAGCTGCTCAAGTACTCCCTGGTTCGGCGCGATAGTGCTGAGCACACCATCGTCGTTCATCGTCTCGTGCAGGCAGTGCTAAGGGGTGAGATGGATGAAGAGACGAAGAAGCAATGGGCCGAACGAGCTATACGCGTTCTCGATTGGAGTTTTCCTGATGTTCAAGTGGTGGTGGAATGGTCAAAATGCCAACAATGGCTGCCTCATGCCCTTGCAAATTCGTCATTTATTGAGCAATGGAATTTAGCATTTCCTGAGGCTGCAAGATTGCTGAATCAAGCAGGTTACTATCTCGATGATCGAGCACAATACCAGGAGGCAGAGCCTTTGTTTAAACAAGCCCTAACCATCAGAAAAGAGGTCTTGGGCCTACACCATCCCGATACTGCAAGCAGCCTCAATAACCTAGCCTATCTGTACCAAGCACAAGGTAGGTTGGCAGAAGCTGAACCCTTGTATGAACAGGCCCTGGCCATCCGAAAAGAAGTGTTAGGCGAACACCATCCCGATACCGCACAAAGCCTCAATAACCTGGGCTACCTCTACGACTCACAAGGTAGGTTGGCAGAAGCTGAGCCCTTGTATAAGCAAGCTCTGACCATCAGGAAAAAAGTCTTGGCCTACGCCATCCCGATACCGCAACCAGCCTCAATAATCTGGGTTATCTCTATTGGGAACAAGGCAAATTGACGGAGGCAGAACCCTTGTATGAGCAAGCCCTGGCCATCCGAAAAGAGCTCTTGGGCTTCTGCCATCCCGATACCGCATACAGCCTCAATAATCTGGCTGTTCTCTACTGGGCGCAAGGCAAGCTAGCAAAGGCCGAGCCATTGTATAAACAAGCGCTAGAGATCTTCAAACAAGTTCTGGGGCCGGATCATCCCAACACACGCGCAGTCCAGAACAACTACAATTCCCTCCTCCAGATGATGAAGCGCGACCTACAATAACCTCAACGTACCTCATAATTTCCCTGAAGCATGCATACAGGCCATTCCAGTGTAAAGGATGGGCTAAAATAAACGCGCACAAGTGAGACATTCGGGCTAATTGATGGGGCATTGCGCGGGGGACGAGGGCATCGTGATATACAATAGCACATGTACATAGATGTTATTCGTATGTACGCGAGTCGAACTGGTATCTTTCTAGTGGGGGTAAGTGTCGAATGGCTTTTCCGCGCCTGTATGCCGCCGTTGCCGTTGTATTGCTGATTGGAGCGCTGTCGCTCGCGGGTATTGTCGCCGTGATGACGATCGGTCCGAGGCTGGCTCATGGGAGCAGCGTCCAGCATGTCAGTGGCAAGGTTGTGAGTATTACCGGACCCGATAGGGATTTTACGTTCCGCACGGCGAAGGGAGAGCTGCTGAAATTTCAGTGTCGCAATGCGTGCCGCGCCTCTAGCGGGCACCTGCAGCGCCATATCAATGAGAAGGCGAACACTGATGTATATTACCAACAGGGACCGGGCAATACCCTGCTAGTGATAGATGTGGATTAACAGCATGAATTTTTCAACATATACATATATCGTTCCAATAGGTGAGATAGGTAGGAGGGGACGCAATGACTGACCTGCACAAAAAGGCTCTCGTGCCCATGCAGCAGCAGAGGGTGGCGAAACCGCATCTGGATAGCGCCGATATTGTGATTGTCGGCAACGGCATCGCGGGCCTGACGGCGGCGGTCGAGGCACGCCGACACGCGCCCGATAAGCGCATCGTGATTGTTACCGAGCAGATTCATCCTACGATCAATACGCCCGCGCTGAAGCAGTTCGCCATCGGGAAGCTGACTCGCGAGCAGTTGCTGGCCTATCCCGCTGGCACAGAGCGCGCCGAACGCATTCATGTGGTAACGGCACGCGTGGAGGAGATTCACGCGCAGAGCAAGTACCTGACACTGAACGGCAAGCGCGGCTTCGGCTATGGCTCGCTGCTGATCGCCACCGGCAGTTCGCCGCAGGGCCTGCCCAAGAACATTCCGGGCCGCGACTTCGATGGCGTTTTGACGCTGCACCGCCTGCACGATTACCTGGATTTCCGTCGTCGCCTGGGCGAGGTGAGCGAGGCGGTGGTCATCGGCGGCGGCGTGCACGCGATCGAGACGGTAATGGGCCTACTGCATTGGGGCATTCATGTGCATTGGCTGATCCGAGGCGAGACGTTTATGCGCGGCATGCTCGATCAGCCATCCTCCGAGATGGTGCTGGAGCGCGTGCGCAAGCTGGGCGTCGCGATCCATACAAGCACCGAGGTTATGGGCGTGATCGGACGCGTCGGCTCAGTCGCGGGCGTCATCACCAATCACCAGCAGATGCTTCCCTGCCAGATGGTGCTCTCTTGCACAGGAACGCAGGCCGTAGCGGATCTGGCGCAACACTGCACGCTACCCATGCGTTCCAAAAAGGGTATCCTTGTCGACGATCAACTGCGCACCAGCGTACCGGATGTCTTCGCGGCGGGCGATGTGGCCGCGCTCAAAAATCCGCAGACGGGCAACTACGAGCCGCGCGCCCAGTGGTACGCGGCGGTGATGCAGGGACGTATCGCGGGCGCTATGCTGAGCGGGCACGACGAACTGGCTCGCCAACCGTTCGGCGTGATGTGGCACGCGACCCACCTGGGCGACCTCTCTATGTTCACCGTCGGCGAACCACTGGCCGAGAGCAATCATGTCCAGACGCTCACCGATACCAGCGCAAACGGCTACCGGCGCATAACTATCGAGGGCGATCGTCTGGTTGGCTACCTCTCGCTGGGCAATGTGCAGCCGGACAGTCTGGCGATCAAGCGCATCATCGACGAACGCCTGTCGGTGCGCAACATTATCAAGCCGTTGCTCAGGGGCAAGTTCGATGCTCGTCAGTATCTCTCGCAGCAGCGCTCGCGTCTGGCGCAGGGCGTACTTACGGGCCAGTTGCCACCTTTAGAACAGCCACACATCGTACCGGTCAATGCTCAGTTGACGCCGCTGCCACCTTCTCAGCAGCCCGCCGCGCACCTGTTGAGCATTCCTGGCATTTTGGAAGAGGAAGAGGCACCGCGTGTCGAGCCGCGCCAGCCCGCCGCCCAGGAACCACGCCAGCCCGCCGCCCAGGAGCCGCAGGTCTTCTACGAGGAGATCCGCTCATTTTCGGGCGCGCTCCCACCCCTTCAGCAGCCAACCTGGAACGCGGCGGAT
>JALYTQ010000339.1 GCA_030854195.1 Chloroflexota bacterium
ATACAGGCATAGTCGCGCCGAATATCGAGCAGCCAACCAAACGTATCCATGAGTTCGTTGGCGATGCCATCGAGGTGCCTGAGCAGGTCGTCGAAGGCGGGCGGATCGTCGAAGCGGAAGAACGCGGGTCCCAGGATGAGCGCCCGCCACGCGCGCACCAGCGGCGGCGTCCCGTCAGCCTCCTGCAGCTTCGTCGGTTGCAGCTGTGCGGAAGAAGCGGCCAGCCGCTCAGCCGCCGACGCCACGATCTGCGGACTCAGCGCTCCAACCAGCGAGCGAGCTACGTCGGTAAATTCATAGAGCACATCGGCGTTGGCGGCCTGCTCGACCCACTCGCGCGTCTGCCCATCGACGAGCTGCAAGCCGCCCAGGTCCTGTAGATAGTGCAGGGCGCGCTGGATGCTGTAGCGATCGGCTGGACGGCGAAAATCGAACGCCGCTTCGTTGCCATCGTAGGCGGATTGCTCCTGAATCTGCTCGGCGAGCTGCGAGAGCAGAAACTGTTGATCGTTGCCGCGCCCGCTGAGCTGGCGATTCTCGGCGTACCAGAGCGTCCAGGTCAGGCAGGCGAAATCTCTGGGTTCGCGCAGGCGCTCGTAGAGATAGCCGGGCGTTGTCGCGCTCACATGGCGCACGAGACGAATAACCGTACTGCTACGCTGGATGCGCCAGCCTGTATGCCGGTCGTGCCAGGATTGCAAGCTGTGATAGTGATGTTGCACGAGGCGGAACAGGTCAGCCTGTTTGGGCAGAATAACCTCGCGTTCCATCAGCGCGACGTGCGCCTTCATCAGGTCAGCGGTGGGCGAATGGCGGCGCGAGAGTGCGTTACGGCTCGTGGGCCGCGTCTCCACAACAGGCGTCTCACGCGTTCCTTCTTGTATTGTTGGCTCTATCATCTCAATTCCTCCTCAACCTACTGCGCCTGAACTTGCAACATACTATCGTCGAACGCTGGCTCTTCCTCAGACTCCTCCTGCCGCTCCAGGCGGTAGCGGGGCAGCAGCAGCACGCCATCGGAGGCGCGCAGGAGGGCATACATCTGCTCGCGGGGATTGAGCAGCGTAATAAGCGATTCATCGGGGGCGCGATACTGGCCCTGGCTCTGACCCAGGCAGGCATCGATCACCTCCATCAACACACTGCGATCCTCGGGCGTGATGATTCCGAGCGCGCCAATATCAAGGTAGTTAGCGGCGAAGAGGCGCGCAAAGCGCTCGCGCTGCTCCCTGGCTCTGTTCTCATGCTGGGCCACCACATCGCGTAGGAGGGTGCGATTGTCGATAATCGGATCTTCCAGTGGCAGGTTGCCATGCGAGGAGCGACTGACCGCGCGCAGTTGCAGCCTTACGGCGGGCGGCTCCTGCCAGGCGTTCGCGTGCGCGGGCTCGTAGACGGAACTGGGCGTGCCTGCCAATCCCTCCGGCAGATGCACGGGCAGCAGATCGGCAAAAGCGACCGAGAAGAGCTGCTGTGCTGTCTCACCGTCTCTCATGCTCAGGAGTTGACGCGCCAGGGTGTTAAGCTGAGCGGCGTAGTTGGCGCTGGGCCGCGCCGTTGAAGCGAGGATGCTGGCGCGGCGCACAACCTTATCCACTTCGGCGAGGGCGTTGCGCCGGAACGAATCGGCGTTCTTGCCTTCCGCGAACCAGTTGACCACGGCATCCACCTGGTTGCGCGCATCCTGGAGCAACTCTTCGGTCGATGGTCTGTCCTCCAGGGTTGGCGCGGGCGGATCAAGGTAGCGTGCTGTGATCTCGATGAGTTGCTCCTGCCTGCCCGTCTTCGCCCAATCGCTGAGCAGACCACGGATGCGCGGACTGTATTGCGTCAGCGCCTGGGCGAAACCATGCACGTAGGCCACGACGGCGGCTTTGTAGAGCTGAAACGCCTCCAGATCGGGGCGCGACTGCTGGGCCGCGTTAATCATATTGGCAAGGTATTGCGCAGCTTCGCGGGCCATCGTGTTCCATATCTCGAAGGCGCGCTGCCACTCCTCGGCGATCTCACGGCTACGTGCCGTCGAGAACTCGCCAGCCGTTGCTAACCATTCTTCCAGGCGCGCGAGCGATTCCCACAGGCGCGGCAGGTCGCCCTGACGCAGCGCGCCGCTATTGGCGCTGGCGCGGGCCTGCTCGTCGAGAAACGTTTCGACGGCGATGGCGGCGGGCGTGGCCTGGTAGAGCAGTGCGGGCGAGAGGAAGCTGGCGATAGAGGTGGCGCGGCTTGAGTCGTAAAAAGTGATGACGTTGCCCCACTCTTTGAGCGCCGCGAGGTCGCTCTGGCACTGCTCAAGCGTGTATTCGGCGTCGAAGGTAGCGCGCACCTCGTCGCGCACCTCCTGGGCGGTCAGCTGGTAGCGGTACAGCTCGCGGTGGCGTTGGAGAAAGATGCGCATGATGAGGCGATACCAACGCACGCGGTTGGGGGAGACGAGATAGCTGAAGATCTGCATGCGATCGGTCAGATTGAAGGCTGAGGAGGATAGGATGCTCTCGACGTTGTTCATTGCGCTTATCTTTGCCCATTCCTTAACAGGTTATTTTATGTAAACACTCATATACTCACACGTTCATACACTCGCTCTAGCGAATATTCCATACTTCTAAAGCGTTCTGAAGTGTTCATTGCTGTACTTTTTTTAGTCGTTCTATTATAGCACAAAATGCCTGTTGCCCCTCCATCGTGAGAGTACTAATGGCAGTTTTTGGGGTAGTGTTCAGGTTCTCTTTCCTGACTCCACGTGTTTTCTTCTAAAGAACATTGCCAGTAACAAAAGGCATCCCGGAACTGTAATCGCCCAGGGCAACCCGCCCAAGAGCAATACGGGTACAGAGAAATTCGGGTAGAAATATGTTATTGCGAACAATGGCGTAATCAAACCGTTGGCCAGGAAAAATAGTCTCACCCAATTTTCCAGGCCACGTTTCTCAAAGACTGGAAATGCAAAGAGGGTCGCCAAATTCAGAAAAATATAGCCCAATCCATCTATGTCCCAAAAAAGAGAATGGGGAGTTTGATTGAGAAGACTAAGTGGACCTACAGTCCCCTGCTGGTTTTCAATGGTCCAAGAGTACCCTGCCGGTATCACAGTTGTTAGTTGGACAACGTAATTCAGTGTGTTGTAAGTTGTATAAATGACTGCAAAGACTACCGCTGCATGAGTCCAGAACTTCTTCTCCTCTGGAACTGTATAGTGGAGTGCGAGCATAGCAAGCAGGAATGGGGTCGCAATAATGAGCGAAGAACCAAAGGCGATTATTGAGTCCTGCAAAGGGCTAACAACATTAAAAATCTGCAGAGGTACGCTCACGATATAACCAACTGCACCAACGAATGCAACGAAGGCTGCCCAGAAACCAATTTTATTGATGAGTTTATTTTGAGTTGCAATCATAGTTTTTTAGCCCTGTGTGCTTGACGTACCCACCATTATTACCTACAATAGTGCAGTATCCTATTACAGTATTCTGTAACGGATTGATGGCATGAGAAAAAACGGGAGCGCCTGCCACGACTCGTCACACCGTCTGCTGTATCTCATACTACCAGAACGCATTTGAGCAGGTCAAGTATTTTTGCATCAGATACTGAAGACGATCTCCGACCTATTTTCTAGTGTGCACAAGGAAAATGACCATGGCAGATCGCGTGGGACAACAGCTTGGGAACTATCGCCTGACTCGCCTGCTTGGCACTGGTGGCTTCGCGGAAGTGTACCTGGGCGAACATATTTATCTCGATACCCTTGCTGCGATTAAAGTCCTACATGCACAATTATCTGAAAATGAAGCCGACCACTTCCGTACGGAGGCGCGTACCATCGCTCGTCTGGTACACCCGCACATCGTACGCGTGCTTGAGTTCGGCATCGAGGGCGCGATGCCTTTCCTGGTCGTCGACTACGCGCCCAATGGGACGTTGCGTAAACGTTATCCTAGAGGCGTGGCGCTGGCCCTGCCATTGGTCGTGAGTTATGTCAACCAGATCGCCGATGCCTTGCAGTACGCGCACGATAGCAGGGTCATTCACCGCGATGTGAAGCCGGAGAATATGCTGATCGGGGCGCGCCACGAGATTCTGCTGA
Organism: Chloroflexota bacterium; assembly: GCA_030854195.1. Lineage (GTDB taxonomy): Bacteria > Chloroflexota > Ktedonobacteria > Ktedonobacterales > Ktedonobacteraceae > JACDAE01. The sequence goes on from JALYTQ010000339.1 coordinate 4,088, forward strand.
GCGACTTTGGCATCGCTGTCATGGCGCAGAGCACGCATTATAATAGCACGCGCAGCATCCAGGATCTCGCGGGCACCATCTCCTATATGGCACCGGAGCAGATTCAGTCTCAGCCTGTGTTCAATAGCGACCAGTATTCGTTGGCGATCGTGGTCTACGAGTGGTTGAGCGGGGCGCGCCCGTTCAGTGGATCTTTTACCGAGGTTGCGGTAAAGCACACACTGGTCCCTCCCCCTTCACTACGCGAGCGGCGTCCCGACCTCTCTCAGGCGATCGAGGAGATCGTGTTGAAGGGGCTCGCGAAAGATCCACAGCAGCGCTTTGCCACGATAAAGGATTTCGCCCACGCTCTGGAGCAGGCGTGCCAGCAGGAACCGGGCTATGACGAGGTCTTCAGGGTGATACAGGAGCACCCTGAGCAGGCTTTATCGGTTGGTACCGTCGTGCTCACCAGGACATTGGAGACGCCTGTGCCGTCTGGACCGGATGTCGAAGAGGCGCAGGAGTCTTCGACGACGGCACCGCTTTCTTCTGAAGAGGCTTTCCCCGCTGCTTCAGAAGGTTCCGCTGTTGGCGAGGAGGCACCAGCGCTCCCACCGCTCGCGCGGCCACGCAGCGTTAGCAGGCGCGCGGTGATAGTGGGTCTGGCAGGCGTGGCGCTGCTCGCCGCAGGGGGTACCGCCATCTTTCTGGCACAGCACAAAAATGGAATGGGCGCGCTCAACTCCACCGCAACGACTGACGGACAGGGCGCGCTTCTCTACACCTATCGCGGGCATAGCGATCGGCTCTGGACGGTCGCCTGGTCGCCCAATGGCAAGTACGTCGCCTCGGCGGGTACTGACCAGACGGTGCAGGTCTGGCACGCCACCAATGGCAGCCATATGTATA
>JALYTQ010000340.1 GCA_030854195.1 Chloroflexota bacterium
GGCGAACATTGCGCGCAGATCAGCCTCCAGTGCGGGATCAACCTGCATCGTCTCGCCGAGCAGGGCGCTGATTGATTCGCGGGCGAGGTCGTCTTCGGTCGGTCCCAGTCCGCCAGTCATGATAATCAGGTCCGAGCGCTCCCACGCGCGCCGCAACGTCTCAACGATACGCCCCTGGTTGTCTCCTACCTGCGAGACAAAGAACAGGTCGATGCCCAGAGGTGAGAGGTTCTGAGCAAGGTAGGTTGCGTTGGTGTCAGTAATATGACCCAGCAGGAGCTCAGTCCCGCACGAAAGTATCTCGGCGCGCATAAAAATATCCTCCAAAAGTACTGGCGACAATCAAGCCCGTTTGCGGTACAATAGGGAAGAGCATTTTCCTTCCCCGCGCACTCTATCATACCATACAGCCAGCCCCATCAACATCTTGTGTCCACATTATTAAAAAATCAACATCTTGTGCCAAAAGCCTTGAAATTCTGGTTTATTACGAGTATACTGAATTGCGGAGCCTCCGCTACGAGAAGTATTTCAAGGCCAGCGGCTCGCATTGGCCACGCGGGTCGCCTGGTTTTCATAATGCGACACATGGAAAAAAGGAGTAGTCACGGATGTTAGAACAGCAGGAGCATTCCTCACAGAACTCGAAAGGCGACCAGCAGATCACGCAGCTGGACGGTATTCGCCAGAAGGTCTTCATGGACCGCTACTCACTCAAAGACCCCTCTGGAAATCCCCTGGAGTTCTATCCTGAACAGTTGTGGGCGCGAGTTGCGCGTGGCATCGCAGCGATAGAGACGACCGATGAGAAGCGGGCAGAGTGGGAACAGAAGTTTTTTGACGCGCTGACGGAGTTCCAGTTTGTGCCCGGCGGTCGTATCCTCGCGGGCGCTGGTTCGGGCCACCAGGTGACATATTATAACTGTATGCCGCCCGATCAGGAAGTGCTTACAGCAGATGGCTATCGACCAATTTCTGAGATCAAGATTGGCGATCTTGTAGTAACACATCGCAATCGTCTGCGTCCAGTCTTACATCGCTTTGAGCGTGAGACAGAGGAAACGCTCTACATCATCCGACCGAAGAAAATAGACTACGACGATTTGCGCGTGACTGGCGACCACAAAGTACACCTTATCCGTTCAGAATGGGTAAACACCCATAAGTCTCGTGATGGTCTACGCTTGCAGCATGAGCCGGATTGGATTCCCGCCAAAGACGTTAAACCTGGGGATTATGTCACCATTGTATATGACAACGACAAAGGCGATTTTGAATATAATAACCTCCAATGGGTGCCAATAGACACAATCGCGGTCGAAAACTATTCTGGCATCGTGATGGATATCGAGGTTGAGGAAGATCACTCGTTCATTTCAGCCGGTGTCGTCGTCTCAAACTGTTTCGTGATACCTAGTCCAGAAGATAGTCGCCATGGCATTCTCGATAACCTGAAACTCATGACTGAGATTATGGCGCGTGGCGGCGGCGTCGGCATCAACCTCTCTTCATTGCGACCGCGTGGTTCCTACATTAAGACCGTCAACGGCACGGCGTCGGGTCCCTGCTCGTGGGCACAACTGTACTCGGTTGCGACGGGCGATGTGATTCAACAGGGCGGTTGCTTTGGTCCCGACGAACGCATTGCTACCGATAAAGGCTTAATCCGTACCAAAGAATTAGCAGATCGGCTCGATAGCGGTGAAATAATCCAGGCGCAAACGCACAAGGGATTACACCCCTTCACGACGGTCTTCCGCAACGGCATCAAAGATCTCTACGAAGTAACGACCAGCCGTGGCTATCGTGTCCGCGTTACGCTTGACCATAAGATGGGAGTGTTACGCGATGGTAAGATTATCACTGTACCTTTGCGTGAACTTGAAGAGGGCGATGAGATCCTCCTTCTACTAGGTGAGGGAGTCAAGCATCATACCGAATTTGTCCCACTTGCATCAAGCCCTTATGTCCGCTCAAAGATGAGCACTACGCTCAACGAAACTATCACACTACCAACTCACCTCACACCTGAACTGGCCTACTTGCTAGGCTATTTCTACGGGGATGGTTATGTAGTCACAGGCAAAAAAGTGACCTGGCAGGACGAAAAGGGTATCTCACTGGCAGTAGCAAATAATCAGCCCGACGTACAGCAGAAACTTGTTATGCTCTTCAAAGACTTGTTCTCTATTGAGGCAAAAGTCAGCCCTGGTGATGGAGCATGCACAAATATCAGAGCTTACTCTCGCATATTAATAGAATGGCTGCAAGAGAACGATCTTCTCAAGAAAAAGGCCGCGTATGTTCGCGTCCCTGAAGCCGTCTTCCGCTCACCATCCGATGTTATGGGCGCTTTTATTGCAGGTTACTTTGAGGCAGATGGCTGCGATCGTGGTAAAAAAGGCGGCTACGGTATCGACAGTGTCAGCCGTGAGATATTGGAAGATATGCAGTTACTCCTCATAGCAAATGGCATTGTTTCGCATATTACTACACAGAACCGCACTGCTCAAGGCTGGTTGCCAATACATCGTTTGATTATCACCGGAGCACAATTCAAGGAGCGATTCAGCGACTTTGTCATCAGCCATAAGGACCAGAAACATGTAGGACTGCGTAGCCATAGAAGCAACTACCCGATGGAGGTATGGAGCGCACTAGATATTCCAGGCCGTTACTATCAAGGGCTTTTTGACTCCACAAAAACACGCGTATCACACTACGCATTGACAAGAGTACGCGAGCGCATCTCAGCAGCAGGTGGTGTCGCCATGATAGAGCGTCTTGATGCCTTGCTCGGCGTACTCCCCGATGCCATCATCTCTATCACACCACTTGGCCCTTCACAGGTATACGATTTCGAGGTAGACGACATACATCTGCTCTCCGGTGGTGGTCTCTACACATCTAATAGTCGTCGCGGCGCTCTCATGCTCATGCTTGACGACAATCATCCAGACATCGAAGAGTTCATTACAGTCAAGCGCACGGCGGGCAAGATCGAGCACGCCAACCTCTCTGTCTGTATCTCCGACGCCTTTATGCAGGCGGTTAAGGACGAGGCCGATTGGGATCTGATCTGGCAAGGCGAGGTCAAGAAGACCATTCCAGCGCGCAAGCTCTGGGATCTGATCTGCACCTCTGCGTGGGAGTCGGCTGAGCCTGGGATGGTGTTCATCGACCGCTACAATAAAGAGTCGAATACATGGTACTACGAGAATATTCGCTGTGTGAATCCATGTGGAGAGCAGGGTCTACCGCCTTTTGGCGTGTGCAACCTGGGGGCGATAAACCTGTCAGCATTCGTCAAAAATGGCAAGATGAACTGGGAGCGACTGGCGGAGGTCAGCAGGACCGCGATGCGTTTCCTGGACAATGTGGTGGATGCCAACGAGTACTTCATTGAGGAGAACAGGGAGGCACAACTGGGCACGCGGCGCACCGGTCTGGGGACGATGGGGCTGGCGGATGCGCTAATCAAGATGAAGATCGCCTATGGCAGCGAAGAGTCCCTTCCGACGATCGAGCGCATCTACGCGACGATCCGCGACGCCGCCTATGATGCCTCGGCGGACAACGCGGCGGAGAAGGGGCCATTCCCCAGATTTGAGCGCGACAAGTACATGCAGGGCAAGTTCATTAAACGCTTGCCTAAGCAGGTGCAGGAGAAGATCAAGAAGCAGGGCATTCGCAACGCCGTTCTGTTGACCCAGGCACCGACGGGCACGACAAGTCTGCTGGCGGGCGTCAGTTCGGGCATCGAGCCGGTCTACGACTTCGCGATGATCCGGCGCGACCGCACGGGCGAGCACATCCTGTACCATCCGCTGCTCGAAGAGTGGCGCGATAAGCATCCCAACGAGACGACGCCTGGCTACTTCGTCGCATCCAAGGATCTGACGCCTGAAGAGCATGTGCGCGTGCAGGCGATGGTGCAAAGCTATACCGACTCTAGCATCAGCAAGACAGTTAACGCGCCCAACGACCACACCGTCGAGCAGGTGCAGAAGCTCTACCGCCTCGCCTACGAGACGGGCTGCAAAGGCATTACCTACTACCGCGATGGCTCACGCGACGCCGTGCTTACTCGCGTCGAGGACGAGAAGAAGGCGGCTGAGAAGGCTGCCCAGGTTACGACGGTCGAGCCTATCACCTCGATTCATCAAGGTCTGAAGGCACGGCCCGCTGTAGTGCATGGCTACACCCGCAACGTCAAGGCTCCTGAAGGCACCATCAACATCACGGTGAACAGTGATGAACATGGGCCATTGGAGGTCTTCGTCAACGTGGGCAAGGCAGGTAGCGATATCGCGGCCTTGGCAGAGGCGCTGGGTCGCCTGATTTCGTTCAACCTGCGTATCCTGAGCCCCTTGTCGCAGACCGACCGAGCACAGGAGATCGCGGAGCAGTTGCGCGGCATCGGCGGGAGTCGCTCCGTCGGCTTCGGTCCGCAACAGGTGCGTTCGTTGCCCGACGCCGTGGCGCGCGCACTCGAACTGCACATGGAGTCCATCCAGCCCACGAGCGAAGAGGAGGCGCAACAGAGCAGTGAGAACGAGCATAACCGTAACGGCCACGCGGAACCGAACAGTGCCAATAGTTCTCTACAACTGGGCCAGTTGAACGTGACCGGAAACCTGTGTCCAGAATGCGGTTGTAACACGCTGGTATTCGAGGAGGGATGCCGGAAGTGCTATAACTGTGGGCATAGCGAGTGTTAAACAGGGCTAACTGAAACGGCCTGTAAAGCCGCGCCAGCCCGTATAAAATTGCGATTGGGATAATGCACATATGTATTATCCCAATCGTTTTTTTCGGATTGAGAAGCGGCCTGGAACAAAAATATGTCTCCTTATAGGATCATTTATGACCGCTTTCGATGCTATCATATTGAGAGAGGCACATGAAAAGAGAGGAACAGCACTATGTCAAACACAGAACACGTACAGACAGG
>JALYTQ010000341.1 GCA_030854195.1 Chloroflexota bacterium
TTACCCAGCGCGTATGTGAGTTCCAGGTCAACATCAGCGAGCGACTCACATACCCAGGTCGGGCGATAGGGGAAGCGCTCGATTTGTGCGCGACTGGTGACTCCAGTGAGCACCAGGACGGTGCGCAAGCCGCTCTCGATGCCTGCAATGATATCGGTATCCATGCGGTCACCGATCATGACGGAATTCTCCGAATGAGCGTTCATTTTGCGCAGGGCCGTTCGCATCATCAGCGGATTCGGTTTGCCGACGTAGTAGGGCTTAACGCCCGCCGCCGCGCTAATTAAAGCGGCAACGGCACCAGTCGCGGGAACAATGCCACCCTGACCGGGACCCATCACGTCGGGGTTGGTGGCGATGAAGCGCGCACCGGCCTCCACAAAACGAATGGCATGCGTTATACGCTCGAAACTGTACGTGGTCGTCTCGCCCAGCACCACGTACTCCGGATCCTGATCGGTCAAGATGTAGCCCAGATCATGCAGCGCCGTTGTCAGGCCGGATTCGCCGATGACATAGGCGCGCCCCCCTGGCCTCTGGTCGTGCAGGAACTGCGCGGTTGCCAGCGCGGACGTGAAGATGGCTTCGGGCGGCACATCGAGTCCTAGATACGCCAGGCGCACCTGTAGATCGCGCGGCGTGTACTGCGAATTGTTGGTAAGGATCAGGAAAGGAATATTCTGGGCGCGCAAGCGCTGTATAAAGTCCGCTACGCCAGGTATCAAATCCGTGCCGCGTACGATAACGCCATCCATATCCATCAAGTAGTGCTTTATAGCATCCATTACTCTCCTCCATTATGTGTTTGCATGCTCTCTCCACCCAGCAAAAGAGTTGTTATCTCTTTATCGCTTGAGCCGAGAGCAGTAGATCGTTTTCATTCTTCTCAGAGCCTTTATCTTTTTATCGTTGCTCGCGGCAGCTTCATCGCTTCTCAAACGTTGTTGTTTCACCTTTATTGTAAACGATTACAATCGATATGTCAAGTTCAAGGAGAGGTACGGAGTCTTCTGTTTTGGCCGGAATGATGTGAGAGATTGGCTAAATAAAGGGTAGCGGTATCCGGCAACGGCGACGACTGTTGCGGCGCACTCATAGCCTCTTTACATGTTGGACCTGTCTGGTGGTAGATTCTCGTTTTCATCCCATGCTCGTGGATCTGGATTCATGCCACTACGCAGCATTTCGGGAGGGCGCGCTTTAAAAGAGGGAGCTTTAAAGCCAAAGCGAGAGCGACGAGATGGTGCCTCATTACTATGGACAGATTGCGTATATCGAGCAAGTTGCAATGCTACAGAAACACTGGCCAGCAGAAAAACCACTCCCGCGATCCATAGGAGAAGGTGGGAAAATGCCCCCAGAAGTGGATGACCCGATGCTTCTGTGTAGGCATCCCAGATGAAAAGGCTGAGTGCCACGATAGCAAGGGTACAGAGCAGCCATACGATCCAGTGACGCATATCTTGTCTTCTCCTTCTGAATACTCCATGCCTCTAGCAAGCAACTGATATCTGGTGCATTGTTATCGACATCCTCTTTATTAGTGCCGCAAATCATATAATGGCAGCCCAGTTTTCGCCTGTACCAGCGCTAGCAGCTCTTGCATCTGCCTGTTATGTTCATCAAGTGGAACCGTGGGTTCCTGACTTACAAAGAACGTCTTGTGCCGCACCCAGGTCCAGCGCACTATATCCCGCGCGCTCGATAGCTCATGGGTAATAGCCGCTCCGTTTTTCTGTGTCCCAAATGTATTATACATTGCAAACAGGCGCGCCTCTTCCCACTCGACTGTCGCAACCTTTCCTACGTATCGTGCAGTAATACGCTTCTCTTTCACTTCGATCTCCTGATGACCTGGATTGAAACGCACTACAATCATTATTATAACAATAAAGAAAGCCACCACAATAAAGAAAATCACTAGAAAGAAAAGCAGAGCATTCGAGGGGAAAAACCAGGGGCCACTCAAGGTAAGGGTTCCAGCAAAAAAGAATGCTAGCAGCAACGTTGCTCCTGTTAGCAAAAGCACAAACTCTTTCGTGTAACGCAACTTAATGGTCAAGGGTAGTTGCACTGAAGCTACATCCAGTCTGGGTTGCTCGGTGGCTAACGCCGTTCGATCCCCTTGTAGTATCGCAAAACGTTGTTGCTCAATCCTTTTCCAGTAGCGTCCTTGTGCGATATTTATTGCTCTTAATACCATTCCCCTCCTCGAAAAAGCGTTCTGCATTTATTTGCATGGTCTTACCTTAACTACTATTAAAGCATAAATAAGCTGTCGTTAATCTCTATCTATGAATAAGAACGAAGCTGATACCGTTGGGCAACTCTTTCCCGCTGACTGCACACAAAATTGTGCAACACTACAGGCATTTTTGCTTATTGAAACAGGTTCATTTGAAGAGCAGGTCTACGCCCATCTAGCAGAATGTAGGGCGCGGCCTGCTCCGGTGCGGCGATGCGCAGGTTGCGTAGGTGGGTGAGTTCGGTGAGGTGGCCGAGGCGACGAGCGCGTAGGATGGCAGCAGCACCCTTTGGTCCGATGCCCGGCACGCGTAGCAATTGGGCGCGGCTGGCCGTCATAATTTCGAGTGGGGTGGCGCGCAGGTGCCGATCGGCCCAGGCGCGCTTGGGGTCACTCTCCAGTTGCATGTTACCATCGGCGAGGAAAGGCAGATCCTCCACCCGCCAGCCGTAGTCGCGCAGTAAAAAGCTGGCCTGATAGAGGCGGTGTTCGCGCAGAGGATCGGTGGCAGTAAGATTTTCGAAGGGGGTCTGCTCGACGGGTTGGAAGCCGGAATAGTAAGCGCGCGTCAGGCCCATCTCGCGGTACAGGCGGTTGCTGAGGGAGAGTAGTTCTTGATCGGTATCGCCGACCGCGCCCACGACGAACTGCGTAACGGTGCGGGCGAGCCTCTGCTGGGGATGGTCACGGCGGATCGTTTCCGCCATCTCTAACATAGTGAGCAGTTCGCGCAAGAAATCTTTCTTGGGAGCAAGGGCGTTAAGGCGCTCCTGCGTTGGCCCCTCCAGGTTGACCGAGACGCGATCGGCGAGCTGCATCAGGCGGTACAACTGCTCGTATTGGATGCCGGGCATGACTTTGAGGTGCAGGTAGCCTCTGTAATCATAGCGTTTGCGCACGATCTCAGCCGTGTCGAGGATTTTGTCCTGCGTCGTGACGCTCCCCTTGATAATGCCCGACGACAGAAACATGCCCTGCACCCTGCCTGCGCGCTGGAGCGTGTCCAGTCCGCCCGCCAGCTCGTCCGGTGAGAAGGTGAGGCGCTTCATCTTGCTGCGCCCGGCGCGGAAGGGGCAGTAGAAACAGTTTCGCTCGCAAGCTGTTGTTAACATAGCCTTCAAAATAGGCAGCGAGCCCCTCGGCGTGGCGACGTTCGTGATGCACTCGGCAAGGCTGCGCGACTGATACACGGCGTGACGGCGCTCCTGCTGCGGCTGGTCGCCAGCAGGTTCGTAGATCGTCGCATCACCCATCTGGGCGAGTTTCGTCATTGTATCTGGGAGCATTTGCACTAGCATATGCGTAGTATACTGAACCTATGTTCTAATGTCAAGATGAGTATAATTTGGGATGAAGCCCTATGTGTGATAGCATGCTGGTGATAAGCAATTCTATAGTTCACCACCATACAGGCAGGAGGAAAAATCTATGTACCAACCCCGCGTCGGAGATACGCTCGCGGCCCTCGATACTCCCGCGTTGCTCGTGGACCTGGAGCTTATGGAGAGGAATATTGCCACTATGCAGGAGCGCTTGCAGGGGAGCAATGCGCGCATCAGGCCGCATCTGAAGACCGCGAAATGTCCTGAGATTGCCCGGCTCTTATTGGCGGCAGGCGCGCTTGGAGGCTGCGTCTCCAAGCTCAGCGAGGCCGAGGTTATGGCTCAGGCGGGCATTGAGGATCTCTTGATTACCAGCGAGATCGTCGGGACACCAAAGCTGGACAGGCTCAGTCAGCTAGTACAAAACCATCGCCAAGTGAAGGTGGTCGTAGATAGCCTGGAAGGTGCAGCCGCCCTCAATCAAGCTATGGAGCGCATTCAGCAGTCGCTTGATATACTGATCGAAGTGGACGTTGGGCAGCATCGCTGCGGGGTACAGCCAGGGAAGGCGACGCTCCAGCTTGCCCGGCAGCTAGCAGCATTCAGCTTCTTGCGCCTGCGCGGCGTCCAGGGCTACGAGGGACACCTGCAACATATCGCTGACGCCTTCGAGCGGGAACGGCTCTGCCGCCAATCGATGGAAATTCTTACCGCAACGGTAGCTGACCTGCGAGCCGCTGGCTTTCCCTGCGAGATCGTCACCACGGGCGGAACCGGTACGGCGGAGATATGCGCGAGCTATCCCGCCGTGACGGAGGTCCAGCCCGGCTCCTTCATCTTTATGGATACCGACTACCAGCACGCGCTCGGTCCCATCTACGCGTCGGCGCTGACCGTGCTCGCAACGGTGATTAGCCGACCGGCTCCGCACCGGGCAATCGTCGATGCTGGACTGAAATCGCTCTCGACCGATAGCGGGATGGCGCAACCCAGGGATTTGCCAGGGGTACGCTATAGCCACTTCGGAGACGAACATGGCCTGTTAGAATGGGATGCTGAAGAAACAGCAGGCGCTACTGCCAGGGCCATGCGGATTGGCGGGCGCATGGGACTTGTCCCGAGCCACTGCGATACCACGATCAACCTGCACGATACCTATTACGCGCATCGTCATGGCAGCATCGAGGCTATCTGGCCCATTGCAGCGCGGGGCAAGGTCCAGTAAGCTTTATGAAACTGGGCTTCCCCAGTACAGATCGCTCGTATTCAAAACGGCCAACGGAGAGTCCTCATCCTGTGAAGACGTGCTCTCAAGCGGACGGATCTCTACGCGGCTACAGCCCTTAATGCGCAACATATTGCGCGCAACCGGCATGACCT
>JALYTQ010000342.1 GCA_030854195.1 Chloroflexota bacterium
GAACGTTTACGGCACAAACGAGAGATCATTCGCAGTTGCTCACGACAATGTGGGTACTTGGTTTAGTTTCTTATCACGACATCAGTAATTGTTCTGTGTGCTCACTACTAGGGGGGTGGGCACAGATACAATACAATGCCTCTGGGTGTTGTTAAGGGAGCAGCGAGTATTTCATCTGCACCCTGTTGACACCCACCAATTCGAGACGTTGCACCTCCTTCCCGGTTGCTCCTATGGTTTTTTTCTTCCCCATAGAAAAGTATCGGCACCCTTGAACAAATCTTTAGGGTATACATAGTGTGATTTTCTACCTGGTTTGGGGCCAAAGTGATCGCAAAGGCCATTTGCAGCCAACAGCACATGTGAGTAACTTCACTCAAAACACAAGGGACAGCAGATTGAGCCGCAGAAGACGAAGAGGAAAGGGACTAGTAAATACAGCAGCCGTTCTCTATACTAGCAGTAGGTTATTATGACGGAAGCAAGCATGTGCTACTTTTTGACCCAAATGAAAGGTATAAGATATGAGTCACTCTCTTGACGAAATTCGCGATGTCGAGCGGCAGCTTCAACAAGCAATGGTGAAGAATGATGTGCAGGCCCTGGAGCGATTAATACACGATGATCTGGTGTTTATCGATGTCGAGGGAAATGTGCAGGGAAAACGCGATGACATCGAAAGTCATGCTTCGGGAGCTGTAGTTCAGACAGCAGTGGAGTTTGTCGAAGAACCAGTGATGCAGTTGCATGGAGAAAGTGCAATTGTTGCAGTAAAAGCGAATGTAAAAGTGCAATTGCAGGGAAAACCTGTTGAAGCTCTCTGCCGCTATTTGCGTGTATGGCTATTTCAGGACGAACGTTGGCAAATTCTCTCAGGAGCTGTACGTATCCTCTCTTAATAAGAGGCAGCCTATGTAAACACAGGCTGCCTCCTATACACTCAATATTTGTGGAGTAACGGAAGCGTAGGATAGATGATGCCAGGGGAGGAGAGGGGTTATGTTGCTTACGAGCAATTGGTGTGCTCACCCAAAGGTTCCTGGCCTTCGTGAAAGTGGAGCAGCCTCAAAAAGAGAGCGCCCGTAAAAATGCTGCTACAACACGTTCTGTCTCTTCAGGAGTTTGCGTTTCCATCAGTTGTATGCGTAGCTCCTGCGCGCCCGGAAAGCCGTTCGCGTAGACTTTAAAGAACTTGCGTAGTACGGGAAAATGCTTGCTATCTCCCCAGATGGCTTGCCAGAGGTGCATGTGGTCAAGCAGGAGCTGCATTTTTTCTTGCGGCGTTTTATCACTTAGCGTGGTCGTTTCTGAAAAGAGGTAGGGATTCTCAAAAATGCCCCTTCCTATCATAGCACCGTCTGCTCCAACTTCAGCAACTTTTTGCCGCGCATCGTGAAGTGATTTTACATCACCGTTGCCTATGATCAGCGTCGTGCTGCTCAGCGCGTTTCGCATATCAACAACGGTTTTCAGCAGATCCCAATGGGCCGGAACTTTGGACATTTCGGCAACGGTCCGTGCGTGAACGGTCAGTACAGCAGGCTTTTGCGCGAGGACAAAGGCGATCCACTCAAAGTCGATGGCCCGGAAGCCCAGTCTTGTCTTGATGCTGACAGGTATCTCTCCAGCGGCTCCTTCTTTGGTTGCATCAATAATCTCTTTGGCAAGCGGTCTGTTATTGATAAGCCCTGAACAGGCTCCCTTTTGCGCGACGCCAGAAGAGGGACAGCCCATATTCAGGTCAATACCATCAAAGCCCATCTCAATGAGTCTCTTCGCGGCCTTGAAGAAGTTTTCAGGCCGGGTTCCCCAGATCTGGGCGACCAGAGGCCGTTCTATCTCTGTATATTGCAGGCGATGGATAACGTGTTTTGCCCCTTTTGAAAACATGCCTTCGACGTTGGTAAATTCGGTAAAAAAGACAGCAGGTTTCCCGCAACGGGCAATAACCTGCCTGAGCACGGTATCCGTCACATCTTCCATCGGCGCGAGGATAAAGATAGGTTTTTCTAATGCTTGCCAGAAATTTTCCATGTTCCCGATTGTACACCCTGTCTTTATATATGGCAACTATTTTATCACAGGTCTCCCTACTGATGAGTTGCATATGCCTGTCAGTAAACCTGGGTAGCAGCAAATAGATACTTATGACGAGTATAAATGTACAGTCGTAAGAAGATGTGATACTTGTATCGCGCGCTATACTGTAATATATACGCTACATGTAGCAATGTAGTTAGAGGGGAAAGGAAGGCCAATCTCATATGTTTTTGATTACAAGTAAAAGCGTTCGTACCATTCTTTTAGCTCTGTTCGCCGTAGCCCTGCTCACGGCATGTGGCAACGACGCTACGGCGTCCAACACCACACCATCTTCTACGCCGGGGAACTCAGCGACGACCGCTTCCGTCATGCTCAAGCATAGTCCTGCCGGTACCGCTGATCTGGCGTGGGACCCGGCCACGCACGCGCTCACTGTGAACATTCTGCTGCTCGGGCTGGTGCCTGACAGTAAACACCCGGCGCATATTCACGCGGGTAGTTGCGCAAAGGCCGGTAACGTTGTCTATCCGCTGCAGGATGTGATCGCCGATGAGACCGGTTCTGGGAGTAGCACCTCGGTTATCAAGAACGTAACGGGCGGTATCCCGGCTACAGGCTGGTATATCAATGTGCACAATGGCCCTGGCATGAGTCCCGCAAACCAGTTTTTACCCATAAGCTGCGGCAATATTGCCAACCTTAAAGCTACAACGACGCGTGCACAGAGAATCCAGGTTCTGCTAGGTACCACGCCAGCGCCGAATCAGGCGGCCAGCGGGGATGCTCAGCTCACCCTCTCCGGGAACAAGTTGAAAGTCGCGCTGTCTCTTCAGGGTCTGGCACCTGGGAGCGTGCATGCCGCGCATATTCACAGCGGGAGCTGCGGCAACGCGGGTAAGCCTTTGTATGATCTCAAGCCCATCGTTGCCAATAGCGCGGGCAGAGGGAGTTCTACAACGGTCATCTCAGGCGTATCGTCCCTGCCTGCTATAGGCTGGTATATCAGCGTTCACCTGACAACAGATATGATGACGCAAACAAGCGACGACTCTATCGTCTGTGGCGATGTCCTGCTATCGCATTAGGACAAGTATGTGTTGGAGTTGACGGGTTAACAGCCTGAGCCGCCAGCCCGCCAACTCCAACAGGTATCATCATCTGCCCTGGGCAGCAACGTGCCCATCTGCGCTATAATAACCAGAGTGGCGCTCAGCGAAGAGCGCGTTCTGGAAGCGGTTTACCTACGAAGGGGAGCAGATGTCATGGCACAATCAGCCGTTGAGCAAAAGATACCGTCGGCCACCGATCTGTATAATATCGATCATCTTCTGACTGAGGAAGAGCGTATGGTGCGCGATACTGTGCGCAAATTTGTGCAGGAGCGCGTGCAGCCCATCATTGGTGAGCATTTCGAGGCTGGCACCTTCCCGCGTCCTCTTATCTCTGAAGTTGCCGAGCTTGGCCTCCTGGGAATGCACCTTGAGGGCTACGGTTGTGCAGGGTTAAGTGCGGTCAGCTACGGTCTGGCCTGTCAGGAGCTGGAGGCTGGCGATAGTGGCCTGCGTTCGTTTGTCTCCGTGCAGGGATCGCTGGCTATGTTTCCCATCCACGCTTATGGGACTGAGGAGCAGAAACAGCACTGGCTCCCGCGTATGGCGCGCGGTGAAGCTATCGGCTGCTTCGGACTGACCGAGCCCGACTCGGGTAGCGATCCCTCCAGTATGACTACGAATGCGCGCCGCGATGGGGATACATATATCCTCAATGGGACGAAGATGTGGATCACCAATGGCAGCATCGCCGATGTCGCCGTCGTCTGGGCGCGCACCGATGAGGGCGTGCGTGGTTTCCTGGTCGAGCGGGGCACGCCCGGCTTTACGACCAGCGATGTTCACCATAAGTTATCCCTGCGCGCCTCTATTACCTCTGAGCTGCATTTCGAAGATTGTCGCATTCCGGCTGAGAATATGCTGTCTGGCGTACGCGGTATGCGCGGTCCGCTCTCCTGCTTGAACGAGGCGCGCTTCGGCATCGCCTGGGGCGCGAACGGCGCGGCTCGCGCCTGCTACGAGGTCGCGCTGGACTATGCAAAGTCGCGCGTACAGTTCAAGCGCGCGATCGCCAGCTTCCAGCTCGTGCAGCAGAAACTGGTGAATATGGCAACTGAGTTGATTAAGGCGCAACTGCTGGCCCTGCAGCTGGGGAGATTAAAGGACGAAGGGCTTCTGCATCCTGTACAGGTCTCGGTCGCGAAACGCAACAATGTGCGTGAAGCGCTCGCAACAGCCCGTTCCGCACGTAGCGTGCTCGGTGCCAACGGCATCACCCTGGAATATCCTATCAGCCGCCATATGAATAACCTGGAGTCTGTCTTCACGTATGAAGGCACAGACGACATCCATACCTTAATCATTGGGCAGGCGATAACGGGACAGAACGCTTTCTCCTGACATCCTGCTGCGACATGGTAATAAAATGGCCTATCAGCTAGCGCTTTGCAATATACGCGCTGGCTGATAGGCATAGATTGCGTATCTACTTACAGGTATTTCCCTGTCCTGGCCCCAGGTCGCCGCCGTAATCGGTAATGCGCCAGGTTGACTGATTATATTGATCCTGTTGCAGGGTGATGCGTAGCTCATAGGTCTTATTGAGCTTTGCGCGTGTAATCGTGTAGCTATAGCTCTGCGTATTGCCCTGACTGGTCGCGCTATTGGCGACCTGCTGATAATTCTTCACGACGCCATAGCAGCGATCGGCATTTTGCCCTTGCTGCGTAAATTGGTCCTTCTGGAGCGAAAGCGTAATGGCCGGACCCAGGTACTGATATGCTTGATTATAGTCCTGGCTGGAGATCGAGCTGAGAAAATTTGCAGCCGACGTTGCCGCC
>JALYTQ010000085.1 GCA_030854195.1 Chloroflexota bacterium
GATCCACAGATTATCATGCGAGACTGCCGCGGACTTGATCAGGCTGAAACCGGTAGTGATCGAAGCACCGAAATTGGGATTGTTCCACAACTTCCAGGTGTAGTCTACGTCCCTTGCATCGTATGCCTGCCCATCGGACCACTTCATACCTGGCCTGAGTTTGAACGTCCATGTTTTAAGGTCCGAAGAAATATCACCATTTGCCGTCGTTGGGATCTCCTGTGCTGCGCCAGCGGTGATAGTGCCATCGGGCTTGCCAAGGAATAAGGGTGCCCAGATCGACTGATCCATCAAAAAGGCATAGGTCTCGGAAGAACCGTTGGGGATAAGCGAACCCGGCTCTTCGTAGAGGTCATCCGTCCAGGTGCCGCCCTTTACAGGTTGGCCGCTGTTGTTATTACTACTGCCGCTGCTATTTGATGTTGAAGCGCCTGTGGGACCACAAGAACTGACCAGCAGGGCAAGTAGCCACAGGAAAGGGAATACCGTCATAAGTGTACGATAAGGTCTCCTGGTCATCAAGTCCTCCTTCAGGAATAAGGGTGTTACAAAAGGGAACACTTTACGCAAATGGACATGGAATAATGAAGAGCTTTGGGGAAACTCCCTGGCACCCGATACTAAACGAGGTTGTAGAATCTTCGTTCCCCTTCAGCAATTCGTTTTCTTTGGTCGTACTGACATATACTACGCA
Source organism: Chloroflexota bacterium (assembly GCA_030854195.1). GTDB lineage: Bacteria > Chloroflexota > Ktedonobacteria > Ktedonobacterales > Ktedonobacteraceae > JACDAE01. Next base: position 695 of record JALYTQ010000085.1, read on the forward strand.
TATATCGATGCTTAACCTCACAGGGAATCCTGGCAATTCTCTGCCGAGAAATTGCCACAGCGCGTACTCACATGGTACGATTACTGCAATGTTGCTATCCTCCACCAATAGGAATGAAATCAACCATGACACTCACATTTACACGCGCCTATCCTCCGTCCCAACCTGCACCCGGACGCGCCTACTGGCTGCCTTTGCGCGCTGACCGTGCACTGGTGCAGAGCATCGACGCTGGCTACACGCTGATCGAGGGCGACGATGAGATACGCGCGCGGTTGCAGCCGACAACAGTACTGTACCTGGGATTATTGAACGGGCAGCCTTGTCTGGCCTGCGAGGTGGGACCGGATTTTGTCTTGTCCAGGGGTTGGCAAGAAGTGACGCTGCGCGGCCTGTTCGGGCGCATCGACGAGTTATTTCAGGGTCTGATCGGCTATGCTACCGAGATCGTCGCGTGGCAGCAGAGCAGTCGCTACTGCCCAAGAAGCGGCGATCTCACCAGACCTATGCCGGGTACCTGGGGGCGTGTCTGTCCACAGTGCGGTTATTCAAGCTACCCACCTGTCACACCAGCGATCCTCGTCCTCATCCACGATGGAGAACGCATGCTGCTCACGCACAAACCGGGCTGGGGCAAGCGCTTTAGCTGCATCGCTGGCTTCGTCGAGCCGGGCGAGTCGCTGGAAGGATGTGTCGAAAGAGAGATTTATGAGGAGGTCGGACTGGAGGTTACGGATATCGAGTATATCGGGAGCCAGCCCTGGCCGTTTCCGCACCAGCTCATGGTCGGCTACCTTGCGCACTATTTGCGAGGCGCGGTGCGCGTCGACCAATTAGAGCTTGACGATGCGCGCTGGTTCACCGCCGATGCGCTGCCGGAGCTTCCTCCGCCACAGAGCCTGGCGCGCCGCATTATCACTACGTGGATCGAAAGGCAGCGGTAGAGAATAACACAGGAAAAAATATTGCCGGTTGAGCACCCTACAACGCTGGCGAATATGTTACAATGGAGATACAAGAAGTTTCATCCAGTTCTTCTACTCAAACGACATATCTATGGTCGTGCTGGATCAACTCTGGTCGTCTACGCGCACCGCAGCGTCGTAAACAGTCCCGCAACCATTTCATTCACATGAGGGGAAGTTCTTCTTGTTCATACAAGCCACACTGAGATATTCTCAAGCGACAAGGAGCAAAGAAGACTAATGCAGAAACTGACGCTGGTACTTTTGCCGCAAAAGTACGCCGTATGTCGCCTGGACCCGAACGGACGTATTCCTCCCTGGGCACTGATGGGCGAAGATTTCGTCTCACTTACGCGCACACATAGCGAACTCTCCGTGGTCTGCCTTGAAGAGAATGTACCCCTGAAGGGGACGCAGGCCGAACGTGGCTGGCGCTGCCTGAAGGTAGAGGGCCGCTTCGATTTCTCAGCGGCTGGCATCCATGTCTCCCTCGCCATTCCGCTCGCCGAGTCCAGTATTAGCGTCCTGGCCGTCGCGACCTACGAAACTGACCATTTGCTTGTCAAAGAGGAAGAGGTAGAACACGCCATCCGCGTCCTTACCCAGTCCGGGCATCGCGTACATCCCTAGAGTGATGAACGGAGACACCAGAAGTGATCCCGCTAACTCTTCAGTACAAGAGTTCGGGATCACTTCTGGTGTCTCATCGGTTCGCAGGCGGGCCGATGAAAGCGCTGTCTATGGTCCTGTCATTGCGTGTCTTTTCTTGCATCCATATATCTTTTGATGTACATTAAGGTAGGGCGTTCTTCTGCTGCTATATAGTTGAGCATACGCCTGCCAATCATACAGAGATGAATAATGATGGATATAGCATGAGCACGCTTGCAAAAATCATGAAAATAACGTTCGCGTTCTACGTTCAATTGGATGCTATATAAACCATCTGATTCAATTTTAAAGCTTCTCTTTAAAGATGATGTAGATAAGATAGGATGTTATAAAAACACGTGCAAACAAAGACGCTTCCCGATGCTGTGACACATCAAGAAGCGGTGCCTGTCAATACGCACCGCTTCTTTCCATACGCAATGATTCTTCTGATGGGCTGCGCGATCTTCCTACTGGATGCGACCTTGCCTCTACGCGGCCTGTGGTTCTACGACGCTCTCCTGCGTACAAATTTTGATCCCTGGTTGCTCTACCCGGCGCATCTATTCTTCCCAGGCAAACCAACGGTGTTCTTTATACCTGGTGTACACGCTATTCAGGCCGGTCCGCTCAGCATCGCCTGGCGAGAGACCGGGATGCTCTTCGCCAGCTTTGCGCTCTTGTTCCTCTTCTACCTCGTGGGGCTGCGTCGCCTGATCGGCATCGTCTCTATTCGCTACGTCTTGCTCTCTACACTACTTATCGGCCTGCTCTTTACAATAATACCGGTGGTGACATCGCAGGATATCTTTTCGTATATTGGCTATATGCGCCTGGGGGTTTTCTATCATCTCAATCCGTTGACCGCGCTGCCGATAGCGCTGCAAAACGATCCCATCCAGGCCCGCATCTACTGGCTGCACCAGCCCTCTGCCTATGGTCCTACGTGGTTCTTCATCACAGGAGCCTTGCAGAAGATCGCGCTCCTATTTGGATTCAGGCAGGTGCATATCATGGTGATCTTGCTCAGGGTTTTCAGCGTGGGCATTCACGTGGGTTCGACGTTCTTGATCTGGTCGATTAGCGGAAAGCTAGCGCGTCTCAGCCCCTCTGCCTCGCTTATCACGCCGCGTCGTCGCCTCTACGCAACGCTGGCCTTCGCGTGGAATCCCTTTCTGCTGCTTGAGGCCGGTCTCAACGCGCATAACGATATCACGATCCTGTTCCTGGTGCTCCTGGCAATCTGGTTCCTCGTCAGCTATCCTGGCACGCTGCGCTCCTACGCTCTGGCCGCCGTGATGCTGGCAGCGGCTGCCAGCATGAAGATTACGCTGGGCATGCTGTTGCCTGCGCTACTGCTTTATCTGTGGGCGCAGAGGCCACGCCGCTGGCTGGCCCTCTTCATCACCATCGCGGCGTACCTGGGCACGATGATCCTGCTCTACGCTCCCTTCTGGCAGGATGGTCAGGTGCTCCACTTCCTGCTGGTTAATCCTGGTAGCTCGCATGAGCAAAACACGTTCTATGAATTCCTCATCCGTCTCTATGCCAGCCTTACAGGCACCTATATCGCCTCTACGGCTCAGCTTGCAGGATCACATATTGAAAATGTGCTGCACGCTTTCAGTCTAGCGCTGTTCGTTATCGCTTACGCGGCGCTCTTCCTGCAGGCACTGCTCCCTGGGCGCGGCGTTAAGACTATTCCCGACATGATTCGCTGGATGGTGCTGGCATGGCTCGCCTACATCATTATAGGCTCGCCCTGGTTCTGGCCCTGGTACGCCATTACGCTCTTCGGGCTTTACGCGCTGCTCGAGGCCATCTCTACCAACAAACGACCATTCCTGGGCTTCCTCGATCTGCCCCTGGCGGTGCGCATGGGTGCCTTGAGTATGCTGACCCTCTACTGCTGGCTCAGTATCGCCCCGGTCAAAACTATCGTTCCTCAACTGACCAACTTCCAATGGGCCTATGTGCGCGGCCTCTGGATCTGGATACCGCCTCTGCTGGCCGTTCGCTTTGTGCTATTATGGAGAAAGGTGCAAGCGAAAAAGCCTGATGCGACCGTGCAGCCGGTGCAACCCGTACAGTCTACTCAATAGTCAAAGGTAATCTTGGAGGACCAATGCTCAATCTTGCCCGTGTTACGACAGCCGTTGGACTGGGTATAGCCTACGCGGCATCGCCAGGCGCGGTAAATACTGAGGCCATTCGGCGCGGAGTTGCACACGGTGCGCGCTCGACGCTCTTTGTCGAGATGGGTTCGCTCATCGGGGATTCGCTCTGGGCAGTGCTCGCGCTGGCAGGCATTACGGTCTTCGCCCGCCACCTCGCCGTTCAGGTGATACTGGGCATCGCTGGCGGCTGCTTCCTGCTACGTATGGCGTGGTTGGCATTGCACGAGGCGCTTGTCGCCCGCCCGGTAACAGCGACATCTTCACCCGGTAAGCGAGGGGATTTCATGACCGGAGTTGTCTTTGGCCTGGCAAATCCGGTTGGGCTAGCCTTCTGGTCCGGCCTGGGCAGCAGCGTGGTGGCTTCTGGCGTGGTGGGGGTCCAGTTCGTACTCTTCTTTCTGGGCTTCTTCGCAGGCGCAGTCCTCTGGTCGGTCGGCATCTCTGCCGCTATTCGCTGGGGACGCCGCTGGGTGCGCCCATCGTTCTTTCGCTGGGTCAACGCGCTATGCGGCCTCGCGCTCGGCTACTTCGGCATAAGAGTGCTGTGGACGACCGTTCAAGCATGGATAGAGCAGCAGGTGATCTCTTCTTTAAAATCTGCCCATTAGCAAGCAAGGAGCATATATGATTACAGGCATCGGACACGTCGCATTTCGTATCAGCAGTCTTGAAAAATCGCTCGACTTCTATTGCAATAAGCTCGGATTTCGCGAGGCGTTTCGCCTGGAACAGGAGGGAAAGCCTTCGCCCTGGATCGTGTATATTCAGATCGCGCCCGGCCATTTTATTGAGCTGTTCCCAATTGCAGCGTCCGAAACGCTTGCTTCTACCAACCCGGAATTGACCTACAGTCATTTCTGCCTGCTAGTTGATGACCTGGCGGCTACCCTGCGCGATCTGGCGGCTCGCGGCCTTGAGGTTCCCGGTTCGCCTATCCAGGGTCTCGACCATAACTGGCAGTACTGGATTAAAGATCCCGACGGCAACGCCATCGAACTTATGCAAATCATGCCCGCGTCTCCACAGGCAGCAGCCGATGCTACCATGCAGGCATCTGGCAGATAGCCGCATTGTCGTCAGCTTGCTGACACATGACCATGAGTGGGTCTTGAGCATCGCATCTACTTTCTTGAGCTTTTTTTGACTGTGAAGATACTATAGTATATGTATCAGAGCAGTTAAGAGAGTCTCCTGGCGAGGAGTGTGCGCACGAATGCGCCGCCTCTCGTCGCGGAAGAGGATGTATTATGCAAATAATTGAGCGTATCCCACAGATTCCGGCCCTGGCACAGAGGCGCTGGCAATCCTATCTTGTCGATACCCTGCTGGCGGTTGTGGGAGCATTGCTAGTTACTCTGGTGATTTATGTGCCGCACCTTTATCCAACCATACCCAACATCTCTATTGTCTACCTGCTGGTCATCCTGGTCCTGGCGAGCGTGCGCGGACGCTACGCGGCGCTTGTTTGCGCGCTCGTCGCCTTTCTCTCCTTCGACTTTTTTCTCGTTCCCCCGTTGTATACATTCACCATCGGACGCGGCGAGGAATGGTTGGCGCTCTTCGTCTTCCTGGCGGTAGCCCTGCTCGCCAGCCAGCTCGCTACGGTGATGCGTGAGAACGCCGAGGAGGCCAGGCTGCGCGAACGCGAGACACGCATCCTCTACGAGCTGGGACGCGTGGCTAATAGTACGAACAGCATCGAGGATCAACTCGACATTATCGCGCTCTCTACCGCGCGGGTCTTCTCGCCGTGGGGAGTACGCGAGAGCGCCCTGCTGCTGCCAGACGCCGATGGCACGCTGCGTATCCGCGCCGACGCGCCCATTCGTATCGAGGACTTCACCCTTTCGCCCGCCGAGATGCAGACGGCGGAACTGGTGATGACGCAGGGAGAGATGCTGGAGGTCCGCCACAGTTTGGGCGGCACGGCTCCTGACGAGATATTGCGCCTGCTCCCGCTCAAGACGGGACAGCAGGTACTTGGCGTGCTCTGCTTGCGCATCCAGAGCGGTTCGTCCTGGTTCGCCAGCGAACAGGCCGGGCGCACGGCCCCGGAGCAATCGAACGCCCAGGCGACCTTCTTCTGGACGTTCCTTGACCAGGCAGTCTCGATTCTCGAACGCGCCTACCTGCGCGCCAACGCGCTATCCTCCAACAACGGCTGACCGCAAGGAGCTGCTTAAATGCTCCTCGCGAACGAGCCCAGCACCTTACAAAAGGTCGTATGGCCCGCGAGGTTGGCGAGGGCGGAGCGCACGGCTGGATCGTCGCGATGCCCTTCGAAGTCGAGGTAGAAGACGTATTCCCAGGCGCGTTGGCGCGACGGGCGCGACTCCAGCTTGAGCAGGTTGATCTTGTTCGCCGCCAGGAAACCCAGGCACTGGTAGAGCGAGCCGGGCTGGTGCGCGGTCGTCATAACGAGCATGGTCTTAGCCGCGCCCTCGCGACGCGGCGCGGGCTCCCGTCCTAAAGCGATGAAGCGCGTATAGTTATCTTTGATCGTCTGAATGCCGCTCGCCAGGGTCTCTAACTGGTACAGTTCAGCAGCACCGGCTGCCGCGACCGCCGCCACTCCTTCCAGGTGCTCCTCGCGAATCATCTTCGCGCTACCGGCGGTATCATAGGTAGCGACGATCTCGGCACCGAGTTCGCGCAGGTACACGTCGCTCTGCGCCAGTGCCTGCGGATGCGAGATCACGCGCTTGATATCGCTCAACTGCTGGCCCGGCAGGCATAAAAGGCAATGATTGACGGGGTGCCCGATCTCGCCGATGACGAACAGGTCGTGTTGGCGCAACAGATCGTAGACATCATTGATGCTGCCCGCCTGCGAGTTTTCGACCGGCACGAGGCCATAGTCGACCTCGCCTGATGCGACGGCGCGGAAGACATCGGCGAAGGTGCGATAGGGCACCGCTTCGGGCCTCGACTCCCCGGCGTCTTTACCAAAATATGTCTGCACCGCTTCGTCGCCGAATGCGCCGCGTTCGCCCTGAAAGGCGACGGTGGTGGTCATGATGGGGCTGGTGGTTTTCGTCTCCATGATACTGTTTTCTTCTCGCTTCGTGGATTGTATCGAATGTAGCATGCCTGTGGCGATTGTGACAGCTTACACGTGGCTTGTCAAGGGCGGCGTAATAAAAAAAGAAGGGCAACTTTTGCATCGCCCTTCTTTTTTATCGGTCGGCGTATTATTGCGCGCCGAAGTGAGTCTTGTGATAGTACTTCATGCCGGAGCCAACGACTTTCACAGGCTGTAGTTCCTGTAACATGATCGGCTCTCCGCACTTCTCACAGATACGGTTGGTCAAATGGTTTACGGCTTCGCGATTTGCAAGCGAGGCACGAGCGGTCTTTGAAAGTTCACCCTTCTTAGGCATCGGTTGCTGTCCCCTTTCCCGAGCTTCTGGCTACTGATTATTTCTCGTTGTAGTTTCCTACTTTGTTCTACTTATATGAACATAGGCAGGCCACTTTTTATTTCCTGTAGTATACCATAGCCGCGTTTTTTGTTCAATCGTTAAGGAAGATTTTCTGGAGAGCGGCTGCTACCACGTGAGCCAGCGCATGGCGTTGTACATCTGCACCTGCCAGACGCGCCACGAGTGGTAGCCCACCTGCAGGTCGAATTGATAGGGGATGTGTAGCTTGCTCAACTGGTGCATGAAGTTCAGCGTGTCTTTGTAGTACGGCTGGTCCTTTGTCGCCGCGCCCAGGTATATGTGCAGCTTCCACGCCGCCTTGTCCTTCGGCAGAGTCAGGGTGGGGCTGTTCTTCTGCATATACGCGCTATTATGACCCCATATCGCTCCCTCGGCGAAGTAGTAGCCGCCGAGCGAGATGACGGTACCGAAGATGTCGGGATGATGAGCCGCGATATTCATAGCGCCAAAACCGCCCATGGAGAGTCCACCGATAGCGCGATGCACGGCATTGGGGATCGTGCGGTAATGCTGATCTACATAACGCACGAGATCGCGGGTAACGTAGGTCTCGATCAACTGGCGATGATCGAAGCTATCAGCCCACTCGCTGGTCGCCCCCGGTCGTCCATTGCCATCGGGTAGGACCATAATCATTTCAGGAATCGCGTCGGTATCGATCAGGGTATCGGCGGACTCGACCGCCTTGCCACCTGTCGTCCAATCGATGTCTTTGCCGGGCGAGCCATGCAGCAAGTAGAGTACGGGATAGTGCTTCGCCTTGCCTTGTGACGTATTATATGATGGCGGCAGATAGATCAGGAATGGCTTACGCTGCCCATGCAACGCTGCGCTCACCAGCGAGCTCGACACCAGGGTTCCATGTATCGGCAGTCCGGGAGCGGCGGCATGGATTACTGGCACCGTGTGCAGGCCAACGTCGGGTCCGAATGTAAACAGGTCACCCGCCGTGTTCGCCAGAAACAGCAATCCAACGATGCCAACGACGCCGAGCCCCTGCCCGACGCGCTTGAATATCCTGTCAGTACGCGAAACGTCGGCCATGCCATTGGCCGCCAGCGCGAACCGTCGACGCGCAAAAAAACGCCAGGCACCCTGTAAAAGGTCATAGAACGGATCAAGCAGCACCTCGGCAAGCGCGCTGCCAACGGCGGACCCGATAAACGCAACCAGCAGGGCAAGGGCCATCATTGTCACAGACGTATTGACCAGCGCGGACACGACTAACGGCTCCAGCAGGCCGCCGGGATCGCGCAACGGCTGCTGCTCGACGTGGATAAAGTTCGCCAGGTAGCCAAACCAGAAGACGATCCCCGCTCCGACGACCGCGCCAGACTTGCGGCGTCCCAGCAGCGCGCCGATAAGGGCCGCGCCCGCCGTCATCAGCAGCGCCACCACCAGCTCAGTGCGCTGCGGGTCGAGCCCGATATTGATGATGGTCGAAGAGATCCCAACAACCACAGAATCGCGAAAAAGCAATGCCCCGCCCAGCAACGTACCGAGCAAGGAAATGAAAAACAAAAGGACAAACTGCATGCGCCCGCTTCTGTAGCGCCGAGAGGAAATTTGCTTCATGAGTTAGCGACTCCGTTTGGGTCCCTGACGAGCACGCGTCGTGCCGGATAGTTTTGCTTGAGCTATAGTAATATACGCTGACTGGGACCAAAAGTTCCCTACGCTTTTGTGCTAAGGCAAGCATATACTGGATATAAGAAATGGAATGAAACCTATAATACATGGGCTTGTTGTATCTTCTAAAACCTTCTGCTATACTGCCTATAGAGCGTGAAAAACAACCATGAAGCATGAGAGGCACCAGCATGGCAGAACAAGAACCGAGCAGCCAGCCAGAAGTAGCAGAGAATGCAGGTATTACACGCATTACCGTTGCAGGTTTCAAATCCATAGCACAGGAGCAAAGCATTGAAGTCAGACCCCTCACTATTCTAGCTGGCGTCAACAGCTCCGGTAAATCCAGCATCATGCAGCCACTCCTCTTGCTCAAACAGACGCTTGATGCAACTTACGACCCTGGTGCATTGCTGCTCAATGGCCCCAATGTCCGCTTTACTTCTACAGAACAGATACTGTCTCGTGTCAACGACGGACAGAGCAGGAAAAGTTTTCATGTTGGGGCAGAAATTAGCACAGGACGAGCGGTAAAATCCTACTTCACACGCGACAAAAATAGGCGGATTGATGTAGAACAAACTATATACACTTCTAAAAATGGCGAATATGCTGTTTACAGAGGTATGCCATCCTCTGCTCTTAACGATGCTTTTATAATGGAATTTAAACAGGGGCTTTTTAAACGCCTTTTAAATGAATTATGGACAGTACTTGAAAAAAATATTACTATTGATAGAAATCGCTGTTTTCTAACATTTCTAGATAAAAAGAACGAAGTTTTTGATTTTGGAGTTGAAAATACAAATGTAGGAGAGTATATTCGCCAGATCATTCACCTTCCCGATTTGCGCGGAAACCCGGAAAGAACTTATCCCATCACGGCTGTAGGTCCAGAGTTTCCTGGCACTTTCGATAAGTACTTTGCCAGCGTCATTGGACAGTGGCAGTCAGAAAACAATGCGGAAAAACTGAGGAAGGTAAACCGCGATCTCGCGCGACTGGGCTTAACAGGTGGCATCTCCGCTGAACCCATCGATGATACACAGATCGAACTGCTTGTTCATCGCTATTCACGCAAAGAAGAGTTTGATTTTGAAGACATGGTGAGTATCGCTGATGTTGGTCTGGGCATATCCCAGACGCTGCCCGTTATCGTTGCCCTCCACACCGCCAGTCCAGATCAACTCATCTACGTTGAGCAACCGGAGCTTCACCTGCACCCACGCGCGCAATCCGCAATGGCCGAGGTGCTGGCAGACGCCGCCATCGCAGGCGCACGTATGGTCGTCGAGACGCATAGCTCACTACTTTTGTTGGGCATACAGACGCTGGTAGCTGAAGGGAAGCTACCCCACGAACTGGTTAAGCTGCACTGGTTCCAGTTGCTTGACGATGGTTCAACACAGATTATCAGCGCAGATCTTGATGAAACGGGAGCCTTTGGTGACTGGCCCGTCGATTTCGCGGATGTCGCTTTGTCGTCGGAGGGCCGCTACCTGGATGCGGCCCAGGCTCGTATGTTGAAAGGAAGTTAATGTGACCAGCAGTCCCAGATGTCTTGTCATTGACATAGACATCGCACGCTCAGCGGGTGGAATGGAGGCACAGGAAGGAAGATCAAAGAGCTGCCGGGACTTCCTCATCGCTGTCCTCGAAACAGAACATAAGGTTGTCACTACCGAGGCGATACGTACAGAATGGCATAAGCATCAATCCAGATTTACGAGAACCTGGCTCGTCTCGATGGTCGCGCGTAAAAAAGTGTGTTGGATCGACGCGCCAGCAGACGAAGAGATGCGTAAGAAAGTGGAGCAGGTAGCCGACGACGAACAAAAACGTAATGCTATGCTCAAAGATATACATCTCATCGAAGCCGCACTTCAAGTGGATCAGATCGTGATATCGATGGATGAGACCGTACGACACTATTTTCGGAAAACAGCCCTGACAATTGGCATAATCAGACAGATTGTGTGGGTCAATCCTTGCAAGGATGAAGAAACGCCTCTTGAATGGCTAAGAACTGGCGCTGCATTAGAAAAAAGGCGTAGTCTTGGGCAGTCATGAGCAGTCTTATTTGACGGAAACCCCAGCATGAAAAAGCTTGCTTGACAAATCCTTAACTATCTTCAATACTTATATTAGCAGCATTCAGTCCATTTCTATCGACTTAGTAGAAGATATTCTATGAAATTAGCGTCCCCTAACATGTGCGCATAATGCAGAAACTTTGTCTCTTTCGACAGGTTAACGGGGTAATAAGTGGATGTCCTGACCTGGGAGCACAGGGCACCTGTAGCAGGAGAGTGGATTTGTCACGGGCATAAATCTTCCATTTCCCGCGTTGTATTAGGTAGTAGGCACAATGTGAGCCAATCAAAAACTAGAAAGGTTGGCGGTTTTATGTTTCATTTACCACAGATGCATGTTTCTCGTCCCTCACTGAAAACAATCTTGTTCGGGAGTCTGGGTGGGAGTGTGGGAGCGCTGGGAGTCTTGTTCGCGGTAGGTCTTTATATTGTGGAAACTTTGACACGACCCAAGCGCTCTACCAATATGTTCGATCTCTACACCTTCAGTCCCTTTGAGTTCAATCTTCCCAGCGAGGAGGTAGCGTTCCCGCCGCTCTATGGCGAGCACCTTGTCAGCGGCTGGTACGTTCCACACGCCCAGGCGACCTCCACCATTATCATCTGTCCAGGCTATCGCGGGAAACGCTCCGACGTTTTAGGGATGTGCTCCCACCTCTGGAATGCCGGACACAATGTGCTAGTTTTCGAGTATTATGGGCATGGCAGTGTCGTCGGTACGCCGGTGACGCTTGGATATCGCGAGATCAACGATTTTCTGGGCGCGGTAGCCTACGCGAAGGAGCGCGCCCCACAGACGCGCCTGGGTGCCCTCGGCTACTCTATGGGCGGCTCCGTCGCCATTATGGCCGCGGCCAGAACCTCCGAGATCGAGGCGCTGGTGGCTGATAGCGCCTTTGCGACTCACAAGAGCGCGGTCGAATACGCCGTGCGCCGCACGCTACACATGCCGTTCGCCATCTTCGATTGGGCGACGGACCTGCTGCTGTGGCTGCGCGCTGGCTACCACTTCCACCAGGTCGAGCCGCTGCGCGACATCAACCGCATCGCGCCACGCCCGGTGTTCCTTATTCACGGGATGAAGGATAGTATTGTCGATCCGAAGGACGCGCCACGCCTGTACGCCGCCGCTGGCGATCCCAAGGAACTCTGGCTGCTGCCCGATGTCGATCATTGTGGCGCGTACTTCGCCGATCGCGTAGCTTACACCCGAAAAGTCGTCGATTTCTTTGATTTGTACCTGAGAAAGTTGCAACCGCCGACACAGCTGCAGGACCGCCTCGTCGACGGAAAGGGAACACCGGATGCACCGGATTCTCTCTCCGAGGCCAGCTAATCATCGGAGAAGTCCAGCGTGACAACGGTACCATCGCGGGCGGCGCGCGCCTCGGGAAAGACCCGACGCGCCGCCCTTTCCGCTTGCGTTGGATCGTTGATTTTGGGACTGAAATGGGTCAGCAGCAGGCGCTGAGCGCCTGCTGCTTTTGCAATACCTGCCGCCTCTTCGGCAAGCATATGCGCGTTGGCCTGGGCTAAGGGCAGATCGGCGGGATCATCGTACATACTCTCGCAAATCAGTAGATCCACGTCGCGAGCAAACACACCAAGCGCGGGAGTGGGCCGTGTATCGGTAATAAACGCCAGGGAGATGCCGCGCCGGGGCGCACCCAACACCTGCTCGGGCAACACCGTCCGCCCAGCGTGCTCTACCGTGTCACCATGCTGCAGGCGCGACCAGAGCTGCACGGGCAGCCCCAACGCTCGCGCATTCTCTACCTGAAACGCGGGCCTGCGCTCCAATTCGGCGCGATACGCCAGGCAGGGGATACCGTGGACAGCGGGCGCGCAGGAACCGCGCAACCCACCCGGCAGCGCAAAGCGTTCGCCGCCTTTCAATTCGTGAATATGTATCGGAAAGGGCAGGTCCGCCGCGACGCGTCGCAACCCATCAACCACGTACGTCGTGCCGCGCGGACCATAGATGTCAAGCGGCTCCGTGCGTCCGGCGTGCGCCACCATGAACAGCACCCCTGGCAGGCCAACGACGTGATCGGCGTGCATATGCGTCAGGCAGATAGCTCCCAACTGGCGAAATCCCCACCCCAGCGACTTCCACGGCACCTGCGTCCCCTCGCCACAATCAAACAGTGTCAACGTAGCACCACAACGCAATAATGCGCTGGAGAGCCAGCGCTCCGGCATAGGCATCATGCCACAGGTTCCCAACATACAAATATCGAGCATAACATATCCTTGTTTATTTCTATTAAAAAAGATGGAACTTCATTGTACTACATTTTCTCTTCCCTACAAGCCCCTTTAACAGGAGATGCAACGCTCAACACTGGGAGAAAGGGCAGCGACAATTACCCCTTGCTTGTAAAAACATGTTTTCAATGAAATAAAGCTTAGCCCTTTTAGCCATTAAAAATATGATATTACTGTTGACTAATGATCTATCATGCTTTATGATTGTTACTGTATTGTTTCAGCTAAATAAGGAAATGTTCACACGTCAATCGAACATAGGTGAGATATGGCAGAGGAAGAAAACTGGCGTGAACTGCTGAAATCTTTGATTAGCGATCCCAGACAACGGCAACATATGGCCGAGATAGCAGGCATCAATCCTGTTACGCTGTTGCGCTGGGCGGCAGGGAAGTCGAAACCACGATGGGAGAATCTGCAGCCAATCCTTGAGGCGTACCCTCGTTATCGCAAGCAATTCATTGCTTCACTCGCGGCAGAATATCCTCAGTTCTTTATAGATGACCAGGGCTCGGAAAAGCCTACGCTGGAGATTCCTTCAGCGTTTTATAGTCGCGTGCTCAAAGCCTACACATCTCTTCCCATACAGATGCGGATGTCTGCGATCTGCACGCTTATCTTAAACCACATAGTCGACCGGCTCGATCTGCAGCGCCTGGGCCTGGTCGCGGTTATCGTACAGTGCACGCCACCAACCAGCGAGCAGAAGATACGCAGCTTGCGTACGACGCTAAGAAGAGGAACCCCGCCATGGCCCCGTCAAACGGAACAGGATACGCTCTTCCTGGGCGCAGAGTCTCAGACAGGTTACACGGTTATCTCAGGCCACCCGGTCGTCATGCACAGCGCGCACGAGAAATTGCGTATGTTTCCAACGCATCATGTCTTTTATGAAGAGAGTGCCTTCACCACACCTCTCATGCTCGACCATCGCACCGCTGGCTGCCTGTACGTCGCTAGCACACAGGCCGACTACTTTACACAACAGCGGCAGAATCTCGTTCAAGAGTATGCCGAACTGCTGGTTATCGCTTTCGATGAGACGATGCTCTTCGACCTCAATCGCATAGAGCCCGGCCCCATGCCCCCTTATGAACAGCAAAAACCCCTGTTGCACCATTTCCAACAACGCGTCTACGATTGTCTGGTGCAGGCTATGAGGGACCAGCAACCGCTCACAAGAATGCAGGCCGAAGCGATCGTCTGGAGTAGTATAGAGGAGGAGCTACTACGGTATTCCATTCCAAACATCAAGCAATCGGTAAGGAAATGATCTATCCAGGCATAGGCGGTACAGTTGACAGAGACAGGTTTCTTTGCTATCATGAATGAAAAGAAGCATTTTGTGTTGGGTATAGTCGTAGTGAAATAGAGAGATAGCAGTGGATTGGCGTGAATTACTGGGTAACATTATAAACGATCCCGCCGAGCGAGAACGGATAGCGAACGAGATTGGCGTCCACTCCGTTACGCTCACCCGCTGGGCCAGTGGCGAAACATCGCCGCGCTCACATAATTTTCGTCAGTTGTTGCGGGCAGTCCCAAAGCAATATCGCGCCCCATTGCGCGCATTGCTAGAGCATACCAGTATCCCTACCAACTTCGAAGTCGATCAATCCATTCCAGAGATTCCCTATAAATTTATTATGGAGGTGCTGGAGGCGTATGCCAACACGCCGGAACGGTTGCGCTTCTGGTCGATCACCCGCCTTGTACTCACGGAGGCGCTTAAGTATCTCGATCCCGACCGCACCGGTATCATAATCACCGTGGTACGCTGCATGCCTCCCACTCCCGATGGCAAGATCCGTAGCTTGCGCGAAAGCGTTGGCCTGGGCACAGGCCCGTGGAATAGCGGCATGGAGGAGAAATCGCTGCTGCTCGGTGCCGAGTCGTTGGCAGGCTACGTTACGTCGTCTTGCCGCCTGGAACAGGTCGGCGATCTCCGGTCGAATAAGACCTTTCTGCCTGCCTATAAAAGCGACTATGAGATCAGCGCCGCTGCCTGCCCGCTGCTACGTGCCTGCCGCGTGGCTGGCTGCCTCCTCTTCTCCAGCACACAGACCGACTACTTCGCCTCCGAACACTACCTTGAACTGGTGCGCGGCTATACGCGCCTGATTACCCTGGCCTTCGATAACGAGAGCTTCTATAACCCGGAGGTCATCGACCTGCACATTATGCCTCCCCTTGAGGTCCAGCAGGTCCACATCGCTAGCTTTCGCCAACGCGTCCTCAAACTTATGCAGGAATCTTCCAATACCGACCAGCGCCTGGCAAGCACACAGGCCGAACAAATGGTCTGGCAGCAGTTCGAGGAGCTGCTCCTGAAGCTGCCCCGCCGCTCGATGGATTAGAGGTTGTTTTGAACTTCCCTTCGTTCGTTAGCGCCTTATTATGACTTTTCTATAATATGATAAAATTGAAATAATGGCATACACAAAACTACAACTTATTGACCGCTTTCGCCCACACCGACGGCGCGCGGAGCAGCTCGCGATAGATGCGGGCCGTCTGCGCAAGCTCGACGAATTAGAGTTGCTCGAACCCGAAGCCTTGCGTCCGCTAGCTCGTTCCGGACTGCTCCTTCTCCTGGGCGGGGGCGTCTTCTTTATCGTGCTCAACCTCGCCGCCTACTACTGGCAGAGGCATACACTGAGCCTGAACCTTACCTTCGGCGGTGTGCTCCTATGGCTGCTTATCAATATTCTAGGCGCTATCGTCATCCTGCCGCTACACGAACTTCTGCATGGATTGATCTTTCTTCTGTGGGGCGGCAGACCGTTCTTCGGGGCGAAGCTGCCTCTGGCGCTCTACTGCGGTGCCCGCCAACAGCTCTTCCACCGCAACCAGTATATCGCGGTGGGACTGGCCCCGCTGGTCGTTATTACGCTCGTGGCGTTCGTGTTGACGCTCTTCTCGCCGGTCCTCGCTTCGTATATGCTCTTCGCCAACCTGAGCAATTTTTCAGGTGCAGTCGGCGATCTGTGGAGCGTAATGCGCATGGCGCGCCTCCCCGCCAACGCGCTAATCGAGGATACCGACGCGGGCTACCGGGCGTGGGAGATTACTTCTGACTGAAACGGACATCGCTACTCGACAGCCTCAATTGACAATTCAGTTGCTGGTCTCTACAATTATCTGTAACGGGAATGTGATGAATATTTTCCACATAGGTCAGAAGTTCTTTCATCGACTGTGAACTCACCTCAAAGCTGAATACAAACGGGTCATCAGGAAGGAGGATAGAGAGATGGTTGCTCAGCCGCACCGCTCGCACATGAGCGTTGAAGAGTACGTAACGTTCGAGCGCGCACATCCAGAGGTACGCTACGAATTTATTGATGGGCAGGTCTCTATGTTGGCGGGAGGTACAGCGGACCCCTCCATTATCAGCGCCAATATCATCAGAGAGTTGAGTATCGCGCTCCGTGGCAGCCCCTGTCGCGTCTACACCTCTGACATGAAAGTGCGTCTCTCTGAACAACGCTATGTATTTCCCGATGTCTCTGTAAGCTGCGACCCACGCGATCAAGGTTCGGTTGAGGCACTGCGCTACCCCCGGCTTATTGTGGAGGTGCTTTCACCGAGCACAGAGGCGTACGATCGTGGCAAAAAGTTTAGCTACTATCGAACCT
>JALYTQ010000343.1 GCA_030854195.1 Chloroflexota bacterium
CCCTCGCTGGTCTGCGTATCGCCCTCGCCGAAGGGCAGAATCCAGCAGCCAGCGGCGGGTCCGCTCTCTGGCTTATCCAGCAGGTTGCGGTCGCGCAGCATCTCGAACGTCTTTCTCCACAGGCCCGCGTGCAGAAGCACGGACTCCCAGGTGAGCAGGTCGTAGGAGATGTTGAGGCGCGCCATTGTATTGAGGTGCGCCTGGACGATCTGCCGCGAGATGTCGGAGGCGAGCAACGAATAATCGGGACCGGAGGCGGGCTCTTCGCCGTGCTCAATGGCGCGCAGAACGGCCCTGCGCAGCTCCAACGCCTCTTTCCCCATCTCAGATTCTTTGTCCTCGTACACTCTGCCAACGGCGACGTAGACGCGCGAGCAGAAGTAGTCGAACGACTCGCCTGGCTGCTGCTCGTTGCCTTCGGGCATGTGCAACTTGCCCTGCTGGAGCAGCGTAAATCCAACGACGACATCGGCGACCTGGACGCCCGAATCGTCGATATAGTTATCGGCCTCGACCTGGTATCCCTGAGAGCGGAGCATACGTACAACCGTGTCACCAATGCAGGAGTTGCGCAGGTGGCCGACGTGCGCGGCCTTGTTGCTATTGATATTGGTATGTTCGACGATCACCTTTGTGCCCACGCCGCTCTTGCTCTGTCCGAAGTCGGGACCGGCCTCCAGCACGCGCTCGATGATTGTTCTGCCGACCTGAGCGCGATTCAAGCGGAAATTGACGAAGCCTGGCTTCGTCGCCGTGATCTCCTCGATGGCGGCGGGTTGCATATCTTTTAAGATAGTGGTGAGCGCCTCGGCAATCTGCAAAGGTGGACGGCCCAATTTGTTCTTTGACCAGCCCATGACGGGCATCGAGTAGTCGCCAAAGCTGCTCTGGGCCGAGAAACGCAGATCAATGGGCAGTTTCTCTATATCGAAGACTATCTCTTCTCGTGCAAGATAGGTCGCCACGGCCCGCTTCACCAGCGCCGTGAGATAGTCATAAAAATCTTTGCCTGCGGATTCGGACATATGCTGTGCCTCACTGATAACGGTCATAACAATCTTTCCTCTCTTCGATCCGAACTATTGTGCCCTACTATAGCGTAGCACACGCGGATGGTCAAGCGCCTGCCCTTTTGCGTGGGGCTCGCAGGTTGTATTCGCGTTATGAGCCTTCAAGAGAGTAGTACATTTCTGCTAAGAATGCAGATTCTATATAGAAATAGGTGTATGCTTGAGTTGGCATATCTGTGTTTCTCACGCGATCTAACTTTTTTTGCTATAAATGCTCTATCCAATCTGCTACTCTTGCCGATCTCTTGTCTATATCGCGGCATGTGTGAGAAATACAGAGTAATAGAAGCTCTTGTATTGAAGGGGCTTGTTTATGAAGTCCTGGGGGATTTAATGCGAAAACGTATACTGTTTAAGTATGTTGCTGTTCCTGTTTTCTTTCTTGTGCTGATACTCGGTCTTGTCTTCAGGTTCTGGGGCGAGATACTGCCCAGCCAGGCCGCCAGCCCGGCGGACCTCAACAACCAGGCATTTACGCAGGTCGCAAACGAGTTCCAGGTGCCCGCGAGCCTGCTCAAGGCTATCTGCTATATGGAGGGTCGCCTCAGCATACACAATGGCTCTCCAAGCATCGATCATGGCTACGGCTGCATGCACCTGCTGAAGAACGATCGCGCCGATACATTGGATACTGCCGCCAAAGACCTCGGAGTAAGCCCAACGCAATTGCAGCACGATATTGTTACCAATATCCGTGGTGGTGCCGATATCCTGCGTAGCGAGGCGCTGGAGCTCTCAGGGAATCAGACGTTACCCACTGATCTGGGACACTGGTACTCCGTGATCGAGACATATAGCCATGCATCGACAACCTCTGTTGCGCGCATGTACGCGGACGCCGTCTTTGCCCTGCTCAATAGCGGTTTCAGTGCCCCGACCGAGCAAGGAACGATCATCACGCTCGCGCCACAGCGGGTCGCACCCGCTGTGGCGAGGACGTTCGCCGCTGCACGAGTGGCGCTCCCGAGTGGTTGTGTGAACGACAAAAAGGCGGAATATTCCGGCGCGATCGACTGCTACCTGGACCCTGGCAAACACAACTGCAGCCTTGTACCGGGCACGAACGCGCCTTGCAGCTACTTTCCCGCCAATCGTCCAAAGGATTACACAATAACGCATGTCGTGATCCACGATAGCGAGGGAACGGCACTCGACGATCTTAATACCTTTCAGGACCCTAATAGCGAGGCGACCAGCCACTATATCGTGGATACCGATGGTACGGTCTACCAGGTCGTTCACGAGAAGAACATCGCCTTTCACGCGGGCAACCTGTGGATGAATCAGCATTCTATTGGTATCGAGCATGCAGGCTATGACGCCACCGGCTACCTCTGGTACAACGCGACGCAATACCTGTCGTCGGCGAAGCTGGTCGCATACCTGCTGAAGAAGTACCATATCCCGCTGGACCACGATCATATCGTCTCGCACGCCACCGTGCCCGCTCCCACGTTGGCTACCACGCCCAATCACGTCGATCCAGGCCCGTACTGGTTATGGACGTATTACCTGAACCTGATTTACCAGCAGGGAGTAGCCTTTCCAGGTGGGAAAACCGCGAACCACGTCATCACGTTGCAGCCCAGAAGTGCTAGCAAACCGTTCAATAAAAATGGGACGGAGACGAAGGCCAACTTCAATTTCTTCTACCTCTATAAAGGTCCCAGCACCGCCTCTGGCCTTATTCCCCAGGAGGGCACGCCTGCGGATGTAACCGACGTGACCAGTAGCGTGGAGGCCGATAGCAGCTACTACTATCTGAAGCAGGTAAAAGATCCGGCTGGCACGGGGGACACGCTCTACGAAGTGTGGTATGGCGTCTCCGCGCATGCCCATGACGCCAACAATGCCACCTTCTTTACCAACGCGGAACTGGCCTGGCTGGCAGTACCGTCGGGCGCAGCGCTCAATGGGAAGGGAACCGTTGTGACATTGAAGGGCGCTAAAGGGAAACGCGTTCAGGTTTCCGGTAAGCCCGCGAGCAAGAGCATGTACTATATCGGCGATGCTCCGGTCGGCTCCGTCTTTGTCTCGGCCTATACCGTCGTCGAAGATGGGACGCACAATACCTGGTACGAGATTAACTATAATCATCGTCAGGCCTGGGTGCCTGCCAGCGCGGTAACTGTCTCCCATTAAGCGGAGGCCGCTTCTACCACGCGGGCTCTTCTGCCTGATCGGGCTCCCTGAGCCGGATGGAGGCAAGCCCCATCCCTACTGAAGAGTTATCCCGCTTCTTTGAAACAAATATCCAAAGAAGTGGGATATTTCGTGGTTGGAGGTTGGCATGACCAGAATTGCCGGGTAAGATAGGAATAGGAAAAAAGAAATCAGGCGAACATTTCTGGGAGGTAAAAAACATGCTAGCTTCTGTACTGCAAGACGGCCTGAAGATGACCGTCACCCCTGGTTTTTCCTGGGACAACGAGATGTGTGTATTCAGAGGTCCGATCCTGTATGGCGACGAGATCCTCACGCTTTGCATCACCCGCGAACGCATGCAGCGCTCGATCAACGCTTGCCTGGATGCCAACGAGGACATCGAGGCACTCTTTGATCCCGCGTACTGGGTTTCGTAGGCCGAGCGCCTGCACGTATCCGATGTCTACTTTGAGGATGAGGACGATCTGGGTCCCGAGGACTTGCCAGAGTAGCGGCGGAAAAGCTTTCCCGCCGCTGAAGAGGCTGGTATTAAGAGAGATAGACGCTGGACCAATCGCCGAAGTAGAGTCCATTGCCGTTCAGCGTCACGCCATGCACCGCGGCGGGAATGACCGCCGTGAGTGTCTGGTGGTCCAGCGGGAGCCAGCCGACATCCGTAATGGCGATCTGCTCGGCCTTCTGATAGAGCGCGATGCGGGCATCCCCCGACAATTTTTCGGCCTGCATCACCGTCTGGTCGAAGCTCGTATTGTGCCACAGTCCATTGTTAGCGCTTGCCGTCGAGAGGAGATTTTGTGCCAGGAGATTGTATGGATCGGGGAAGTCCGCGCTCCACTGGGTAAAGCCAAATGAGATCTGGCCCTTCTGCTCCTCATCGAAATAGGCATCAGCCTCAATCGCCCTCAATTGAATAGGGATGCCCAGATACTGCACCCACATCTGCTGAAGCAGGCTCGCCTCACCAGCGCTTACCAGCGAGCTGGGGTAGGAGAAGGTCACAAGTGGCACCTTTGAGAGGTCTGGATATACCGACTGCAGCAGCCTTTTGGCTTTGTATTTATCGAATTGCAGACCAACGTAGTTGCCCTGGTAGCCGGGCATCCCTGGCGGAAGGATGGTCTGTGCCGGAAGGACGGAATTATCGAAAGCGGTAGTCACCAGATATCCTTTATCCACCGCCTGTGCAAACGCCTGGCGCACCGCCTGCTTATTGAAGGGTGCCCTCGTTGTATCGAAGAAGAGCGCATCCGTCTGTAGGAGCGGGACGCGTGTAAAGCCAGAGGATGTTTTCGCCGCCGCCTGATCGTCTGGTTTCAAGTTCCAGACAAAATCGTACTGCCCGGCGCGATAGGCTGTATACGCGTCCCCCTGGTCATTGACGAAGAGCATATCCACCTCCGTCAGCCGCGTCCTGTTGCCGTAATAGTAAGGATTCGGCGTAAAGACCATCTTGATATTATGGTCCCATTCCTTCAACTGAAACGGCCCCGCCCCCACTCCACTCATGGCCGCGTGTAGCGTCCAGTTTTTCTGTCCAAAGCGCGCAATCGCCTTCTGATTGAGTGGAAAGAAGAGCGGAATCGTGAGTTCGGCCAGAAAATAAGACGTCGGCTGTGTCAGTGTC
>JALYTQ010000344.1 GCA_030854195.1 Chloroflexota bacterium
TCCCTCTGCGAAGCAAACGGCTACCGTGATGGCAGGAGCGACTGCCACAACGATTGCTAAAAATGCCGGGACGACGGCGACCGCTCTGACGGCGGCGATGCCAGCGGCGCAGAAGAAGTTGATCGCAGCTTCTCCCTGCCTGTCCAGCAGCATTGTCAGCAAGATTACTGATACCTCGCCAGCACCCACAGCGGCTCAGTTCAGCGCTAACAAGCACACCTTTAGCGCCGCGCCCGCGCTGACGATTGATAGCAAAAAGGTCTACTGCGCCGGTATCAATACCAATCGCGGCCTGATCGTTGTCGAACTGCGACCCGATTGGGCACCGAAGACCGTCAATAATTTTGTGTACCTGGCGCAGAACAAATTTTACGACGGCATCGTTTTCCATCGCGTCAACCAGACCGGTTCGTTGAAGATTGTCCAGACGGGCGATCCGCAGGGGAATGGCCAGGGCGGCCCTGGGTACAAATTTAACGACGAGCCCGTCAAATACGACTACAACACAGGTACTGTGGCGATGGCCAATTCGGGCGCGAATACCAACGGCAGCCAGTTCTTTATCAATCTGGATGATAATACGAAGAACTTGCAGAAGTCGTATAATCTGTTTGGACTCGTTGTGAAGGGACTGGATGTTACCTTGCAGATTCAGGGTCCCGGCGATGATGCGAGTACTAAAAATATTAAGCCAGATGTTATGAATCACGTCATTGTGGTTCCGGCATCTTAATGTGATGAACGTAAGGGCGCGCAGTAAGCGTCCCTGGCGTAGTAGGAGAAAATTGTGGCAAAGCAATATAGAGAAGCACCCGCGTTGCAGATCGACCCGAAGAAGAACTATAAGGCGATCTTCCATACTTCCAGAGGTGATATTAATGTCAACCTGTTCGCGGCCCAGGCACCTGTAACGGTGAACAACTTTGTGTTCCTGGCGCGCGACGAATATTACAATAATACGACGTTCCATCGTGTGATCGGTGGCTTTATGGCGCAGGGCGGCGATCCGACCGCTACCGGCACCGGTGGTCCTGGCTACAGCTTCAGGGATGAACAGAGCGCGCTGGCGCTCAAGCACGACAAGCCTGGTATTTTGTCAATGGCTAATGCCGGGCGCGATACCAACGGGTCGCAGTTCTTCATCACCTATGGGCCAACGCCGCACCTCAACGGCAAACATGCTGTCTTCGGCGAGATTGCCGATGCCGCGAGCATGAACGTGCTTAAGTCGCTACGCGAGCGCGATCCACAGCGCGACCGCCAACCGGGCGATGGACTGCTCTTCGTGGAGATCGTAGAGAGCTAGTTTTTCTATAACGGCGCTTCCTGTCCCTGCTAACCCCTCTGGGCGGCAGGGATATTTTTTGCTCGCCTATCCTTTTTGCTCGTCTCAATCGTGTAAGTTAAAAGAAAGTGTTTATGGAGGTTAATAAATGACATGCGATTTTCTCCGTAGGGACCGCGGTTGACCTCGCGCAACTATCAACGTGCTATCGAGTTGCTGGTGATAAAGTCGTGGAGATGCACATTGACTCAGAGCCTGGCGCTGGCCTGACCGGTCTGCTACAGCAGGTGGGCGGTGAAATTCCGCTGCTGGCGCGAGACAAGACGTTCAACGATCCCGCGTATCCACAGGATACGGCGAGCACCCACAATATAGGCGAGTAGCGGTAGTACGAGGGCGGTTATCCCGCAGCGGTGCAAGCGGCTCAGCCGCTTGCAGGATAACCTAGAATCTGTCTATGCTTCCTCATGATAATAGTATGGATGTCGCCGCGTCGTGATCCAGGTGACGAGCAGGCTAACCAGGCCGCCGACGATCCCGTAGAACAGGGCGATAATAATCAACGGTAGAATAAAGGTCGGCGAGAAGGCGGGTGTGCTTGCATTGCCGGGATAGCCGGGCAGGTAGCTTATAATGCTAATCCCGAGGTAGAGCACGATGCCCGCGAGGAGTCCCGCGAAGAAACCGAGGCGGCGCTGCACAGCGTATCGTCCGATAACGTAGCCCAGCACAGCGCAGACGACGATATCCAGGGAGGTGCTCAAGCAATCCAGACCGGCTACGGCTACCGCTGTATCGTAGCCCATCTTATCGCCCAGGGTAGCAGCCTTCTGGAAGGCGGCGACATCCAGAAATGGAACCAGGAAATGGATAGCGATCATGAGAATGCCCGTCAGCGCTCCGACAAGCAGGGCAAAGCGCAGGCGATGCTCGGGCAAGACAAAAGCTGGCAGTAAGTCTTCCTCATCCTCCGCATCGCTATATTCCTCATCATACTCTTCGTTGGACACGTCTAGTTCCTCCCGATGCCGTATGGGACGACGCAAAGAACGACGCCTCTCAGAATCTTGCATAGTGCTTATATTTCCTCTCAGTTAGCTTGCTTTGTAACTCATCCCTACTGGTGAATCTGTGTATAGACAGGCGAATGGGTATTGATAATCTGCCAGTTGCTGCTAGGCCAGAAGACCAGGAGCGCCTTGCCGACGATATAGTCTTGCGGAACATCGCCCCAGTAGCGCGAATCATCGCTGACCGGGCGATTGTCGCCCATCACAAAGTATTGGCCTGGTGGTATCTTCCACGACTGGGGTGGGACCGGATTGAAGGCGGCGCTGATATAAGGCTCGTTCAGCAGTGTGCCATCGACCCATACATGCGTGGCATCGACCTTCACCGTATCACCGGGCAGGCCGATCACGCGCTTAATGTAGTCTTGCGTCGTGTCGCGGGGGTAGTGAAAGACTATCACATCTCCTCGTTCGGGCGCGTGAAAGAGGTAGGAGACCTTGTTGACCAGGACATACTCATCGGTATGCAGACCGGGCAGCATACTTGGTCCCTCGACATGGTAACTTTGAATCACAAAGCGGATGACTAAGAAGATGAGAAGTGTCAGTGCTATCGTCTCGATAATTTCTCTGGCCAGATGTGAACGTTTCAAATTAAACCTCGCTGTGTATATACTCACCTTTAGTGGAGTAGCTTCAATGTATAGGTGCATGCTGTAACTTCTGCTCTGAACATTATAGCTGATAGACGCCAGCACTACCATCTTTTGGACCTATAGGTAGCGCTTTACGCCCAGAATTTCCCTTAAAACATATATTCCTATCTTACAATCGAAATATATTTTCATTGCTAGAGAGCTGATTTGGACCTCCTGACAATAATGGACATTAGGAGGTCAAGAATATGATACTGAAAAGAAGTACGGCACTTTTACTTATGTCGTTAGCACTAGTAATAATCTCTGGATGGGCTAATTGTCTCTCAATCCATGCTCAAGCGCTCGCCCTGGCCGATAATGGTCAACCCCTGGTGGTCAAAGGGAACTGGCAGCCCCAGAACTATGACCTTGTCTATACGGTCGCAGTAAGTAGCCAGCAGCAGCCCAATGGACCTCTAGAGGTCTATCGCACTTCTGCCGCCGATCAACATACGACCGTGCAAATCGCCACGGTAGCGCGCAGCCGATATGCAACTACCCCCCAGTTTTTCCCTTCCGCGGATGGGCAATATCTGGCACTATTGACGCCATTGTACAATGCGCCGGATAACGCGGCCCTTAGCGTTGTCTCCACGGAGAGCGGCGCGCAAGCGGTGCTGTTAGGACGCGGTGCGGCGGCGGCTGACAGGCCCATCTGGTTGGCTAATGGACAGGGCCTGTACTACCACAAGGTCGTAGAATCAGGCATACAGGGAGCGGGCATAAAAAGCCATAAACCGGCGAGCGCGTACGACGAGATCAGTCGCGTCGATATGCGGGGTCATATTCATACCTTGCTCCATCGCGTGCAGGACGGAAGTTCGTTGCGTATGGTCGGACTGGACCATACGGGTGCATTGATTATGACGTGGGCGCGCGCGGGAAAGCCTGTGGCCCTTGTGCGTGTGCCAACCGGAGGCAAAAAAACGTCGCATAGCAGTAAGTTACAGATACTGGCAACCTTGCCACGCGACATTCTGCCGGGCAACGTACTGCGCGTAGGAAGCGATGGCGCGTCCGTAGAGTGCGAACGCGTCCAGAAATGGAAACCCCTGATCTATACAACAGTGAGCATCAACTTTGCCAAGGGAGTAGTCGCGCAAATCTCGCCTGCCATTAATACAAGCAAGCCAGCGCCGAGGGTGATAGCACTTAATCAATCGGCTGATGGCAAGATAGCTGTCACGGCGCAGGTGTTGAGCATACGCAAGGATCTAAGCGCGCAAGGCATCCACAACGTGCCGGCTCAGGAAGCGCTGGTCCTGACGAATAAGAATACTGGAGCCACGCAGCAGCTTACCCTGCGTCCAGGCGAGCAGATCGTACAGACATTCTGGACGTGCCACATCGCCGCCGCGCAACTGCCGCGCGCGCCTATGAAGGTAAGCGTACATTTTCCCATCATCCCCAGCGCGGTACTTCCAGATACGGGCAGGAACGCTGATCCCAAGCAGCAGGACGAATGGATGTTAGAAGCACATACTGGCATACTTAGTGATTCGCCGGCGTTGCCACGAATGTGCTATGGCACCTGCCCGCAGGGCTTCGTGGGCGCGCCGCACGTCTCGGCTGCCGTTCTGCATGGTGTGGCCTTTACAGAAAGTGGCTGGCACCAGTTTAATACAGGGAATTGTTGTGTAGCTGGCGAGGCGACTGGCACAACGGTACAAAGCTTCGATGGCGGCTGGGGCGAATTTCAGCAGACGTGGGCCATGCCGCCTCAGTGCTACAGCGCTGGCAACTGCCGCAGCGATGCCAGCCGCATCCAGAACAGCCAGAGCTACAATATAGGAACCGGCGCGCAGGCGTTGATCAATGCCTGGAACTCGAGTCCAGGCGTGTCATCGAAGAGCGC
>JALYTQ010000005.1:0-31267 GCA_030854195.1 Chloroflexota bacterium
CGTATCACCACGCCGATGTGCAACGCGTCATCGCCAACGCCGTTCGCTGGGCCGCGCCGACGCCGACCGCGCCACGCATATACGGCGACACGCCCGCGTTAGAGCGCTCCACCTCCTGACCGCGCTAAGCAAGCGAAACCAAATGGTAGTGTCAATCCGTATAACAAATAGAGTCGATCCTGGGTACAAAACAGTATTATAGGCTGTTAAGGGCAAAAAAGGAGGATCTCATGACGGTACTCGCGGATGGCATTACTCTTACTGTCGGTCATAATGTATGGTCGATTGGACTCGATCTGGTCCTTTTCCTGATCATTGCAGCGGTTGTTGGAATTATCGCCGAATATATCGTGGGTTGGCGGCTTCCTCTTGGTATCGTCGGAGCAATCATCGCGGGCATCATCGGTGCCTGGTTGATGACGCGCGTCATACAGATCAGCGGCATCCCTGATATCACCATCTGGGGCGTGCCCTTGATCCGTGCAATATTGGGTGCAATCATCCTGGTGGCGCTCTGGCATCTGATCACTGGCGGATTTGGTAGGCGGCGGCGTGTAGCCTGACAATCAGGCAAGGCAAAGCAAGGAGCCGGTATTTCCCTGAGATTGGGAAATACCGGCTCGTATTATGTCAAAATCTAATAGAACCAGTGTGATATGATATGCTGTTCGGTAGCATAGCTGTATCCATGATGAAGCGGAACATGGCTACTTTGAAATAAGGAAGGACCCTACAAGCGTATGGACACATCTTTTAACGGGCTTGGCATGCACCTCGGCAATCTGGCGCGGCTCTCAAATGCGCGCACGCGTTCGATCAGTGCCGAGAATCCCGATGGCGCTAAGGGCAAGGGTGGAATGGCGACAGATGGGACTGGAGCTCGCGCCGCGCGCGACCTGGGGCAGGGCTGGAAGGTCTCGCCCTCGCTTGTGCTTCCTCCCGCGAGTACCATGACGCTGGCAGAGATTGATGAGCCAGGAGCAATTCAGCATCTGTGGATGACGACCCACCCGCAGCACTGGCGTCGCCTTGTACTGCGGGCCTATTGGGATGGAGAAGAGTTCCCCTCGATAGAGACACCCCTCGGCGACTTCTTCGCTAACGGCTGGTGCGAGCGCTGCAACGTCGACTCGCTCTCTATAGTAGTGAATCCCGCCGGTGGCATGAACTCCTACTGGGAGATGCCTTTTCGCCAGAGCGCGCGACTGACCATCGAAAATCTTGGGCTCGAAGAGGCCGTGCTCTACTACCAAGTCGACTATGCATTGACAGAGGTGCCTGCCGATGTCGCCTATTTTCATGCCCAATGGCACCGCAGCAATCCACTGGGATATAAGCAAGTGCATACGCTGCTGGATGGTGTGCGCGGCAAAGGGCACTATGTCGGAACGTATCTTGCCTGGCAAGCGAACAGCACTGGCTGGTGGGGCGAAGGCGAGATCAAATTCTACCTGGATGGCGATCAGGAGTTTCCTACGATCTGCGGCACGGGGACCGAGGATTACTTCGGTGGTGCCTGGAACTTTGAGCATCCCAGGGGCGAATACGGTGTCTACTCCACCGCATTCCTGGGTATGCCACAAGTTATCAAACCCGATGGACTCTACCGCAGCCAGCAGCGCTTCGGCATGTACCGCTGGCACATCATGGACCCCATTCGTTTCGAGCAGGATCTGCGCGTCACCATCCAGGCACTTGGTTGGCGCAGCGGCGGTCGTTACCTCCCCTTACAGGACGATATCGCCTCGGTAGCCTTCTGGTATCAGAACGAACCTCATACAGCGTATACAGTATTACCGCATGTAGATGCTCTAGAAGTTATATAGAATTTTTAACGTGTAATTGATATGAAGGAAGCGGGAGTAATAAAAAATTATTGCTACCTTCTTGCAATTGCTGGTAAAATTATGTAACCTTTTTAAGAAGCAAAGAAAAAAGCGTGTTGAGGGCGGAGTAGAAGGAGCCTGGATAAAATGAAGCAGAGCGATTACTATCCTGACGCGGCATCCTCGGAGAGCGAGGAGCGCTTTCAAGCTGTCTGGCAAGCGGCATCAGATGCGATGGTCCTTTCAAGATCGGATGGAACGGTTTTTGCGGCCAATCCAGCATACTATTCCCTCTATGGCTATCAGCCAGAAGAGGTATTAGGGAACGATTTTTCCATTATATTTCCTGTCGAACAGCGTGAATGGGCGCGGAAACTTTACACCTATATTTTTCAGGGTCCAGCAGTTGACTCATCATCTGAAGCGACCATACTCAGAGCCGATGGGAGCGAGCGCTATGTCGAGGCCCGCTATAGCTTCATCATGCACAGCGATACGCGAACAGCTATGCTCTCTATTATTCGCGATATTACTGAGCGCAAGAGGGCGGAGGAGGCGCTGCGGGATAGTAAGATGAAGTTACACATGGCGCTGGAACTTGCGCAAATGGGAACGTGGGAGTGGGATATTGCGTCGAACAAAATAGACTGGTCCACTAACCTTGAAATTGCCCTGGGTTTTGCCCCCGGCACCTTCAGTGGAGGTTTTGAAGACTTTTTGCGCGTCATTCATCCTGAAGATAAGGATATGGTCGAGCAAGAGATAAAGCGCGCTCTGGTGGAGGGGACTGATTATAAGAGTGAATTTCGCTCTGTGCGGGCTGATGGCGCTGTCTACTGGTCGGCTAATCGGGGACAGGTTATTTACGATGATGAGGGCAAGCCTGCGCGTATGCTTGGTGTCAGTATGGCGATACCCGAAAGCAAGCGGACTACATCGGCGGAGTAGGTCACGCTCATTATGCAAGTTTATAATCCGAATTAGAGCGTAATCAGCCCCTGGCGTAGTCCCCTCCTGACCGCATCGGTACGGCTGGCGGCACCGAGCTTGTTGGAGATCGACGAGACGTGGAACTTGACGGTATGTTCGCTGATCTGTAACTGGCGCGCGATAAGCTTGTTGGAGAGACCCTGGCCGACGAGATCCAGGACTTCGCGTTCGCGCGCGGTCAGTGTTTCGTCTGCTTCCTCAATAGCAAGCGTCTCGGCAACAGGACGCCTGTCGTAGAACTGCAGCGCCTGCTCCCTGGGAAGGGTAATCAGTCCCTGCGTGGCTGCCATAACTGCGGCCTGTAGTTGCTGGGCCGGGACATCAAGTGGCACCATGCCCCAGCCGCGCAACTCCAGTCCCCGCAAATAGGGCAGTACGCGTCCCTCGTTGTTTGTAAGTACGATCAGGGCAACCGTGCGCGTATGAGCGAGGGCGCGCCCGACCTGCTCTAGCTGCAATTCTTCTGCCACCACGAGCGCATCGATATCCGTTGTGATCTCGCTAAAGGCATCGGGAACTGCCGATGTACCGACGACCTGGATATCGTTCGAGGTAAGCAGGGCATGAAGTCCTGCCTGCATCATGGGCGTGGGCGCTACAATGAAAACGCGCATGGTTGTCCTTTTCCGTGGAAGCCTATGCCGCAAGCTCGACTGTCTGGGTCGCGATAGTAAGCTCTACGACGTTTCCGCCGCGTAGGAGCCTCATAGCGACGGGGACGCCCTCTTCGCCTTGAGCCAGAATAGCGCGCAGGGTTGCGGCGTCGCTGACCGCTTTGCCAGCAACATCGAGTAGAATATCGCCGATCAATAGATCCTTGAACTGCTCCTGGCGGGCGCGCAGGCCAACAATCAGTAGACCAGTGCTACGCACTGGTGTGAGCGCCTGCCCGATCTGTGTGGGTAGCTCGACAGCCTGGATCTCGACGCCCAACGCGATACGGCTCTTGCTCTGGGGGAGACTGGCGAGCCACTTGTTGACGACGGCGCTGGGAATGGAGACCGAGAGATCGCCGCCGAAGATCATTGCGTTGATGCCGACGAAGTTGCCGTCGGCGTCGAGCAGTGGTCCGCCCGAGTTGCCGGGCGCGAGTCGTACATCTGATTTGATATACTGCGTCGACAGATTCTCGGAGATCTTGACCGTGCTTATGGCGCTCATGATACCTGCCGTAAGCACCCAGCGCTGTCCCCATGGATGGCCCAGCGCGAAGACCCACTCGCCCACGCGTAACTGCGTCGAGTCGCCCGCCTGCAAGGGCTTCAGGTCGGTGCCATCGACCTTGAGCAGGGCCAGGTCGAGCTGTGGATTGCGCTGGAGCACCCTGGCCGCCAGAGTGCGCCCATCGGAGAGAAGGACCTGAACGCGTGCATTGTCTCTGGCAACGACGTGGTTATTGGTGAGAATGCGCCCATCCCTATGCCAGATAATGCCAGTGCCGCCGCCGCGCCCCTCGGTATGGATCTGCACGACGCTCGGCTTGACGCGCTCGAAAATGTTGACGAGCGCTGCCGAAAACGCGTCGGGCAGCGGAAATGCTGTCTGTGTCGTAAATGGTGTTGCCTGTGTCATTGTATTCCTGCCAGTGAATAGGAAGGAGGTAGGAGCCACTTTCTGGCGCTTCCAGTCATCCTTCCGATTTATGCCTACTTGCGCTGCCCGATAGTGACCGAGAGCGTCTGCAAGGTATTGCCGCGCATCACTTCGACGGGAACGGCGCGACCAACCCGGTCGCCGACCAGGAGCAACTGTAGCTCTTCGGAGTCGTTGATGCTGTGCCCATCGAGCGCGACCACAATATCACCAACCAGCACGCCGCCCTGCTGGGCTGGACTGCTCTCATCGACCTTTACAATCAAGAGACCATGCTCCTGATTGCGCCCCGCACGCTGGGATACTGGAAGCTCGACGAGCTGGCTGCTGATGCCGAGGTAGCCGCGCTTGATATAGCCCTGCTTCGCCAGCGTATCGGCGATGCCCTTTGCGATATCCATTGGAATCGCCAGCGCAACGCCGTTCACCAGCCCGGTGGTCAGGATGCCGACAACGTCTCCCTGAGCGTCGATAAGGGGACCGCCAGAGAAGCCGGGATAAGGTGTGGCATCGGTGCGTATGTAGCGCTCAAGGATTGTGCCACGCCCGGTGCGCAGGGGTCCTCCGACAGTGCTGACCACACCTGTACTCGCCATCGGTCCGTCCCCTGGTGTGCGACCGACCGCCAGAACCAGCTGTCCAACGCGCACCGGCTCAGTGGTTGCCTGGGCGGGCGCGAGTCCGAGATTTGCCACGCGCAGCAGAGCCAGATCGGTACCCAGATCGCGACCCACAAATTGCGCTGGTAACGTGCGATTGTCGTGTGTCTGAATGGTCAGATCCTCTTCGCGCTCCAGCACATGGTCCGCCGTCAGAACAAGGTCTGGCCCATAGATAAGGCCGCTCGCGGGCTGCCGCTGCCGACCATTGACAATAACTAAGGAAGGAGTAACACGCTCAACCGCGTCCGCCATCTGGTTTGAGAGTGCGCGGAGCAGGGAGGTGGTATCAGTCGTCTGTGTCATAGCTCTTGATCCTTTGTATGCTATAAAGGGAAATGCCTTGTGCATACTATAAGCGATGACAAGAGGTAGCACATCAGTAATTTGGCTAGTTCGGACCCTGGAAAAATGACCAGGGTGTTTCGTGTGTGAGGTAGCGGAGGGAGAAAAGCAAAGAGGTAATCAAATACATACAGGCGGCGAAAAAAGCGCGCTAAAAGCGCCAGACGGCCAGTGGAGTATCCTTACTGGCCGCGCTATACGCAAAAGTACATTCAGTTGTTTAAGAGTGAGCAGAAACACTCCTGACTTATGCGGTCGACGAGAGCGCTGTTTAATCGCCGACCAGGAACACCACCATGAGAGGGAGGCCAATCAGAAGCAAGGTAAGTATAGGACTATACCAGCTCGTCCCTAACCAGGCGAGATTCACTCGAACGGTATAAGGTATATTCAGAAGTGCGAAGACCGCGAGGATTGCCCCCATGAAGAAGGCACCAACGAAGACCAGGATAATCGCTTCTACACTTTTTTTAACGCTCCTGATGCCGCGTGCGATGAGATTGCCGACGAGAGAGAGCAAAAGTATCGCTAAAAGGAAGAGCAAGATACTGGTTATCCCCGCGCCCGTGCCACTTGTAATAACCGCGAGCACCGGAAAAGTTATTGCTCCAGCCAGGGACAAAAGAAATAACAACACCAGAATGACGACCGCTTTTACCACCACTGAACCAAAATTCATACTTCCTCCTGATTAGATTTTAGCAATCGAATGCCAGATCTATCTAAGAAGCACTATACAACATTTTAGAGTAATTTGCATCATTTACCCTGTACCAAAAAGGCTCCAGGCCTCAGTTACCAGGGATAGGCTATGCTGATATGATCCTGGTATCTTCATCGCATGTGTTTTGGGTGTGAAACAGGAAATAGATGCATCAATGCCAGGTGCCTTGTTGTGTCAGCGCTTCCTTCATCTGTTGAATATGGTTAGTCAGATGCTGTGTCACGAATTCCTCTATAAACCATTCTAACTGCTTCTCGCCAAATCTGCTATGTTGACCAGTGAGTTGCAGGTCGTCATCTTGCAATGTGCTGAGTACGCGGTCCAGGTGAGCGTAGCTGTCAGGGAGAACGGCAGCCGCCTGCGCGAGCGTATCGGTGCTGTGTTCGGCGATAGCATGGATGCGATTCTCGTCCTGCGCGGTACGCCCAAAGTTCTGGCCCGGCTGAGCGACGAGCTGAGCGATCTGATCAGCCCAGTAAGGCATGAATTCGAGAATATGGGCGATATTCTCCATAAGCGTCCACTCGCCGGGTGCTGGCGGTTGATAGAGCTTCTCGGGTTCCAACTGTAAGAGAGGGCCTGCTATCAACCGATTTAACTCATAGTAGGAAGATTGTATATCTTGTCGAATTGCTTCGATCTTTGTATTTCTCGTTGTCATTGCTGGTGTGTCCACCTTTAAGAAGAATAGAAACGTTTAGTGATATTCCCAGTTCATTGCGCGCAAGAGCGCTTGTAAAGCTTGTGAAGCCTGCCGGAATAGATCGGGTCCACTGAAGCCCTGGAACTGCCCTGCTGAGCTTAGATGAGGCTCAAGCGCGAGGAAACCATCGTAGCCATCGCTATGGAGTCGTCGTAAGAGATCGGACCAGCGTCCCTCACCTTCGCCAGCCGGTGTCAGAACACCATCAGCGCGCACATCTTTTACATGCATATATACGAGCCAGGGAGAGAGAAAGTCGTAGGCATCTGGGTAGGGAACCTGGCTGCACTGCAAGAAGTTCGCTGGATCGAGGATGGCGCGTAGATGGGGATCATCGATCGTCTGCAACAAATCGACGCAATGATCGATCGTATCGCCGAAGATGCCCTTTTCGTTCTCGTGGAGCAGAATCACATTCGCCGCGTTCGCTCTGGCGGTGAGTTCCTGGAAACGCCTGATCACCTCGTCCCGAAACGCCGCAGCGTTCTCTCTATCCCCAGCGGATGGATAGAAGGAAAAGAGGCGAATATAGGGCGTACCAAACGCGTGTGCCAGCGCGAGCGCGCGATCGAAGCGCTGCAGATGCTCAGCGAACGAACTGGCGAGCGGCACTTTCCCGATAGGAGAACCGATGGCCGCTACCCCAATGCCCTGATCATCGAGTTTTTGTTTGATCTCGGTCACCTGGTGATCCGTGAGGTCAAGGACGTTGATCCCCTCGACGGAACGCAGATCGATGAAAGAGATGTTCTCGCTGTGCAGCACTGCTATCTGCTCATCCAGGTCAGGCGAGATCTCGTCGGCAAATGCAGAGAGTCGAATCATTTTCTATTTATCGCTTTCTAGCGCCTGGCTATCTTCAAACGTTGTAGGATTGCCATATCGTACAACATGTCTTTCTGCTTATACAAATGCCCGTGTTCTTTTCCCTAAAAATTGGGAAATCTCTTCCAAAGAACGTTTATACAAGTAGAGGAAACGCCGCTCCCCAGCAAAGGAATTTATTTTAGCAGCCGCAAAACGTCTAATGGGTGAAAGAGAAAAATTCTTATAAAAGCGAATACGAGAGGTAAAAAGAGAAAATACCGCCATGATGTTTATATTCTTTATCACTGCCCTCTTCACCTGCATACTGGTTGCCTGCGGCGTCATGATGAGCGTAGCCCTGCATACGCGGCCTCGCTTCAAACGCAGCACCCGTCCCTGGAAACGTCCAATGATGAGGGGAGCCGTATGCGCCTCGCCCCTGCTTGATGATGCGCTCTTCAGCATGAAGGAGGAACATCGTAGCTTCTGGTCCGCCGAAGTCGAATACGACGAGTTGTACTACATGTAGGAGTGTTTCTCGTCAAGAACCCCTGCCATGATCGGCGAGGGGCTTGGAACTACCCACGTACGGGTGTTCCCAAAGGCACCTTGACCGATGCCCGTGAGATATTGATGGCCGCATTGTAGTCGGCGTTACAGCGGAAACCGCACCGCTTACATGTGAAAGAGGCTTGACTTTGACGATTGGCTTTCTCGCAATGCTTACACACATGGCAGGTCCGCGACGTATTCCTGGGGTCAACAAACCCGACAGGAATACTTGCCCATGCTGCTTTGTAGGCAATGTAGACTCTCAACTGATAGAAAGCCCAGGAGTGCCGTTCGTAGCGGTTCTCGCGGCGTACCGTTGCTCGTTGACGGATACCAGTCAGGTCTTCCAGGGCGAGTGCCTTGCGCGATACGACGGCTTTGTGGACCAGGGTTTTCGCTATACAGTGATTGGTGTCCTTTTGAAATCTCGCCTCACGCCCAGAGAGCTTTTTGAGGCGACGTTTTGCCGAGCGGGTTCCAACCCGTTGCAATTCTTGACGGCGCTTGTGGTACCGCATCCGTACTTCACGGACCTTTGCGCCACTGAATGACTCACCTGTGCTATCGGTCGCCAGTTGAACGATGCCCAGATCGACACCAAGCGTTTCAGCCGTCTCTGTCAGTTCGGGCGCGTCTTTGCTTTGGGTGACATTGAGGAAGTAGGTGCCACGTCTCCACGTGAGGTCAGCACCGCCAATCTTCCAGAGCGGGTCCGTCAGCATGGCGTGTTGCCGTTTTCCCAGGATCATGCGGCAGATCACCCGCCCTTGCAAGGTGTTGAGAGAAACGCGGTCAAGACTCATCAGGCGGTAGGTACGGGCATCATACCGGATGGAGCCATGTGCCCCAAATTGTGGACACGTTTCGCTTTTCTTGGTTCTGGTGGCTTTGATCGCTTCCATCGCTTTGGCACGGGCACACACTGCCAATTGAGCACCCAACTCGTAACGGGAACGGGTCTCTCCATAGACGCGGTGATGGGCGGTGTTGGTATTGGTAATCCCCTCTTCCCAACACACCGAAGCAATCCACGAAGCGGCGGCATTAAAACGCTCTTGCGTCTCTTGCAAAACCGCGTCATGTCCATCTATGTCGAGCTTGATGCTCACCGTCCTTATGAGTGTTTTATTCATATGAGAAGGATAGCGCAGCGAGGGATGTCTGTCAAGGTGCCTCTGTGCCCATGCCCCAAGAAAAGAGGACGTGCTCATCTCCTGGTTAAAACATAGGGGTTTCCGCACGTCGCGCTTCTATGAAGTGCCCATGCGAGGCCGGTATTGTATTGCCTCCGCGATGTGATTGGCCTCGATCGTGTCGCTCTCGGCGAGATCGGCGATGGTGCGCGACAATTTCAGGACGCGGTGAAAGGCCCGCGCCGAGAGGTGTAGTTGCTGCATCGCGCTCTTGAGTAGCTTCTGGCCTGCTTCGTTGACCTCGCAGAAGGTATGCACCTCGGCAGGTCCCATCTCGGAATTGCAGGTCAGGCTTGTGCCGGAGAAGCGTTGCAGTTGCCGATCACGAGCTGCCTGCACGCGTGCGCGTACAGTTGCTGAGTTCTCGACCTGCCGTTTGTCCGCCAGTTTCTCGTAGTCGATGCGCGGCACCTCGACGTGAATATCGATGCGATCGAGCAGGGGACCGCTGATGCGTTTCTGGTAGCGTGCAATGGCGATAGCGGAACACGTACACTCCCTGACCGGATCGTTGAAGAAGCCACACGGGCAGGGGTTCATGGCGGCCACCAGCATAAAGTTCGCCGGATAGGTGACTGTGCCCTGCGCTCGTGAGATCGTTACCACCTTGTCTTCCAGGGGTTGACGCAGCACTTCGAGCACATTCTGACCAAATTCGGGCAGCTCATCGAGGAAGAGGACGCCGCGATGCCCGAGGCTGATCTCGCCGGGACGCGGAATACGACCGCCGCCGACCAGACCCGCGTGGCTGGTCGTATGATGCGGCGAACGGAAGGGGCGCTGCAGGATAAGCGGCACCTCGGGCGGTAACATGCCACTGACACTGTAGATCTTAGTAACATCGAGTGCCTCGTCGATGGTCATGCGGGGCAGGATAGACGGCGTGGCGCGGGCGAGCAGCGTCTTTCCCGATCCGGGAGGACCGCTCATAAGAATATTGTGCCCGCCACTCGCCGCGACCTCCAATGCTCGCTTGACGTGTTCCTGTCCGCGTATGGCTGCCAGGTCATGAGCATAGACGGCGTCCTGCGCAGTATCCAGAATATGCGGATCGCGCTGATAGGGCTCGATGAGGCGCTCATTGCGCAGATGAGCGATCAAGTGAGCGAGGGTCTCGACCGGATAGACCGTGATGCCATCGATCAGCGTTGCCTCCGCCGCGTCGATCGCTGGCACAAAAGCCGTTTTCACCTGTTTCTCGCGCGCCAGAGCGATCATAGGAAGGATACCATTGGTATGGCGGATGCTGCCATCAAGCGAGAGTTCGCCCAAAAAAAGGTACTGGCTGAACTGCTCATCGCGTGGGATCTGGTCGAATGCCAGGAGAATGCCGATCGCAATTGGGAGATCGTAGGCAGGTCCCTCTTTGCGTAAGTCGGCAGGTGCAAGATTGACAGTGATGCGTTTATAGGGAAAAAGGCAGCCGCTATTCTTGATTGCCGCCTTCACGCGTTCCTTTGCCTCATTGACGGCAGTATCGGGCAGACCCACGATTGCGAAGGCCACCAGCCCGTTGGAGATATCCACCTCTACTTCAACCAGCGCGCCCTCTAAGCCGATGACCGCGCAACTCTGTACCATTGCTAACATAACCCGAACAAACCTCCTCTACACTATTACATGGGTATTATGCAGGATTGGATCGAAAAATGCAATAGTCTCATTATTTTAGTACTACCTTGCGCGTGATGCTCCCTTTTAGTATACTGGTGGTAATGCCGCTTGAGGAGTGGAGCGCGTCTATTTATGTCGACGAAGGAGCTATGTTATGGTTGAGAACCTTGCCTGGGGTATTCTTGGTACCGGGACCATTGCCGGGATATTTGCGGAGGGGCTAGCAGAGTCCAGGATCGGAAAGCTCGTCGCGGTCGGGAGCCGCACGCTGACGGGGGCCGATGCGTTCGGCGAGCGGTGGCATATTCCCCATCGTCATGGCAGCTACGAGGAGCTTCTCGCCGACGACGAGGTGCAGATCGTCTATATCTCGACGCCTCATCCACTGCATGCTGAATGGGCTATCAAGGCAGCTGAAGCGGGCAAACATATCTTATGTGAAAAACCGCTCGCGCTCAACCACGCCGAAGCGATGGCCGTGATCGAAGCGGCCCGGCGCAATGATGTCTTCCTGATGGAGGCATTTATGTATCGTTGCCACGCCCAGACAACGTACCTCACCGAACTCATCCGTTCGGGAACGCTGGGCGACGTGCGCATGATCGAGGCAACATTCAGTTTTGCCACGGCCTTTGATCCTGATGATCGGCTCCTGAACAACGCGCTCGGCGGCGGTGGCATCCTCGATGTTGGTGGCTACTGCGTCTCCATGGCCCGCCTGATTGCCGGAGCCGCGACCGGCAAGGCTTTTGTCGATCCAGTGCGGGTGAGCGGCGCAGCCCATATCGGACCGATCAGCCGCGTCGATGAATACGCGGTGGCGACGCTGACCTTTCCTGACGATATCATTGCCCAGTTGTTCTGCGGTGTGCAACTGTGCGCAGAGGATACTGTGCGTATCTACGGTACGAAGGGTTCAATCATCGTGACCTCGCCCTGGCTGCCTGTGCGCAATGGAGTCAACAGCCCCATGTTGCTCAACCGCTATGGGCAGAAGGAGCAGGAGGTCACGGTTGCCGATACGCAGAACCTGTACGCCAATGAGGCCGATACGGTTGCCTCGTATATTGCTCAGCGCCAGACGCCCTATATGAGCTGGGAGGATACGCTCGGCAATATGCAGACACTGGATCGCTGGCGCGCGGCGATCGGACTTGTCTACGATGCCGAACGGCCAGACGCGCCGGTGCCAACGGTGCATAAGCGCCCGCTCACCGTTCGTCCAAACACTGTCATGAAGTACGGACGCATTCCAGGCGTTGCGAAGCCCGTTTCGCGCCTGGTGCTGGGCGCAGACAATCAAGAGACGTTGCCGCACGCCTCTGTTATGTTCGATGACTTTTTCGAGCAGGGCGGCAATTGCTTCGATACTGCGTATATCTACAGAAGTGGTGGATGTGAGAAGCTGCTGGGTCAGTGGATCAAGAATCGCGGCATTCGCGAGCAGATCGTGCTCCTCGACAAGGGGGCGCACACGCCGAACTGCACGCCCGACAAGCTGACATCCCAGTTGTTGGAGAGCCTTGAGCGCCTGCAGACGGATTATGTGGATATCTATATGCTGCATCGCGACAACCCCGAGGTGCCCGTCGGTGAATTTATCTCCGTCCTCAATGAGCATAAAGCAGCCGGGCGTATACGCGCCTTTGGCGGCTCGAACTGGTCCCTGAGCCGTATCGAGGCCGCGAATGCCTGGGCGAAGCAGCATGGTATGACCGGCTTTGTCGCGCTCAGCAACAATTTCAGTCTGGCCCGCATGGTTGATCCCGTGTGGGCTGGTTGCCTCAGCGCCTCGGATGCCGCGTCGCGGGCGTGGTTAACAAAAACGGGGATGGCGCTGTTCCCCTGGTCTAGCCAGGCGAGGGGCTTTTTCACCGGTCGCGCGCGCCAGGACGATCGCTCAGATCCAGAGCTTGTGCGCTGCTGGTATAGCGATGATAACTTTTTGCGCCTGGAACGCGCAAACGTCCTGGCGCAAAAGCGCGGCGTCCTGCCGATCAACATCGCCCTGGCCTATGTGCTGGCCCAGCCGTTCCCGACGTTTCCCTTGATTGGACCGCGCACGCTCTCCGAGACGCGCACATCCCTGCCTGGGCTGAGCGTCGAGCTCACACCAGACGAAGTGCGCTGGCTCAATCTGGAAAAGTAGCAACAGCATAACATAATATTATTCCTGCATTTAGTACTTTTTGCACTTTTATTCTGAGAT
This sequence comes from Chloroflexota bacterium, assembly GCA_030854195.1. GTDB lineage: Bacteria > Chloroflexota > Ktedonobacteria > Ktedonobacterales > Ktedonobacteraceae > JACDAE01. Next base: position 13,216 of record JALYTQ010000005.1, read on the forward strand.
GCTTGCATTTCCAGCACACAGGCGCTATACTGCCTGTGCGTGGTGCTTTGAACAAATGTTTCTTTGTGAGAGAGCGGAGATGTAGAAGAACTTGGACTCCATTGCTCAGACCTTAAAACAGTATTTTGGATATGATACGTTCCTGCCCGGCCAACGCGAGGTCGTGGAGATGGCGCTTGCCGGACAGGATGCTCTAGTGCTGATGCCGACGGGCGGAGGAAAATCGCTTACCTATCAACTACCGGCCCTGATGCTGCCCGGCGTAACGGTGGTCGTTTCGCCCTTGATCGCTTTGATGCAAGATCAGGTGGATCGTCTGCGTGCCAACGGCATACCGGCGACCTACATCAATAGTTCTCTGTCACCCGATGAGCGCTCGGAGCGCGAGCAGGCAATGTTGCAGGGTGAGCTCAAACTGATCTACGTGGCACCGGAACGCCTGTTGACACAAAGCTTTCTTCTGCGGCTCGACGAGGTACAGCGACGCATGGGCCTCTCGCTGCTGGCGGTCGACGAGGCGCATTGTGTGAGCGAATGGGGCCATGATTTCCGCCCTGAGTACCGACAGCTCGGTCTGTTGCGCGAGCGGTATCAGCAGACGCCCATGCTCGCCCTGACGGCAACAGCCACGGAGCGTGTGCGCCAGGATATCCTGACGCAGCTTCGGCTGCGCGATCCGCACCTGCACATTGCCAGCTTCAATCGTCCCAATCTCTACTACGAAGTGCGCCAGAAGGGGACGGGCGCTTATCGAGAGTTAGTACAGTTGCTACGCCAGCAGCCGGAAGCGTCGGTAATCATCTACTGCCACAGTCGTAAAACGGTGGAGAGTGTGAGCGACGATCTGAATCGCGCAGGTATTCATGCCTTGCCCTATCACGCTGGACTCTCAAATGAGCAGCGCAGTGAGAACCAGACGCGTTTTATCCGCGATGACGTTCCAGTGCTGGTGGCTACCATCGCCTTTGGTATGGGCATTGCCAAGCCCGATGTGCGCGCCGTCATTCACTATGATCTGCCCAAGAGCCTGGAGGGCTATTACCAGGAATCCGGGCGTGCTGGACGAGACGGACAGCCCGCGCAGTGTATCCTCTTTCTCAATTATGGTGATCGCGTAAAATATGAATATATCATTGAGCAGAAGGTCGATGAGCAGGAGCAGCGCATTGCTCGCCAGCAGCTCAGCCAGGTGATCGCCTATGGCGAGAGCGCGGTCTGCCGAAGACGCATACTGCTGGGCTACTTTGGCGAGATGTGGTCTGATGAGAACTGCGGAAATTGCGATAACTGCCTTCAGCCCCAGCTTCTGGAGGATCGCACCATTGATGCTCAAAAGTTCTTATCATGTGTGGCGAGGACGCGCGAGCGCTTCGGTATGCGCCACATCATTGACGTATTGCGGGGCGCGAACACACAGAAGATCCGTGATTTCGGACACGATCAGCTCTCCACCTATGGCATTGGCAAGGAGCAGAGCGTGGAGGAGTGGCTCCATCTTGCTCGCTCATTGCTTCAGCAGGGTCTGATGAGTGAGATGACCGACGGCTATCCAATTATTAAGCTCAATGCCCGTTCACGCGAAATTTTACGCCGACAGCGCGAGGTCGAGGTGGCTAAGCGTGCCGCGCCTGCACGCCAGGAACGGGAGCGAACTTCTGGTAGCACGTCTGGCAGCCCGCGTGAGACGATACTGCCGGAATTGGTGCCGGAGGAGGTCGTACTCTTTGGGCGCTTGCGCGAGCTACGCAAGCGCCTCGCCGATGCGATGGGCGTGCCCCCCTACGTCGTCTTTCCCGATACGACGCTGCACACAATGGCCCGGCGACGCCCCACGAGTCAGGACGAGTTTCTGCATCTCCCCGGTGTGGGCAAACGTAAACTGGATATGTACTACACGCCCTTTACTGATGAGATGCGCGCATATTGTGCGTTGCACGATCTGAGCATGGATGAGGCCATACCGGAGGAGAAGACGGAGCCTGTTCCGGTTGCCCGCGCTCCACGGTATCTAACGCTAGAACTCTACCAGCGTGGCCTGGATATCGAAGCGATAGCTACTGAGTCTCAACGCAGGCCGACAACGATCGTAGAGCATCTTTGCAGCTTGATCGAAGCCGGTGAAGATATCGATGTCAACCGCCTGATTTCACCTGAGCGACATCAGGCCATCTACGCGGTATGGCAGGAGGTTGGCGATGGCTTTCTCAGACCCGTTAAGGAAATTCTGGGCGATGAGTACACGTACGAAGAGATCAAGTTAGTGCGCGCCGCTATGCATAGTTCTCAAACTCCCTGATCTCAGCTGTGCTACAGTATGGCCTCTTTAGAAGAAGAAAGGAGCGCGCTATGTCTCCCTCGCGAACGGGCTTTGTCTTTGACGAGCGTTATCTCGCTCACGATACAGGCGTGGAGATGCGCGTGCAGATGCGCGACGGTTCGTTTGAGCTCTCGCCCGAACCGCATCCCTCATCGGTAGCAATCACGCGGCGCATCAAAGAGTTTCTCGACGGTTCGGGCCTGACCTCGCGCATGGTCCCTATTGGTGCGCGAGCCGCCTCTGAAGACGAACTGGCCGTTTATCACACGCGCGACTATATTGCCGCTATCCGCGAGTTGGCGCAACATGGACCGACGCATGGACCATTGCTGACAGAATGGGGCGAGGTAGACGACGAGACGGTGCTCGGCCCTGGCTCCTTCGAGGCTGCCCTCTACGCGGCTGGCGGCGCGCTGAACGCGACGAGCGCGATACTTGAAGAGAAAGTGCGCAATGCGTACGCCTTGTTGCGTCCCCCGTGTCATCACGCAATGAGCAACAAGGCGCTAGGATTCTGTATCTTCAACAATACCGTGCTCGCAGCCCATCATGCCCGCAACGCCTATGGCCTTGAGCGCGTGATGATCGTCGATTGGGATGTACATCACGGCAACGGCACGCAGGATGCATTTTACGAGGATGCTGGTGTGCTCTTCGTCTCGCTGCACCAGCAGGACTGGTTTCCCAGGCACTGGGGCGAACTGGACCAGGTTGGCAGCGGCGGGGGTAGAGGTTATACCGTGAATATTCCCTTGCCCCCCGGTACAGGCGATCGAGGCTATCGCGCAGCCTTCGAGCAACTGGTGGTTCCACTCGGGCTACAATTTCATCCACAATTAATTCTCATCACGGCGGGCCAGGACGCCAGTTGGCTCGATCCAATGGCGCAGATGATGATGACAATGCAGGGCTACCGTCAGATCTCCGAACGTATGGTTGCTCTGGCTGACGAGGTGTGCGCAGGACGCCTGCTGATGTTGCAGGCGGGTGGCTATAGCGCGCCCTACGTGCCCTATTGCACCGCCGCTGCCGTCGAGCCGCTCGTAGGCGTCGATCTCGGTATCGTCGACCTCTACGCTGGCTCCGCCGAACTGGAGCGCTCTCAAACCATCCTGACGCCGGATACGCAGCGCGCACTCCAGGATGCAAGGGCGTGGCATAAGCAATGGTGGAAGCTTTGATATGGAGGCAGACTTTCATGCATACAAACCAGAGGCGCATCGCCATTGTGACAGGGGCAAGCCGTAGCCGGGGAATAGGGGCAGCCGTGTGTCGAGCACTGGCTGAGATGAAGGTAGATATCTTTTTTACCTATTGGGAAGCTCACGATCAGGCGCTCTATGGGAAAGAGGAAGAAGGAGCGCGTGAACTGTTCTCAAGCTTGCGCGAGAAGGGCGTCCGCTGCGAATACATGGAGGCAGATTTGAGCTTGCCTCAAGCGGCGAAGCAGATTATCGATGAAGTGGAGGCTCGTTTAGGAACGCCTTCCATTCTTGTGAACAATGCCGCGCACGACGATAGACAGGTTCCGTTTGATCAAGTTGATGCAACAACATTAGATACCTATTACGCAGTGAATATGCGGGGCACAATGTTGTTGAGCATAGAGTTTGCACGCCGTTTTTCCCGAGCATCGGGTGGTCGCATCATTAACCTCACATCGGGACAAGGAGTGGGGGCCATGCCAGGAAAAATCCCTTATATCTCAACGAAGGGAGCAATAGAAGCCTTCACCGTCACTCTCGCGGCAGAAGTTGCGCCGCGTGGGATCACCGTTAATGCTGTTGATCCAGGACCGACCGATACGGGATGGATTAGCGCTGACCCTGAAATCAAGCGTACGTTGTTGGACAATGCGCCCTTTGGTCGTCTTGGACAGCCAGAAGACGCAGCCCGACTCATTGCCTTTTTAGCGAGCGATGCTGCCCAGTGGATTACTGGGCAGATCATGCGCTCGCGTGGCGGTTTTTGAGGAAAACTTTCTTTGGCTGGTTATACCGTCAGGACTACTTTGCCCATTGTCTTGTTTTCTTCAAGCTCTTTGTGCGCAGTTGCAACCTCTGTCAGCGGGAAGCTATGGTCGATAAAGATATGCAATTGCCCACTGGCGATCATCTGCATCAGGGCCTGGCTGGCACGCATCTTGTCTTCATGGCTCTGGATGACCGTGTTGTAGCCGATGATGCTCTGACATTTGGGGATCAGCATCTGTGAGACAAAGGGTGTCACACCGCCCGAGAGCGATCCAAACACCACGATTCTTCCGAAGGGAGCCAGACAGGCGATATTCTGCTGCCCGAACTCGCCGCCGATGGGATCGAGGATGATGTCAACACCCTGTCCACTCGTCGCCTGCATAACCTGCCCGATCCAGCTTGCCCCTTTGCTTATGACGGCGACATCGGCACCGAGATCACGAATGAAGCCCAGCTTGCTTTGCGAGGTTGTGGTCCCGATGACCATGCTCGCGCCCATGCTTTTCGCAAGCTGCACCGCTAACGAACCGACGCCACCAGCTGCCGCGTGCACCAGTACACGCTCACCCTTTTGCAGGCGTGTTGCTTTGTCCAGCAGAAGATAGGCGGTCTGGCCCTGCACCGGAATAACGGTCGCCTGGGCGAAGCTCACACCGTTCACCAGAGGAATAACCTCTTCGGCCTTCGCCAGCGCGAACTCCGCGTAGCCAGCACTCACTAGCGAGACGACCCTGCGCCCCTCTAGAGAGGCATCTACGCCAGGTCCACATTTCACCACTGTACCCGCGACCTCGCTGCCCAGCGTCAGCGGCAACTCGGCCAGGTTGGGATAGTTCCCCTGTCGTTGTCCCACATCGGCGTAGTTGACGCCCGCAACTGCTACTTGAATAAGCACCTCGCCCTGCTGGGGGACAGGCGTTGCAACCTCTTCCAGTTGCAAGACCTCGGTTCCACCACGCTGATGAATTTTCACTGCTTTCATAACGCTATGCCTTTTTGTATATCTTTATATAGACCCAGTTTGTATAGTAACACTCAAAAAAAGGTGCTTCAATGTGATGTGAAGCGCATCAATCTTTGCGCACGGATTTGAGAAACAGCCCGATCTCCTCAGCCACCAGCCTGAGCGGATTCCCGCTATGCTGTACGCGACTAAGGATAGTGGCACCCTCCACCGCTGAGACGATGAATGTTGCGAGTTGAGTTGCTCGTGCTTCGGGCAGCCCATTCATCACGAGTTTCTCTTGAAAAGCATCTAGTAGCAACTTATATGCCTCGCGACAGGCATTATTCAGGCGTTCGCTCGAATTGACGGTCTCCATTGCGACGATCATCAGAGGACCGCCAGCGCTGAAGCCGGATGCTTCGACATGATAGGCGATAGTATGCACGAAAGATTGAATCGCTTCGGTAGCATCCTCAAACTTCGCCAGTCCAGCGCGGATGCGTTCAGCGGTTATTTTGCCGGTTTGTTCAATGGCAGCGGCGGTCAGTTCCTCTTTCCCCTGTGGAAAGTAGTAGTACAATGAGCCCTTCGGCGCTCCACTCTCCGTGAGAATCTGGTTCAGGCCGGTCGCGTGATAACCCTGGGACTCCAGCAATGTGCTAGTTGTGTCGATAATCTGTTCGCGCGTCGTACTCATATACTTCTTTCTTTTCTCTTCTTATTATATAGACTGGTCTATATATTTGTCAAGGGGGCATTTTTTAAGAGGCTAGTTGTGGCCCACAACTAACAATCACATATGTATCATACGTGCTTTTTCCTTGCTAATACAAGCAAATCATTAGTTATAACCTCTCAATCGGAGGCGCGTGCCGCACGTATTTGTTCAGCGTAACCGCTATAGCGAGCGCGAGCTGTGGCACGAACAGGACCAGTACAGTCGGGATCGGGCCGAGCGCTTGCAGCAGAATTCCCGTTAGGGCCAGCCCGAGCGGCTGAGCGCCAAAGGCGATCAGGCGGAAGACGCTATTGACGCGCCCCTGTAGATGGTCTGGTATCAGCGCGATCCGGTAGCTGAACTGCGAGACCATGTAGATTGGTACGATGGTATAGCTCAAGCCGTTGGCGATGCCTATCAATAATGGATTATACGCGAACGCAAAGAGCAGCCAGGACAGTGCCCAGATCCACGTCGCGCCGATCATCACCCGCGCGAAGCCGAAGCGCCTCTGGAGAGAGCTGGCAAGCAGCGCGCCGACAACACTGCCCGCGCCACCGCTGGCAAAGATGAGGCCAATCGTAAACGTGCTAGCATGTTGGCTCTGGGCCAGAACGATGACGATAAGCGTATAGCCAATGCTGGATAGGATGAGTCCGCCCGTAACGAGTGCGGTGAAAAAGATCAGCGGCTGCTGCCAGAGCCAGGTCAGTCCCTCTTTCACCTCAATCCAGAGTTTCTGCGGTGCAGCGCTGCGTTTATCCTGGAACTGGGCGCGAATAAAGAGCAGCGAGCAGACCGAGAATGCGTAGGAGATTGCATCGGCCAGAAACGGCACGATGCTGGAAAAGGTATACAGGACGCCGCCGATCGCTGGACCGATCAGGACAGAACTGGAGTTCAGAACTTCGTTCTGCCCCGTAGCTGTCGAGAACTGTTCCTTCGTGACCACATGGGGCAACGTCGCGGCCTCAGCCATGTGGAAGAAGACAAAGAGTATGCCCTCGATCAGTGAGACGATATAGAGCTGCACGATATTCAGCCAGCCGAAAGCGAAGGCCAGCGGAATACTTGCCAGCGCGCTTGCCCGGCCCGTGTCGCAGAGGATCATCACAAGCTTACGGTTCCAACGATCGACCAGCGCTCCCGCTGGCAGGCTGAATAGGACGTAGGGCAGACCGCGCAGGGCCGTAATCAAACCTGTCTGCGCTGGTGAGCGTGTCAGCGCCAGGATGAGCAGTGGAAAGGCGAACTCCGAGACCTGCGTCCCAATCGCTGATATCCCCTGTCCACTCAGGAGCAACAGGAAGTCCCGGTTGCGCCAGAGCGAAACACGGCGAGCCAGGTTTGTATCTGCTTTCATTTCATCTTTGTGCTGTGTTGTCATAAAAATTTCTCCATTGGTGCGCAAGAAGATCATTAAAATGGGGACACCGGCGCGTGTCGTGTGCGCAACAAAGGAGTGCGTGGGATGCTACGCGGAGAGCGGTGTCCGGCGACACCGCCGAGGGATGAGGAGAGAGGTGAGAAACGCAACTATACCGGCAGTTGCTCGTTCAATCATGCGCTGAACGGAGTAGACGTACCAGCAGTTCGCCGTTTCTTAACCGCATAAGCCCGGCGGAGTCGCTTATGCGGTAAAATCGATCATCTGGATGTATGCTCCAAAGAGCCCAATTAGCATTTTCATACCAGCAATGCTACCATACTCCTGATCGTTGTGTCAAACCATTACACGACTTTTCAGCGTTGGCTACTATCAGAAATAGTTTCGTAAATCTGCAAAGCGTGCCAGAGTCAGGAGCCGACCGCTATAAGTGGAAGCGACCTCTTCATGCTCCAGTTGCCATGTATGCGGATGAGGAATGAAGACAGCATTAAACCCGGCGGCCAGGGCTGGATTGATGTCTGAGTGGGGAGAATTGCCGATCATCCAGCTCTCTTGTGGATCAAGCTGCAACGAATCGCGTACCTGTTGATAGGTAACGACATTGGACTGCACGCACCTCTGTCGAAGAAAGGTGCGAATGGTTCAGGAACGTAATAAAGTCATGGGTGGCCTGCTCGAAGTAGATATTGTTTTCCCATAATGTATCATCCGCATCAACGAGTAGTTGCATGTATTTCCTCTTCTCATATTCAGTATATGCTATGCGGGAAGTGGCTCCGGGCCGATGTGCAGGTATCATATCACAAGAAATATAAGTTATTCCGATATCTCTTTGTCAGCAAGCTCAAGAAGCGTAAGCATGTTGTAAACGCTGCGCAAGTTCATTTTTCTTTTCTTCAGGGAGAAAGGCGGCTCGTAATGCGGAGAGGTTGCAGCGCAGGAAATGCTGCCTGCCCCAGCCGAAGTAGTGTTGGAGCTGCTCGTATTCCTTATTGAGCGTAATCGGTGTGATTGTGCGCGTATCAGTGCTCACGCTCAGCGAAACGTTCTCCCGGTAAAGGAGATCGATGGGGTGATCGGCATAGGTCTCGTAGATATTGGTCTGGATATTCGACGTGGGACAGACCTCAAGATGGATCTGTTGGGAGCGCAATTCGGCGAGTAGGGCCGGGTCCTCGCTACTACGCACACCGTGGCCGATGCGCGTAGGGCGGAGTTGTCTGAGCGTCTCCCACACGCTTGCGGCACCACTTGCCTCGCCCGCGTGCGCCGTGCGATAGATGCCCTGCTCGGCAGCATAATGGAAGGCGGGAATATGTGCATCGAGCGGAAAGCCAGCCTCATCACCCGCGATATCCAGCCCGACCACATGGGACCCACGAAAGCGCTCCACCAGGCGTACCGTTTGCATGCTCTGCTCAGTTGTATAGTGGCGTAAGGTGCATAGGATCAACCGCGCTTCTACTCCGGTAGCTGTGCTCGCCTCAGCCACCGCCGCCTCTACAGTAGCCACAACCGCTTCGGGAGAGAGACCCTGCTCCGTGTGCAGCAGCGGTGCAAAACGCATCTCCGCGTAGAGCACAGAGTCGCGCTGAAGCTGCTCGAAGACATCTTTGACAACCAGGCGCAGGCGTTCAGCCGTCTGCATCAACGCAATGGCCCTGGGCGCGCGCGTCAGAAAATCGACCAGGTTGGTGCATTTTGTTGGAGCGACAAAATCGCGCTGATAGACCGCGCGCGTAATAGAGGGATCGATGGTGGAGACCACCTCGTAACTCAGAGAGCAGTCCATGTGCAGGTGAAGTTCGACTTTTGGATATGCTTGAACGTTCAAGGGTTGATCCTTTCATCTGTTATCATGATAGATCATTATAGACGAGATTGTACAGTATGAGGCAAAAGTACCAGCGCTTTGCAATGAGCCTGGCATCGTCAGATCATCAGAAGCGGCGTATTTTGACATAAAAGCCGTCACAGTGAAACGCCTTACACACTTTTACAGCGGGTGTCTACTACCCACAAGTCCTAATAGCAAGCGCAACTTATTGACGCTGTTTCATTGACTCGATACACTATAACAAACGGGGACAAGCGAGACTGGAAGAACGTACAATCCACTATGATTGTGCAAAGGAGCCAGGGGAGAATCAATGCAGACACTACCACCGCCCGCGGACCAGCTTGTAGGGAAGACGCTGGGGCAGTATGATATTGAGCAGTTACTCGGGTATGGAAACCTGAACGCCGTCTATGCAGCGCGCCAACAGCCACAGAAGCGTGCTGTCATGCTCACCACCTTTCTGATGCCTGAAACATTTTCTGACGAGGCACGCGACCGCTTTACGACGCGCTTTGCACAGCAAGCTTCGCTGCTGGTGCGCCTGAACCATCCACATATCCTTCCTATAGCTGATTTCGGTGAGCAGGTAGGCTACCCCTATCTCGTTACTCCTTTTGTTGTAGGCGCGTCATTGGCAAATGTTCTCAATCAAGAGCAACGCTGCACTCCCGAGCGCGTTCTTCCACTGCTGAAACAGATCGCGGAGGGACTTGATTACATACACAGTAATGGTGTGGTGCATGGAACATTAAAGCCAGCCAATATCCTACTAAACGACGAGCAGGGCGTCCAGATCACCGGTTTTGGCCTGACGCGTATGCTGGGCATGCAGGGTATCGAGCAGATCGAGCATCCCTATATCCACCTGATGAGTAGCGCGGGCACATTCCTCGGTGCCGCCGAATATACTGCGCCCGAAGTCGTCCAGGGTGCCCCTGCTGACGAGCGATCGGATATCTATGCGCTAGGGATTTTGCTCTTCCAGCTTCTGACGGGAGCGCTTCCTTTCTCTGGCGATGATCCCTTTGTGGTCGCGATGCAGCACGTAGAGGAGAACGTTCCGTCGCTGCAATCCGTCTGGCCCGACGCACTTCCCGCGCTAGACCTGATCGTGCAGAGGGCTGTAGAACGCGATCCCGCGCACCGCTTTCAATCCGCCGGAAAGCTCGTGAACGCGTACGAGCGTGTTCTGAGCGTCGTGCAGCAGGGAGCGATTCCTGCTGTCGAGATCAAGCCAGTTCCATCGCTGGATAAGACGCTTCCTCCGCCCGTAAGCTGGTTTGAAGGAGCGATAACCGTCGTCGAAAACTGGCATGCAGAGCCACCAGCTCCCCGCGGCCATTTCCCCAGGCTTGGTTCAACCGGTGCGACGCCAAAGCTGGCGCAAGGAACTACAGGCGGTTGGCAACTCAGGCCGCCCATCATCACCGGGCGTATGCCCTCTATCGAGCCGCCAGTAGTGCAGCAAGCGCCTCTCCAGAACTATGCTCAGGTGCCGACAACGCCCGAGCCGATCGCTGAAAAACAGGATGCTGATGCTTTGGTGTTGGAGCCGAATGGGCCGACCGCAACGGCAAGGCCGGATGAACCACCAGCTCTGGTAAGATCAAAGGGAGCGGATCAGCCGATTATCTTAAAAGAGAGTAAAAAGCGCCAGGAACGACCAACGCTCAAGAGTCGTCGCCGCGCGGTAGCCGTGCTTGCCGCTGGTGTCGTCGCTGCTGGCGTCGTTGGCGGTGGGGGCATAGGCCTGGCACATATCTTGCGAGGGGGGCATCTTTTCACTGCCGACGCGCAGCCTGCCGCACAGCAGAGTCCTGTACAAAGCACGACAGGGAATGGTCAGAAGGCACCCGCCGCGACGAAAACGTCGAAAGCGAAGGCGCACCCTGGTACGGTGATTGGCAAGACGAGCCAGGGCGTAAATAGCGCTACGGCCTTCAGCAATCCCGCCGATGGCAATGGTAGCCTCCTGGTACGTTTGCCCAATGGCAGCTTCGTTGCCTATGAGAGCGCCTGCACCCATCAGGGCGTGACCGTCAGATACCATCCTGAGACGCAAACGTTTATCTGTCCTCTGCATGGCTCGGTCTTTGATCCTAAGCAAAAAGGGAAAGTCCTGCACGGCCCTGCTACATTACCTCTTCCTGCAGTGCAGGTACATGTGAACGGGGATGGGACGATTACGACGGGATAGGATTTTCCTCATATTTTCGCTACCTGTTTAAAAACTCTCAACAAGAGGCCCCTTCTCCATCCAAAGAGAAGAGGCCTCTTGTTTCCACAACTCATCTCGGTAGTTTGATGATTAATCTTGTTTATCATATAGCCATTGACTACAGCACTATTTAACCCTTTTTAAGAAAGCAACTAGTCATAAATCTCCGCAATCGCCCGCGCGGTAGCTACAACAGCGGCGCGCACCTGGGCAGGGCAGAGCACTGTCGCATCGGCACCCAGAGCCAGCACATAGGAGATGGCCTCCTCCAAAGACTCGACCTCGACGCGTATAATCACACTTCCATCGGGTTTCTCCTTGACTGGCATAAAGTTCCCTTTCAGACTGTAGCGGGCAGGAGGTCGGACGCACAGTTTCAGCGTATATGGGTGTTGCAACTCCTCATCATGCGTGCGCACCTCGCGCCAGTATGTTTGCAGATCGAAGTCAGGATCGAACGTGATGCGCTCCTCGCGCACCCTGACATCTTCGATTGTACTCACGCGGAAGGTAAGGAAGCGTTGACAGGATAGGCAGTAAGCGACGAGGTACCAGATACCGGTGCGAATGTGGCGGCGCGAGATGCTTTTGAAGACAAGCCCATAAGGCTCAACGCTCTTCCAGCGGGTAAGAGAACTTTTTGGGCATAAGGCATCGCAGGGGGAGAGGATATCGAGCCGCCGCGCCTCCAGCACAGCCAGGCGGATTGTTTCGAGGAAGGACGGCGGCATTGCGGAACTGTACCATGCAGTCCTGTCGATCAGGATGCGCTCGCGCGCAGCCTGCACAGTCCCACGATACTCTTCAGGGAGTGCAGCTTCGAGCTTGAAAAGGGCACGATGAAGTCCGTCGTCGCCAGCGAAGAGACTATAGTTGCCAGCCATATCCGCGCTCAGGACGAGTGAGACAGCCTCTTCGCGTGTGAAAAGGGCTGACTCAAAGTGGTAGCCATCCGGTAAGTAGTAGCCCCCGCCAGGTCCATAGTCCATCGAGACCGGGACATGCGCCAGCGAAAGCGACATGATATCGCGATAGATGGTACGCGTCGAGACGCCCAGGATGTCGGCGAGGCGTCGTGCCGTCATTTTGCCACGCGCTTGTAGCAGCAGCGAAATCGCTACAAGACGCTCAGTCTTCTGCATAGATAAATTCTATTATGTAACAGTTCTGCTTAGAATGCAAGGTTTCTCCACGCTTCATAGTGATCCATACAATGTCAAAGAAGGAGAGAGCAAAAATGTGTAAAGACTGACAGGTAGATGTCATCTATTCTCCGGTATACTTCTCAAGAGAGATCCGTATTCAGCCAGAAACGATGCTGAGCATCTACGCGTCTTCTGGCTGCAAGGAATAAGGCGGCAACAAGTGGAGCGGGAACTGCGGCGCATCAAGAAAGGATATACTCGTGACCTCGGCAAACAAACAACCTCGTGTATCATCTGCGTATATTGTTGCCTTTAAAGAAACGATGGGTGTGTTTAGGCGTATGATCGGCCTCCTGCGCCCCCATTGGTTGGCGTTCTTGATGAGCGTTCTCTGCGTAATGTTGTCAACTGGTTTCGCCCTGGCAGTTCCCTGGTTGCTCGGCTGGGTAGTCGATGTGGGTGTGCATAGTGGGCGCTTGAACGATCTCCTGATCGCATCGGCGGCTATCTTTGGCTTCAGCGTTCTACGCGGCCTAGCTGCGTATGGACAGGGCTATCTCTCACAGTCGGTCTCGAATCTGGTCGCCTATGATCTGCGCAATGACATCTATAGTCATTTGCAAAACCTCAGCTTTTCGTTTCACGATGATTCTGAGACTGGACAGTTGATGTCGCGCATGACGGTGGATATCGAAGCGGTGCGCAACTTCTACCCGCTGGCCCTCCTGCGCGCGATCATCGCCGTAGCGACCTTTGGCGCGGTCACGGTGATTTTGTTCACCCTCGACTGGCAGCTCGCGCTGGTGACGCTGATCTGTGTGCCGATTCTGATTTTCCTCTCCATTCAGGTAGCGAGCCGCCTGCGCCCACTGTGGGCAGCGGTACAGAGCGGCGCGGGCGACCTGGGCACGGTTATGCAGGAGAGCCTGAGCGGCGTGCGCGTGGTCAAGTCCTTTGCACGCGAGGGCTTTGAGATCGATAAGTTTGATAAGACAAACCGTTCCCTGCGCGCACTGAACCTGGAGGCGATGCGTACCTCGGCATGGAATCAGCCCCTGATGGTGATGGTGCTGAACGTTGTTACGGTGCTGGTAATCTGGGTCGGCGGCGCGGCGGTAATCGGGCAGCGCATCAGCCTGGGCACCTTGTTCGCCGTCACGCAGTACGCACTGCTACTGGGAACACCCGTGCGCACCTTCGGCTTTATGGTAACGTGGTTTATGCGTGGTTATTCAGGAGCTGTCCGCCTTTTCAGCATCCTGGACACGGAGTCAGTTATTCAGGACGCGCCTGACGCCGTGGAGTTGCAGCATATCGCTGGAGAGGTACGCTTCGAGCACGTCTCGTTCGCCTACGGAAATGGCATTGAGGTCTTGCACGACATTGAGATCGAAGCCCATCCCGGTCAGGTGATCGCGCTACTGGGTCCCACCGGTAGCGGCAAAAGCACGATCCTGAACCTGTTACCGCGCTTCTACGATGTCACAAAGGGCAGCGTTATGGTCGACGGACACGATGTGCGCGAGGTGACACAGCTCTCTCTGCGCCGCAGCATTGGTTTTGTGCTACAAGACGTATTCCTGTTCAATGCGACGCTACGCGACAACATTGCCTATGGCATCAGCGACGCGACGGACGAGCAGATCTTCGCCGCCGCGAAGATGGCGCGTATCCACGATTTCGCTCTGGGCCTGCCCGACGGCTACAACACATGGGTCGGCGAGCGCGGCGTAACACTCTCGGGTGGGCAGAAGCAGCGCGTGGCGATTGCGCGCACCTTGCTGCTGAACCCCGGCATTCTGCTGCTCGATGACTCCACTTCCAGCGTCGACATGGAGACGGAGTATCTTATTCAGCAGGCATTAGAGGCGGTGATGCGCGGACGCACGACCTTCGTAGTGGCGTCACGTTTGCGCACGGTAAAGAACGCTGATCTTATTCTTGTGATGGAGAAAGGGCGCATTATAGAACGCGGCACACACGAGGAGCTACTTGCGCTCGGTGGAGCGTATACCCGGCTGTACGATCTACAATTGCGCGAACAAGAGGAGTTCGAGGCGCGCCTGATCGATGAGGAGTCGGATCAATCCTGGGAGGTCGTACGATGAAAACGAATAGAAAAGCTACTGCTGCAGCCGCCGAAAAACGCCGGAATACCGTCTGGATCGAAAACAGTCTGGCCAGTTCTGACGAAGATCTCAATGCGAGCTTTAACTGGAAGAGCGTGCGCATCTTCACGCCCTATCTCAAGCAATATCGCGTCCCGGCGATACTCAGCGTCGTGTTCATGCTGCTCTATACCGTGCTCAACCTGGCGAATCCGTATCTGATCGGCCTCGCCATCGACAACTATATTACGCAGCATGACCTGAAGGGTCTGGCTATCATCGGCATCATCCTGCTGCTGGTCAATATCGCGATGTGGCAGGCACAGTACTGGCAGGTCTGGAATATGTCCTGGACGGGGCAGCAGATTCTGTACCATGTCAGCTCCGATATGTACACGCACCTGCAGAAGCTCTCGCTAAGTTTCTATGATCGTACGCAGATCGGGCGCGTTATGTCGCGTCTACAGAGCGATATCGACGTGCTGGAATCGATGCTCAGCTCGGGTCTGCTCTCGATGCTCAGTTCGGTCGTGGCTCTGGTTGGTATTGTTGGCATTATGATCGCCATTAATGCTGAACTGGCGCTGCTCTCGTTCACGGTCTTGCCGCTCATGGTCGCCATCGCAATCTTCTGGCAGAAGCACGCGCAGCGCTCCTTCCGCCGCACACGAGCAGCGATCTCGGTGGTCAACTCGACCTTGCAGGAGAATATCTCGGGTATGCGCGTCATTCAAAGCCTGGCACGCGAGGATCGCAATGGGAGTGAGTTCGAAGAGCTAAACGCTTATAATCGCGATACCAATCTGGAAGCCAGCCGTATCGCCGCGCTGGTGCTGCCGCTGGTCGAAGTTGTCGCCGCGCTGGCTATCGTGCTGATCGTTGTCTTCGGCGGCCTGCAGGTCGCACATGGCACGCTGCAGATCGGCGTCCTGGTCTCCTTTACGCTCTACATCAACCGCTTCTTCGATCCAATCCGCGATCTCAGTCAGCAGTATACGCAGTTGCAGCGCTCAGGTGTCGCGGCTGAACGCATCGTCCAGATTATGAACGTACCAGTAGATATCAAGGACCGTCCAACTGCCGGTGAGATGCCGCAGATTCGCGGCGATGTAGAGTTCCGCAACGTCGTCTTCGGCTATAACCGCGAGCATCCCGTCCTGCGTGGCCTCAACCTGAAGGTCAAGGCCGGACAGACGGTCGCCATCGTGGGACCAACAGGCGCGGGCAAGAGTACGATTATCAGCCTGCTCACTCGCTTCTACGATATTCAGGATGGCAGCATTCTTGTCGATGGTCAGGATGTGCGCGACGTGACGCAGCGCTCGCTACGTAGCCAGGTGGGTGTTGTACCGCAGGACCCATTCCTGTTTACAGGGACCATTCGCGACAATATCCGCTATGGTCGCCTGGACGCTACCGATGAAGAGGTCGAGGCAGCAGCACGAACGGTGGGCGCGCATGAGCTGATCCTGCAACTACCCGAGGGCTACAACACCTACATCCGCGAGCGAGGACGTAACCTGAGTGTCGGGCAGCGCCAACTCATCTCATTCTCGCGCGCGCTCCTCGCCGATCCGCGCATCTTGATTCTGGACGAGGCCACTGCCAACATCGATACCTTTACCGAATTGTTGGTGCAGCAAGGTCTACGCCACCTGTTGCATGGTCGCACCGCCTTCGTCATCGCTCACCGTCTCTCGACGATCAAGCACGCCGATAGCATCATCGTCCTACAATCCGGGCGCATCATCGAGCAAGGCACTCACGAGGAACTGCTCAGGCGCAAGGGCGCGTACGCCTCGCTCTACGCGATGGGCTTCCGGCACATGGAGAGCGAGGCAGCGGGGTAACACGAGACTCCATATGCTCTCCTGCTAACCGAGATGGGCTTGACACCTGACGAATCAAGCCCATTCTGGTGCAAAGTACGCTCTCAACGTCATGCGTGGTATACAATAGGAGTAGTCTTTTCGCAGAAATGTCATTTGCTTACTCCATTGCAGTACCGCGTTGAAAGGAGCGTCTCATTTTATGTATAAACGAATACTGGTGCCGTTGGATGGATCTGCGCGTGCGGAGCGTGCACTCCCTATAGCGGCTCGTCTGGCCCAGGCGGGCAATACCACCGTGCATCTTGTGCGGGTATTCAACACGTCCGATGCTGGACAAGGTCTCTCATCCGAGAACATGGAGGTTGAGCGCAAAGCGGCGGAGAAATATCTTGAACGTACCACCCAGTCAAGCGAGCTTGCAGGAATGCGTGTAGAGACTCAGGTCATTCAGGATCGGGGGGAGCCTGCCGCGACGATTATCTCGCTGGCTAGACGCAGGCATGTCGATTTTATCGTGCTCTGTAGCCACGGCTATACTGGTAAAAAACGTCTGTTCCTGGGAAGCGTCGCTGAAAGCATCGCCCGTCACGCCCCATGTCCGGTACTCATTATACGCGAGGGCGGTCCTGTACCCGCTGGCCTGTTACCTGGCAGTTCTCAACCTACCCGCGTTCTCGTACCTCTGGATGGCTCGGAACTGGCCGAAGTCGCATTACTCCCCGCTGCGCGACTCGCCGCGACGCTGGGGCATCCCGACCAGGGCTTCCTGCATTGCACACGCGTCGTTATCCTGCCAGCTTCCGATCAAATAAGTCTTAGCGTGCGAGAAGAGATTATTGAAGAGGCAAAGATTTACCTGCAGCGTGCCATAGCGAAGTTCCATGCCGACCTGGCCGCAAGCACTGATGCGATGCCGCATCTCTCCATCACCTCCTCGGTCATGCTAGATGACGATGTCGCGGCTGGCATTGCCAGATTGGCGGAGACCGGCGAGAGTGGCCTGAATTACCAGGTGATCGCTATGGCAACGCATGTACACAGTGAGCAGGAGAGCTGGTCTATGGGCAGCATCACCGAACGCGTCCTGCAAGCCACGCGGTTGCCTATGCTTATTTTGTGAGGTTGTGCTACTGGTCTCCGAGCAGCACAGAACTCTGAGTGCGCAGCAGTTGCTCTGCTCCCTCACCTAGAGAACGAATAACTTCGGCGGCGGGCCGTTGCTGGTTCACCAGGCCGACCGCTTCACCGGCATAGATGAAGGCGAGCTCGTAGTTTTTCTCACGCATGGCCTCCGCGAGTTGCTGGCGGGCAGCTGCATCTCGCGCCAGTTCACTCGTCCTGGCAGCCCACTGCTCGGTGAAGCGATTGCGCAGCGCTCGTCCCGGATAGCGCGACGGCCAGGCAAGTTGCTGCGCGATATCAAAGGCAGAGGTCAGAATCGTCTCCATCTCCTGGGTCTGAAAGATACGCAAGCGCGCCTGCTCGGTGCTCTCGCATTCGGGAGATCCGAGCAGGCAGGTACCTACCCAGACGCCATCTGCCCCTGCGGCCAGTGCCGCCGC
>JALYTQ010000005.1:31277-44726 GCA_030854195.1 Chloroflexota bacterium
TCGCGATACCGCCCGCCGCGACGACAGGAATCTGCACCGCGTCAAGTACGAGCTGAAGCAGAGGAAGCGTTCCGACCTGTCCCGTGTGACCACCCGCCTCCGTCCCCTGGGCCACGATAAGGTCAACGCCGATCTGGGCCGCGTGCAGCGCCTCCTCGCGTGTATTGACCTGGGTCGCGAGACGAATGCCCCGCTGGTGTACTCTCTCTACATAGGGCGCGGGCGAACCAAAAGAGATAGAAATGAGAAAGGGACGCGCCTCAAGAGCGGCGTCAAGCAGCTCCGGACGTGCCTCGATGGCCCATGTCATCAGCCCGATACCGAACGGCGTCTGATCATCGCCGCGCACAAGAGCGGCCTCGCGTCCGATCGTCTCTACCTGCTCTTTGCTGCCCACCCCGATCATGCCCAGCCCGCCTGCTTGAGAGACCGCCCTTGCCAGGCGTCCTCGCCCGATATTCGCCATTGGCGCGCCGATAATGGGATAGCGCATCTGCCAGGAAGTGGTGAGGTACGTGGAAAGCATTCTGTCCTCCTTTGTTTGAGTATAAGAAATCCTGGAACGTCTCTGTTTCCAGAGTAGCAGAAAATGGATGACGATACCAGCAGCATTCTTGCGCATCAAGAGCAGATTCTTGCTCTATGCACTGTTATGCACGGTACTGCCTGGGCGTCAGACCGGCGAGGTGCTTAAAATGTAGTGCAAAGTGGCTCTCGCTCGCGAAGCCCACGCTGTGAGCGATGTAGGAGAGAGGCCAGGTCGTGGTCGTGAGCAGCAGCTTTGCGCGCTCGATCCGGCGACGAATGACATAGTGATGGGGCGAGAATCCGGTTGCTTCCTTGAAGCGGCGGGCGAAGTGGTACGGACTCAGATGCACCTGGGCGGCAAGTTCGGCCAGCGAAAGTTCCTCGGCAAGGTGATCCTCGATATAGCTCTGAATACGTCTCAATGCCTCACCACCGAGTCCCGTTACACGCGTTGGGGAGGGTTGCTTGATGGAAGAATGGTGCCTGAGCAGGTGAATAACTAGCAGATTGGTCAGGGATTCGGTAAAGAGCTTGCCCCCCAGGCCGTCGGAGCGCAGTTCGCCCAGGAAAGAGGAGATAATGCTCTCGATCTGGGGATCGGAGACGCCGATAGCATCCACCAGCTCCACTGTGTCAGGATAGATATCAGTCTCGGCAGCAACCTTGTGGACAAGCGAAGGTGGCAGGTAGAGATGTAGGTGGCGGATATCGCCTCGATGATCGAGGTGCCATCTGCTGGGAGCCTGCGCGGGCAGAATCGTTAAGCAGTTTATCCCGTTGCTTCGCCGGAGGCCAGAGCGTCAGCTTTCCGCTCCTATCCAGGAAACGCCTCAGTTCTTGCGGCTGGGACGTATCTTCATCGTGTGCCTGACGCTTCTCTTCACCTGTCAGTAATTGTTCCACCGCGTGAGCCGTGCGAGCAAAGTAGAACGAGCTCAGGCGATAGGTCTTATTCGCGCCCTCGCTGCGCCGTTCGTACAGGTAGCCCATCGAGACAAGTTGCTTGAGGTGCCGCGAGACGCTCGACTGACTCAGGCTAAGCTCGGCGATGATATCTTGCGCGTGCATCTCGTTCCGCTGCACGAGCAGGTCGATAATGCGCAGGCGTGTCTCATCGGCGAGGGCGTTAAGCCGTGCTCGCAGCTCACCACGCCTCACCGGTGTAGCGCGCAGTAGTGCTACATCATAGTTGGGCGGCTCGCTGAAGAATAGACGGGCGCTCGTCACATCATCCTCCCACAGCGTCACATGCTGTCCTGTGTGCCACGAAGGAACGAGGATGATTTCCTGGGCATGACTTAGTTGGGCTGGAAGATGAGGCGGAAGTTCGCGTCCAGTAAACGCCTGGAACTCTTCCTCCAGCGTTGCCTCCTCGTCAACACTGCGTGTGAACATCTCTACCTGCCAGCTCAGAGACGACCGGATGCGCCTCCATTCGGTGGCAAACGTCTCTTTCCACAACATGTCGAGATGCGAAACGAGCAGGCGTTGCAGCATGTCTGCATCTTGAAGCAACGCATGGGCCTCGTTCTGCAACGTCGCATCGAAGGGCGCATCAACCTGCACATATTCAGCACGGATCAGGGACGAGCGCAACGGTATGTGCATAGTTTTTGTCTTCCCATGCGCGAATACAGGCAAGCAAAGAAAAAACAGGGGTTGCAGTTTTCTCTCCTATCACTTATAGTAGGGGTAGGAGGGCACTTTCTCAAGGCAACAAAAGAACAAGGTTGACGAAGAAAGACGGTTTATTGACGTTTGGAGGAGAGAAATGGCCGATCCGTCACTGCAATCACGAGGGAACTTTCCCCCCTTGCCCATGGCACTTACCTCACTTATTGGAAGAGATGAGGTACGAGAGGCTGCTTGTGCTCTATTAGCCGGGCCAGATGTACGACTTCTTACTTTAACTGGCCCAGGTGGTGTCGGCAAAACGCGCCTGGCTCTGGAAATCGCCAACAATATGTACGCGCTATTTCCCGATGGCATCTGCTTCGTCTCCCTCTCGGCAGTCAGCAATCCAGAACTCGTGATGCAGACAATCGCCCATACGCTTGGAGAGCAAACAGGCAAGCGCCCGATGTTTGAGATGGTACAGGCATACCTGCGTGAGAAACACCTGCTGCTGGTGCTAGACAATTTCGAACAGGTGATCGTTGCTGCTCCTTCTATTGCTGTTCTCCTTCATGCCTGTCCCGATCTTAAATTGCTTGTGACCAGCCGCGAAGCACTGCACATACAGGGCGAATATGAATTTCCTGTACGCCCGCTTGAAATACCTGAGATGCAGAATTCATATAATCAGGCATATATGGCAAAAAATGCGGCAGTGAAACTTTTCGTGCAGCGCGCGCAGGCTCACCAGCCGACATTTCACCTGAACAAGAACAATGTACACGCGCTCTCAGAAATCTGTGTCCGTCTGGACGGTTTGCCGTTGGCATTAGAACTAGCAGCGGCGCGCATTAAGCTCCTGCCTCCACATATGCTGCTTGCTCGCCTCTCGCAACGCCTCACCTTGCTTACCAGCGGGAAACGTGATGCTCCTGTACGCCATCAGACCTTGCGCAATACCATTAAATGGAGCTATGACCTCTTAGATACATGGGAGCAACAACTCTTCCGGCGGCTATGCATATTTGTCGGCGGCTGCACGCTAGATGCGGTAGAAGGACTGTATAAGAATCTCGGTGAGAATCCAACCGACCTTCTCAGCAGCATCACATCTTTGGAGGCTAAAAGTTTGGTTCGGCGCGAAGAGCTGGAAGATGAGGATCTACGCATTCAAATATTGGAGACGATTCGCGAATTCGGCCTGGAATGTCTGTGCGAGTGTGGGGAGATGGAGCTGGTTCAGCAGGCACACGCTCACTACTATCTCAGTTGGGCTGAAGAGAACAAGAAAAAGGCGTTTGGTATTGGACAAAAGCTCTGGCTCCAGAGATATCTGCGCGAAGAATGGAACTGGCGAACGGCAATGCAACTGTTCCTGGAAAATGCTGAGAAAGAGGATGCGCTGAGGTTAGCGGGCGGGCTCAGCATCTTCTGGATGATCTGGGGATACAGCTATCAGCAGGCCTACTTAATCGAGGGGAAGCACTTTTTGGAGCAGGCGCTCAAGGGCAGCGAAGGAATGGAGACGACCACGCGGGCATGGGCTATTGGAGTCTATGGAGCGCTGCTAGCCATGCTGCGCGAAGATGAGCCGAGTGAGGTGGCTTGCCGGGAAGGACTCGCTCTGGCCCGTCGCCTACAGGATAGCCAGTACATTATCACCGGTCTCTGGATGCTGCTACTCCCGCTGATTACGAAAGACGACTTCCGAGCGGCACACAAAGTAACGGAAGAAGCAATCTATCTGGCACGGACGCAGAGGGAGACCTTTACCGATTGGAGCGCGGCCTGGCTACTTGGATATTCTCTCCATCGGGCAGGATACGTTGCGCTCTGGCAGGGTCGCTATGCAGAGGCCAGGCAGCTGTTGGCTGAAACAATGCTGATCTGCCAACAAGAGGGAGAACTCTTCTTCGCGCTCTGGTCAAACCTGTTTCTGTGCGAGGTAGATTTTTTTGAGGGGCAGGATAGCGAACTGAAAGAACGGTTTGAGCAAGTAATGGCCCTCTACCAGATTCTGGGAGCGAAGGCGCAGTTTGCGGAAGCGCAAGGCTTTCTGGCACTATTGCTGTTACGGAGTGGTGAGCATGATCGTGCCCACGCCCTGCTCAGCGAGAGTCTGAAATTACGCAGCGAGGTGGCCGATGAGCAGGGGCTGGCCTGGGCGGAGATCTGGTTAGCCAGGGTAGAACGGGTCCAACACAAGATTTCTGAGGCACGCTGTCTGCTGGAGCGTGGTCTAGCACGCGCTATCCAGGCTTATAGCAGATTGTACACCGCTATGGGCCTGGAAGAGCTGGGAACGGTGGCCGCGCTACAAGGCGAGATGGCCTGGGCAGCGCGCTTATTTGGGGCAGCGGAGGCTTTGCGTGAACAGCTCGGTGCTCCCAAACCTCCCATTGAGCGATCAGAGCATGAGGCGCAGATTGCGGCGGTACGCGCTGCGCTCGGAGAAAGCAGCTTTCAGACCACCTGGGTGCAGGGACGCAGCATGGAGCCAGCACAAGCACTCGCGGAGCACGACGATCCTGTCGTCTTAACTCCATTACCAGCGGCCTCGCAGAACACAGTAGACGCAGAAAAGCCCCTGACGCGGCGTGAGCGCGAGGTATTGCACCTGCTGGCCGAAGGATTGACCAATGCGCAGATCGCTGAACAACTCAAGCTCAGCACTGTCACCATCAATTCCTACCTACGCACGATGTATAGTAAAATGGGAGTCTCCTCACGGACTCAGGCAGTCCACTACGCCCTCCAGCATCACCTGCTTTAATACGTCTTATACATGCCGTTGTTTGATGCGATCAATACCACGAATCAGAACTAGTTCGGATGTAATAAGGCCATCCTTGTGGTACTCTCATCACGAGGGGTGCATGGTAGTGAGGATGCACTTTAAGAGAGGCGGGTTACTAGGCTCCACGCCTCTCTTTCCTTATCTCCACATTTTTCCTCTTCCCGCATACAATTTTATCCATACTATGTGAATGAACTACTGCTCTGTTATATACTGTATGAGTGAACGAGTAGCTTTAAGTATGCTCGTTGCTAGTAAAAAAATGCGGAGGTATCATGAACATCCAGACACTCTTCAATATCCAGGGCCAGACAGCCGTTATAACGGGTGGAAGTGGGGTGCTGGGACGCGCAATGGCGCGGGCAATGGCACAGGCCGGGGCCAACGTTGCCATACTCAGCCTCCACGCTGAGACCTCCGAGAAGATTGCCGCAGAGATCGTACACGATGGAGGGCACGCTATCGGCCTTCCCTGTGATGTCACCGATCACGCCTCTTTAGTCACTGCACAGGAGCGGGTCACGAGCACCTATGGCCCCCTGGATATTCTGGTCAACGGCGCTGGCGGCAATCGACCATTAGCAACAACATCTCAAGAGCGCTCCTTCTTCGACCTGGACGAGCAGGCAATCAAGGATGTGTTCGACCTGAACTTTACCGGGACGCTCCTCAGTTGCCAGGTCTTCGGAAAGATCATGGTCGAACGCAGACACGGCTGCATTGTCAATATCGCCTCTATGAATTCGTTGAAGCCGCTCACTCGTATCCCCGCCTATAGTGCGGCCAAAGCGGCGGTCGTCAATTTTACGCAATGGCTGGCGGTCCATATGGCGCAGGAATACAGCCCGCTTATTCGTGTGAATGCCCTGGCACCGGGCTTTTTCTTGACGGAGCAGAATCGCTTCTTGCTGACCGATGCCCAGAGCGGAGGGTATACGCCGCGTGGTCAGACCATACTGGCGCACACTCCGGCGGACCGGTTGGGAGAGCCAGACGACCTGGTTGGGACGCTACTCTGGCTCGTCAGTCCCGCCTCGACCTTTGTCACTGGCGTCGTCGTCCCCGTTGACGGTGGCTTCTCGGCCTTCGGCGGCGTGTAGGGGTATTGTAGTATTTGGTAGCATAGTGAGTATAAGGAGCAAGTTGACCATTCTGTATTTCCTCGTTACTCGTCAGCGCGCCTGTTCAGCCAGCGGATATTTCTCCGATAGCTATCCCAGCGGCTCTTATCGTGCTCATTCACAGCGCGCTGCAATGCCGCCAGTTCCTGATCGGGAAACTGTTCCTCTATCTGGACCATCAACAAGGCAACCTCGTCTACAATGGTTGCCCAGCGATAGGTGAGGCGCATCTTCTCCGCGCCCTCCGCCAACGTATCGATATGCGCGGCGAGATCTTCCGCCTCCTTGATGCTGGAGAACAGCTCTTCACGTACATAATTGTTCCTCATCGCTCTATCTTTCATGTTCTTCAAAATGTTTTATAATTTCCACAGTATACACGATTCAGTGCCAACAGAGCATACTTGATTAGAAACAGTTCGTTAATCCTGACACTTTCTAGATGGAAAAACCGTGTAATATATTATAAAGAGGTTTTTTGTGCGTTCCTCATATTGTCTGGTCCAGCCTGAACTGGTTAGACTTCGTCGAGCGTATTCGCGGCCTTGCAAATCTTCGTGATGCCACGATCATCTTTGGTCACGATCCCAAGCAGATCAAATAGATCCGTCTGGCACCTGAAGCGTTCTATGACTAAGCAAGCAAGAAGGAGGAAGTTCTATGGGGTGTCTTGATATTCCCAACGAAACCGTCTTCACGATGGAAATGACCCCGATCAAGTTTGGGCCGGGCGCGACCGACGAGGTTGCTTATGATCTCAAGCGCCTGGGCGTCAAGCGGGCGCTCATCGTGACTGATCCCGGCATCATGAAAATTGGCCTGCCGGAGCGCGTGCGTTCGCTGCTCAAGGACGCGGATATCAGCGCCGAGATTTACGACGATGTACATGTCGAGCCAACTGATACCTCGTTTGAAGCCATTGGTTCTTATGTCCAGGGGCGCAACTACGATGGCATCGTCGCGGTTGGTGGGGGGAGCAGCATTGATTCGGCGAAGGCAGCCAATCTTCTGAGCACCTACCCGGCCCCAATAATGGACTACATCAACAAACCTGTCGGCAAGGGCGTGCCTGTCCCTGGACCGCTCAAGCCATTGTTGGCAATTCCCACTACTGCTGGCACGGGAAGCGAGACTACAGCGATGGCGATCATGGATGTGCTTTCCCAGAAGGTAAAGACGGGCATCTCGCATCGCTTCCTTCGTCCAACCTTCGCGCTCATTGACCCCCTGAACACCGTGACGGTACCGCCGATGGCAACGGCCTATCCAGGCTTCGACGTTTTGACGCACGCGCTTGAGTCGTACACGAGCCGACCGTTCGATGCGCGTCCCAAACACAATCCTGATGCGCGCCCGGTCTACGTCGGGAGCAATCCCATCAGTGACCTGTGGTGCGAAAAAGCGCTGGAATACACGGGACGCTACTTGCGCAGGGCTGTAATGAATGGGATGGACATTGAAGCGCGCACGTATATGGCTCTGGCCGCAACTATTGCCGGAATCGGTTTCGGCAATGCAGGCGTCCACGTTCCGCACTCGATTGCCTATCCTATTGCTGGCCTGGTAAAGAACTTTTTGCCGCCGGACTATCCAGGCAATGCACCAATCATTCCACATGGGCTCTCGGTGGTCATTACCGCGCCTTCAACGTTCCGCTGGACGTATCCTGTCAGTTCTGAGCGACATCTACGTGCCGCGCAGCTGCTGGGGGCGAATGTGAGCGGACTCAGCTCGAGCGAGATGAGGGAAGCACTCCCCAATATACTTCTTTCATTGATGCGCGACACCGGCATTCCGAACGGTCTGAACGCTCTTGGATACGGAAGCGAAGATGTGTCAGCGCTCGTCGATGGCACGCTCAAGCAGGCACGGCTGCTCGTCAACTGCCCCCGTACTGCAGGAGGCGAGGAACTCCGTTCTGTCATAGAACAGAGTTTCGAGTACTGGTAGTAGAACTTCTGCCGTCTGGTCGTCCAATCTTATAGGACGCTGGACGGCTTTTTTCTCAGGAGAAAAACAGAGAGAGGAGAGCAAAAGGATGCCGATTTACGAGTACCACTTCACTCTCTTTTGGTGGTTGCACGCACGATCAACATTGGCAATTTCGTGCTCGTGAGGAGGCGATCAGTGACACTACCTATCACCCAACGTTCCATCCCACCCCGTCCATGGGTGGAAATGGCAATCAGGTCGCAACTGTCAATACCCCCAGTTTCTTTCCTCGCGCTTCCGTGCTCCGCTAGATGCGCCAGGGCACTAGAAACATCTTTCTCCAACTCGACTGATGACGTAATGAAGAGCTTAGAATCCTTCATTGTCGTCTGCAAGCGCTCCGCCACCTGCGCCAGGTAGGTTCTGGTACGCTGGAGCGTCTCTTCATTGATCTCAATGACAAAGCCCTCTTCTGCCGGGGCGAGGGTAACGATCTGGGCTAGGTGCAATGCTCCCTGGGCAGGTGCTGCCAGGGCTGTGACCAGATGTGCCGCCGGAGCGAGCGCGGCCTCGGAAAGCTCCGAACCATCCAGCGGAACGAGCGCACAAAGTGGACGCATGTTATCTGTACTTGACAGCAAGGAAGTAGGTTCGCTTTCCCGCAGGATAAGGGTTGGCACTGTGCTTTCATGGGCCAGAGTGTGCGCTACACTGCCCAATGCCCAACGTGCGAAGCCAGTTCTCCCATGGCTGCACATAACGATAAGGTCGACCTTCCGTGTCGCAGCAGCAGCCAGGATGTATTGAGCAGGAAGGCCAAACACGACCTCGATTGTGGTTTGTATTCCCGAAAGCTGCAATGATGCCGCAACGGTGCGGAGATAGTCCGTTCCCTGAGTCAGCTCTGCATCGACTGATTGTTCTGTCACATATGAAACGGGTGCCAGTCCTCCATCATATTCGATCATGAGACTGAACACTTGCAGCAAATGGATCGAGCCACCTGAGGCGCGGGCTATACGAGCCGCCACTGGCAACGCCTGCTCTGCACGAGGTGAGCCATCCAACGGGACGAGTATTCTTTCAAACATGGGAATGCTCCTTGCTTATCTCTTTACTTATCTCTTTGCTCCCAGCATACCAGTTGAGCGTGAGAAAATGCGTGAGGGCGTGCGTGAAAACGTTCGCGACAGTGCCGCGCACACCCTTTGACATTCAACCTCTTTTGTGTTGCTTAGGCGATCGGCGGCTGATATTTCCTTCGCGTAAGGCTCTCACCCTCCTCATCTACTTGGCTGTGGAGGACTGGTGGGTATGCACGCAAAACGCTCTCGGAACTCTTCTGGCCCGAGAGCGATGCTGCTTAAGAATGGCTATATGCTTCCGTTGGCAATCTTACCGAGGGCTGAGAGCGAGGGGACGAAGGCGTAGAGCGCGCCGGCGGCATTCACGAAGCGCTGGAAATCCTGACTGAAGCCGGGTCGCACTGTGTTGGGTGCCGGACGTTGGCAATCGCCGATGATAGGATCTGGCCCGGTGCCTGGATTAGGGAAGTCTGGGCTATCTACCCACACGCTGTTCAGGAACTCGAACTTTTCCGAGATGTTAGACATTTAATGTGACCGACTTGAGTCATGTGTTCCTCCTCGCCATTATGAAAGATCAATACGGATTCAGATTAACGGAAAAGAAGCTTGAAATACGCTACTTTCCTCTCCATCTCTTCCATGTGGACGAGCGAGTGTCGCCTTTTTAGGCCATCACCTTTCAGGAGGGTCGTCCCTGGAAATTTTTGCAGGTGTTTCTATTGAATGTTCAATCAAAATATGGTACTCTTTTCTAAGATCAATTTCAAAACCTCCCAGGTGCGTTGACCGTGTAGTGCGTGTATACGAAAGCGGGAGTATGCATGAGCGCAAAAACCATTCGCGGCACCCGTCGCGAAGAGATTATCAGCGCGGCGCAGGACCTCTTCAGTCGCAAAGGCTTTCATGGCACGAGCATGCCGGACATCGCCCGCGCGGCAAAAATCAGCACTGGCCTCATCTACTATATTTTTCCCAGCAAAGAAGACATTTTGTTAGCCTGTTGTGAAGCGGGCGAAGCTCTCCACCTGAACCTCTTTACCCAGGCAAGCGGTATCGCCGATCCACTCAAGCGCTTTGACTTTATTGTGCGCGAGCTCTATATCTCGCTGGACAGAGAGTCGAAGCAGCTGATTATCATGTACCGCGATAGCTCTACCCTGCCACGCGAGACACGCCAGCGCATCCTCGCCATGATGAAAAACCTTGACAATCGCTTCCTGGAACTCTTCAAAGAGGGACAGCGGGCGGGCGTATTCAGGCAGAATATTCCAGATCCTCGTGTGCTGGCAGCGAATGTGGTGGGACTTGGGCACATGTGGGCGCTCCATAAAACCTGGCGCTTTCAGCCCGAAATAGACCTGGAGACCTACATCACTTCTCAACTTGCTTATTTTCACGCGCAGCTCTTAGACAACACAAAAGACAACGAGTAGTCTGAAAAACACGTTCGCCCTGGCTGGTGAGGCAGGCTGAGCGGCCTTCCTCTGCTATGGCGACATAACCAGCAATGCAAAGGAGCAGAATCATGGATTTTAGCCTGAGCGACGAACAGAAAATGGTCCAACAGACCGTGCGTGACTTCGTGAACCGGGAGCTGATCCCTCTGGAAGGAGATGTCTTGCGCAACGAGCGCGAGGGGCGTCCAGGCATCTCACAAGAGAAGGTTGTTAAGTTGCAGCGGAAAGCGAAAGAGATGGGCTTCTGGGGCATCAACACGCCGGAAGAGTACGGCGGGGCCGATCTGGGACCAATGATGACCGCGATCATCACCATGGAGATTTCACATACCTTTGTCCCGTTTACCTTTGGGGGCAGCGCCGATAACATCCTCTACTACTGTAACGAGGAGCAAAAGCAGCACTATCTGATTCCCACGATCAATGGGGAACGGCGCTCCTGTTTTGCCCTGACCGAGCCGGGCGCTGGTTCGGATGTAGCCAATATCAAGATGAGCGCGGTCAAAGACGGCGATTACTGGATACTCAATGGCGAAAAGGTCTTTATCACCAATGGCAACGAGGCCGACTTTACCATGGTCTTCGCCATCACCGATCCAGCGAAGGGCGCGCGTGGCGGCGTCACCTGCTTCCTGGTCGACCGTGAGATGGGGTGGACCTCCAGCTACATCCCCACTATGGGCGATTGGGGTCCGGCCTCGCTCTATTTTGAGAACGTGCGCGTGCCCGAAAAGAATATCCTGGGCGAGCCGGGCCATGGCCTTGAGCTAGGTATGCAATGGATTGGCGCGGGCCGCTGGCGAATTCCGGCGAGCGCCATCGGGACCGCTGAGCGGGCGCTACAGATGGGGATTGACTACGCCAAAGAGCGCGTTTCGATGGGCCATCCAATCGCCGAATACCAGGCCATTCAATGGATGATCGCCGACTCACATGTAGAGATCGAGGCCACGCGCTGGCTGGTGCTCCACGCCGCCTGGCAAGCGGAGCAGGGTATGGACTCGCGCCACGCCTCCTCGATCGCCAAGCTCTACGGCGCGAATATGGCGAATCATGTGATCGACCGCGTTATGCAGATACACGGTGGCATGGGCTATACCAAAGAGCTGCCTATTGAGCGTTGGTACCGCCTCGTACGCCTGTATCGCATCTTCGAGGGTACCGATGAAATTCAGCGCTATATTATCTCGCGCAACCTCCTGCGCGGGCATGTGAAGCTTGGGGAGGCCCTTAGATGAGCTCGTCCCCTCGTGCGGCTATTGTCGGCGTGGCCGAGTCGGACCTCGGTCGCATGCCGGATAAGACGGTGCTGCAACTGCAGGCCCAGGCGGCGCGGGCTTGTAAACCGCGCCCCTACTGGCTGGTCAATGGAGGAATATTGCATGGGAAAACTTGATGGTCGCGTGGCATTTGTCACCGGAGCAGGCAGAGGTATTGGTGCTGCAACAGCTCTGCGCCTGGCTGAAGATGGGGCGCGTGTGGCCCTCGTCGATCTTGATACTGATAGCAGCCAACAGGTGGCCGCTGAGATAGAGCGCGCAGGCTCGCAGGGCTTTGCCGTCGCCTGTAATGTCACCGACAAAACGGCGGTCGAGGCAGCCGTTCAGCAGACGGTGGAGCGCTTCGGGCGGCTGGATATCCTGGTCAACAATGCTGGTGTCACGCGCGACAATCTGCTCTTCAAGATGACCGATGATGAATGGGAGACCGTTATAAGCGTCCATCTGCGCGGGGCTTTTCTGTGCAGTCGCGCGGCCCAGAAGCACATGGTCGAACAGAACTATGGGCGTATCGTCTCGCTCTCATCTGTCTCGGCCCTGGGCAATCGCGGGCAGGTCAATTATTCTACTGCCAAAGCGGGCCTGCAAGGATTGACGCGCTCCCTGGCGGTTGAATTGGGGCCATTTGGCATCACCGCCAACGCGGTGGCACCGGGCTTTATCGACACCGAAATGACGCGGGCCACAGCGCGCCGCCTGGGCTTCGATCCCCAGGAGCGCATAGAGGCGGCCTCCAAGGTGATTCCGGTCAGGCGCGTTGGGCAGCCGCGTGATGTAGCCAATGTCATCTGTTTCCTTGCTTCAGAGGAGTCGAGCTATGTCAGTGGTCAGATTATCTATGTCGCGGGCGGTCCGCGCTGATCCGTTGTATTGAGAGGAACAGGTGTATGTTCGATAAAAGTAAGATCGGTCATAGCTTCGCGCCCTTTACCTACGAGGTGCAGCGCGTCAAGATTCACGAGCTGACCAGCGCGATCGGCGACGACAATCCGCTCTATCATGATCGCGCTGCTGCCCAGGCGGCGGGCTTTCCCGATGTGCCCATCTCGCCAACGTCGCCCACGCTCTTTAACTTCTGGGGGAGCAGGCAGCGAGGGAGCACTATGGCCGATCTGGGCATCAACCCGGCTGGCATTCTGCATGGCGAGGAGGAGTATGAATACCTGGCTCCCATCTATCCCAATGATGTGCTCACTGGTACCACCACCCTGCTCGACGGCAAAACGCGGCAGGGCAGCGACGGCCATCCGATAGATATTCTCTCACTAGAGACGCGCTACGTCAATCAGCACCAGCAGCCGGTCCTTACCACCAGGACCACCGTCGTTGTACGCGAGCGCTAAAGTACAAAGAAAGGAGCACAAACGGGCGTTATCCAGCTTAGCGTTCGTCTTTGTGCTCGGGTTTGTCGTGAAGAACCAGCTGGACGGGCAGCAGTGGGCGACCTGGTGGTGGGTTTGCGTTGCGGGACTGGTAGTCTTTCTCCCCACCATCTTCGTGGCCGCGGGCTACTGGAGTCCAGCACGCACGCGCAACGTCGCTCTGCAACAGGCCCAGAACTAGCAGTAGCAATTTCTTATACAGGGACGTGGTGTGCGGAGGGATGCATGTTTGCATGGCATCCCTCCGCAC
>JALYTQ010000086.1 GCA_030854195.1 Chloroflexota bacterium
ACGCTATCCTGCTCAAAACGCCTCTGAAGCGGCAGATAGAGAAGGACGGAGATGGTTACCGCCTGGAAATGCTCCCTTTGCGCAAAGATTGGGACTGGGTACAGGCAGAGATCGCCGCCTCGTTCGTCCATCTGCTAACCACCCACGACGCCCGCCGCCTCAAATTGTGTGCTAACCCCCATTGCCGCGGTGCTTTTTATGACAACAGCAAAAGCCGCACCCAACGCTACTGCACCGCCGACAAATGTGCCAGTCTTATGAAGGCGCGCCGCCACCGGGCGCGCCGCCAGGGAACAGGCAGGTAGCGGAAAATCGGCAAGGCAAGTTTTGCCATACGCACCAAAATATACTTAAAAATGAGAATTGATTTATCAGCAAAGCTATGGTGTAATAGAGATAACGCAAAGTGGAAGCAGGGTACAGATATTATCTGATAGCATAGAGAGGGAGGGCATCATGGCACAGCACGAATATCAGAACATACATGTAGACGACTATCTTTTCCTGGATCAGAATAGCCAGAACGCTCGCTACGAATATCTAGAAGGTGAGTTAAGAATGCTGGCCGGAGGAAGTGCCGCTCATTCAACTATCGCGACAAACTTAACCAGCATCCTTCACAGGTTATTGGAAGAAGGACCATGCAAAGTATATAACTCAGACATGCAGTTGCAGCTCTCTGAGTCGCGCTACGTTTACCCGGATATCACAGTTACATGTGATCCCCGCGATCAAGAGCCAGAGGACAATCGAACGCATTATCCGACCCTCGTCGTTGAAGTGCTCTCTCCTAGCACTGAGGTTGTTGATAGAGGCAAAAAGTTGCTTTACTATCAGGCGCACCCGACAATACAGGAATATGTGATGGCTGACTCTCAGAATATTCTTGTAGAGGTCTGTCAGCGCGAAAAAAACAGGTGGACCTTCTCTACGCATGGGCTGGGGGATAAGATACAGCTAGAAAGCCTCGGCATCCAGTTCTCTGTAGACGATATCTATAAACGAACAAGTCTCCTGCGAAGAATGCGTGAAAGTTAAAGATGATGCCCAATAACCAGATTCCTGAGAATAAGCGTATTCTAGAGCGAGCCATTCAACTAAAAGAAGGAACAGCTCAGACGCCAAAAAAGCCATTGACACAGGAACAATTGGCGCAAGTACTTCATGTAAGTGAGCAAATACGGCAGAACACACAGGGACACATTTTTGAAGATCCTGTAGAAGTGATTCGTAAAATGCGCGAGGAGCGCCTACAAGAGTTGGAGGGATGATTGTGGAGAAAAGTTGGGAACGAACTTGACTGGGTGCATAGTTTGAACGAGTATCACATGAGCTAATCTCTCACTACCATGCTCTTTGTCCTCGCCCTGCATGGTATAATACCCCGTAGAATAGAGAAATAGCACCAGCAGGGAGGGCTCGCCATGCGACTACAGGGTAAGACCATAGGATATTTTGTGGCCCAGGAGGTCGAGGATTTAGAGTTCTGGGTTCCGGTAATGCGGCTGCGCGAAGAGGGAGCCAGGGTGATTGCCATTGGCCTGTCGACGAAGACGGTGTATGGAAAGCATGGGCTGGAAATGACGCCCGATGTGAGCATTGAAGAGGCTCCCGGTGCGGATGCGCTGGATGGGCTGGTGATCCCTGGCGGTTGGGCACCCGATAAGCTGCGCCGTAGTCAGAAGCTGCTACAACTGGTGCGCGACGTACACGCGCAGGGCAAGATCATCGGCATTATCTGCCACGGCGGACTGGTCCCGATCTCCGCTGGTATTGTGCATGGACATAAAGCTACGGGCTCGCTGGGCATCAAAGATGATATCGTTAACGCGGGCGGTACCTGGGTAGATGAGGCGGCGTTCCGCGAGGGCAATCTAGTCTGGGGGCGTGTCGTTGAGGATATCCCCGATTTCTGCCGCGAACTGGTCGCAGCCCTCGCCGAGTAGACGAAAACTAAAAAGTAAATGGGTAGGTTGGAAATGTAGATGAAGGTTAGAGATGTGATTAAGCTTATTGAGGCAGGCGGATGGTACCAAGTTGCGATGAAAGGAAGTCATCGGCAATATAAGCATCCAACGAAACCAGGACGTGTTACTGTTGCAGGACACCCTAGCAAGGAAGTTCCTCCGCGTACACTATCGAGTATTCTCAAACAATCACAACTTACAGGGAGAGATTGACATGTACCGTTTCCTTGTTATTATCGAAAAAGGTGATGAAAACTTTGGTGCCTACTCACCAGATCTACCAGGGTGTATCGCAGTTGGAGATACAGTGGAGGAGGTCAAGAAAAATATGCAGGAGGCAATCAGGATGCACTTGCAAGGGATGATCGAGGATAACGAGCCAATCCCGACCCCCACAACTACCGCCCAGTATGTAGAGGTTGCTTTGTCTGATTCGGCGGCCTGAGCGTATAACGCCAGTACATCTATACATTGATGCCCGCGATCTCTATATACCACTAGTAAGATTCGTTTTACCTTGAATACGTAAGAATTGGAGAATACATGAGTCAATTTCTCGATGCCCTGGCACAACACGTTATTATTTACGATGGTGCTATGGGCACCAATATACAGCGCTATCAATTGACGGCGGAGGATTACGGCGGACAGGCGACCGAGGGCTGCAACGAGTACCTGGTCCTTACGCGTCCTTCAGTGATTGAGGAGATTCACACAGGCTTCCTTGAGGCGGGCTGCGATGTGATCGAGAGCGATACCTTTACGGCGAGTCGCCTGAAGCTCGACGAGTACGGCATTGGGCACCTGACACGCGAGATCAATCTGATGGCGGCGCAACTGGCGCGACGCGTGGCCGATCGCTATAGCACGCCCGAGCAGCCGCGCTTCGTGGCTGGCTCGGTGGGTCCGACCGGCATGTTGCCTTCGTCCGACGATCCCCTGCTAAGCAATATTACCTATCAGCAACTGGCGGAGATCTTTCGCGAGCAGGCGGCGGCGCTGCTGGAGGGCGGCGTCGATCTACTCTTGATCGAGACCAGCCAGGATATTTTAGAGGTGCGGGCAGCGATTACTGGCATGCGACAAGCCATGCAGCAGGTCGGACGCACGGTACCGATTCAGGCACAGGTCTCGCTCGATACCAGCGGGCGCATGCTGCTGGGTACCGATATCGCGGCGGTGATGACAACGCTGGTGGCCTTGCGCGTCGATATCGTGGGCCTGAACTGTTCGACGGGTCCCGACTATATGCGTGAACCGGTACGCTTCCTCGCCGAGAATTGTCCGCTGCCGATCTCGACGATTCCCAACGCGGGCATTCCTCTAAACGTCAACGGCCAGGCCGTTTATCCCACGGAACCGGAGCAGGTGGCGACGGCCTTGCGTGAGTTCATTACCGAGTTCGGCGTCAATATCATCGGCGGCTGCTGTGGCAATAGTCACGAACATCTGCGCGCCATCGTCAAAGCGTGTCGCACTGCGCCGCGCCGGGCGCGTCCCATCGCCGACGGGAATATAAGCGAGAAAGATTTTACGCGCATCACGCCGCCCTTTGTCTCCGGCGGCATTCGTGCTACCGCAATGCAACAGGACCCGGCACCACTGCTGGTAGGCGAGCGCGTCAACGCGCAAGGGAGCCGCAAAGCCAAGCAGGCGCTGCTCTCCGACGACTACGATACCCTGCTCTCAATTGGGCGCGAACAGGTCGAGGGCGGCGCGCACGTTCTAGATGTTCAGGTCGCTTTGACCGAGCGCATCGACGAGAACGAGCAGATGGCGAAAGTCGTCAAGAAGCTCTCAATGGGCGTTGAGGCACCGCTGGTCATTGATTCGACCGAGGCCAGCGTGATTAAGGCGGCGCTGGAGACCTATCCTGGACGCGCAATCATCAATTCGATCAATATGGAGACCGGGCGCGAGCGCATCGAAAACGTTTTGCCCCTGGCGCTTGAACACGGCTCGGCGGTCGTGGCCCTGACCATCGACGCGATCGGCATGGGCAAGACGATGGCGCGCAAGGTCGAGATCGCCCACGCAATCTACGATATCTGCGTACACGAATACGGTCTGCCGCCCAACGCGCTGATCTTCGATCCGCTGACCTTCCCGGTTACGACGGGACAGGAGGAACTGCAAACGGCGGCGATCGAGACGCTAGACGCCCTGACGCGCATCAAGCAGGAACTGCCGGGCGTGCTGACGATTCTGGGTGTCAGCAATGTCTCCTTTGGCCTCAAGCAGCACGCGCGCGCCGTGCTCAATAGCGTCTTCCTGTATCACGCGGTGAAGGCTGGTCTCGATATGGCGATCGTCAATCCGACGCATATCAAGCCGTACGCGGAGATCGACGCAGAACAGCGCCAGCTCGCCGACGATCTGATCTTTAACCGGCCCGATGCCTTGCCGCGCTACATTGCTTACTTCGAGGAGCATGGTCCACAGCAGGATACGGGTAATGCGAAGGTAGATCCAACCGAGGGCATGGAGCC
This sequence comes from Chloroflexota bacterium, assembly GCA_030854195.1. GTDB lineage: Bacteria > Chloroflexota > Ktedonobacteria > Ktedonobacterales > Ktedonobacteraceae > JACDAE01. Next base: position 4,457 of record JALYTQ010000086.1, read on the forward strand.
AGCGGAACGCATTCACTGGCAGATTCTACACCGACGCAAAGATGGTATCGAGCCGCTCATCGACCAGGTGGTCGCCGAGCGCGCTCAGGGCAGCACGCAGGGCGACGCGGCTGTAAATGTACTCAACACCGTCCTGTTGCCCGCGATGAAAGATGTCGGCGACCGCTTCGGAGCCGGTGAACTGATCCTGCCCTTCGTGCTGCAATCCGCCGAAGTCATGAAGCGGGCCGTCTCGCATCTCGAAGGCTACCTGGAGAAGAAGGAAGGCTACACGAAGGGCAAGGTGGTGTTGGCAACCGTCTTTGGCGATGTGCATGATATCGGCAAAAATCTGGTCAATACGATTCTGAGCAATAACGGCTACACCGTCTACGATCTGGGCAAGCAGGTGCCGCTGAATACCATTCTCGATAAAGCCGTTGAGGTCAACGCGGACGCCATTGGACTCTCGGCGCTGCTCGTTAGCACGTCGAAGCAGATGCCGATGTGCGTGAAAGAGCTGCACAGGCGCGGCATGACCTTTCCGGTCATCGTTGGCGGGGCCGCGATCAACCGCTCGTTTGGACGCCGCATCCTCTTTGTCGATGACCAGACACCCGAGGCAACGCCAATGGCCTACAATGCAGGCGTTTTCTATGCACGCGACGCGTTCGAGGGGCTGGACATTATCGATAAGTTGACCAATGGACCCGAAGAACGCACGATGTTTACACAGCGCGTCAAGCAAGAGGCGCTGAGCGAGCGTCTGCGCAAGGCTGCACGGCCTTCAAGTGAGACGACGAAACGCGTTGAGGATATAGAAGAGCCTTCTGCCAGCGTTCAGCCCGCGCTCTCGCTGCCAACGCCGCCGTTCTGGGGACCACGCGTGCTGGACCGCATTGGTCTCGAAGACATAGCGGTATGCATGGACCTCAATACGCTCTATCGCCTGCACTGGGGCGGCAAGGCGCACGGGGCCGAGTTTACGCAACTGGTCGAGCAGGACTTTCAGCCGCGCCTGCAACGTATGCTACGCGAGGCGCGCCAACAGCGTTACCTGCAGCCACGCGTGCTCTACGGCTACTTCCCCTGCCAGTCCAGCAGCAACGAACTGATTGTCTACGATCCCGCTGAGATGCAGCAGACGGGGAGAGCGACGCGCGAACTGACGCGCTTCCGCTTCCCACGCCAGCAGGAACGCGAGCGGCTCTGTCTCGCCGACTACTTCGCATCCGTAAAGAGCGGCAAGATCGATGTCGTGGCGCTACAGGTCGTGACGATGGGCGCTCCGGCAAGCAAGCGGATAGCGCAGTTGCAGCAAGCTGGCGATTATTCAGAAGCATACTTCGTCCACGGACTCGCCGTAGAGATGGCCGAGGGGCTGGCGGAATATACCAATCGTCTGGTGCAGACGGAACTTGGTCTGGATAAATCAAGGGGACGGCGCTATAGCTGGGGCTATCCGGCAATTCCCGATCTAGAGGACCACGAGAAGCTCTTTTCCCTGCTGCCCGCGCCTTCTACCATCGGCGTCGTCCTGACCGAGGCATACCAGCTTGTCCCAGAGCAATCGACCGCCGCGATCGTCGTGCATCACCAGCAGGCAACCTACTTCTCGGTTAGAGCCACCCCTGAAGTGGCACAGGTATAGCGAAAGGAATAGTCAATGGCCGCGTACTTCGTCGTCGAAATCAATGTGACTGATCCAGAGGTCTATGCCGAATACAGCAAGCTCGTTCCCCCAACCCTCGAACGTTACGGGGGCAAATTCCTCGTGCGCGGCGGCGCGACGCAGACGATAGAGGGTAACTGGCAGCCGCAGCGCTTTGTCATTGTCGAATTCGAGGATGAAGAGCACTTCAAACGCTGGTACAACTCGCCCGAATATACAGAGGCGAGGGCTATCCGCTTCAAGGCATCGACTTCGCGGGCGGTGCTGGCACAGGGCGCTTAAAGCGCTCTGTACACCAGACGCCCGTTCTTAGTTGCGTTCCTGCTCTTTTACTTTTGATCTTCATAAACGTTTTACCTGTTAGAATGAAATATTTTCAGTAGAACGTTTATGGAGATCACTCGACAAGAGCCAGCACGAGCGCGAGGAACTGATTCGCGGCGTTATCGAGGGACATTTGCGCGGACTCATCGGTCAGCACACCTTCGAAGAATTGGTGAAGGGGTCCGAAGAAATCACGCAAGCGATGTTCAAAATCACGAAGCCTGACCTGGATCGCATGGGATTAGAGATGGTTTCCTTTACGCTAAAAGACATTCGTCCTACTGAGCCGACGTATGAAATCGCTCAGTAGGCACGGAAGGAGTAATATTCCTTCCGTGTCCTTCTCGGATGTGTTATGCAACCACGCTCGGCTGCGCTTCGGGCTCGGGGGCCGCGTTGCGCTGAGAGGCAGGCAGGTACTTCGCGGGCCAGCCGGGCAGGAAGAGCGAGAGGATCGTTGCCACAACTGCAATGGCGCAGGTCGCCAGGTACGCGTGCTGCAGACCGGTGATGTACTGGTTCTGAAAGATCTGAATCGCCTGGTGAATCGTTGCCTGGACAGCCGGTGGCAGCTTTGCGATATCGCCGCTGGAAGGGACGTTAGCAGGCATTGATACCGTAATGGCGGATGACAGGATGGTTGCCAGCACCGCAACGCCGATCGACTGCATCGTCTGCCGCGTCGCCTGCACAAGGGGTGTTGCGCGGTTCAGGCGCGAGAGCGGTACGTCCATCAGCGCCGCGACCTGGCTGTTCTGAATAATCAGGCCGACCGCGAGGCCGCGCAGCACTAACAGGAAAACGATGAAGCTTAGACTGGTGTTCAGCTGAATCTGCGATAACTGGAACGTGTTGTAGGTAATCAGCAAGAAGCCAATCACGATCGGCACACGCGGCCCAATACGATCGGAGATGCGCCCAGCGATTACCGTTGAGACCGCCGATGCCGCCGCCAGTGGGAGCAGCAGCAATCCCGTCTGGAAAGCCGACTGGCCGCGCAGAATCTGCAGGTATAGAGGCAATAGGAACTCCGCTCCAAAGAGCGCGATGGTGCCGACCAGACCAGCGACGTTGGCGATGGCAAAACTAGGAATACCATACAGGCGCAGGTCGAGCAGCGGCTCCCGCGCGCGCAACTCCACGATAGCCAGCAACACCAGCGATACGACACCAATAACGAGACCGGCGATCACGCGCGGACTGCCCCAGCCCACTCCCTGCTGGCCCGCGATGGACGCGGAGAAGAGGATAGCACCAAAACCGATGGCGGCAAAGATGATCCCAAGAATATCGACACGCGCATTCTTCAAAGCGGGAGTCTCTTGCAGGAAGCGCGTCCCGATGAACAGGGCCACAACGGCGATCGGCAGATTGATGAAGAAGATCCATGACAGCATATTGCGATCAACGAGCCAGCCGCCCAGCAGCGGACCAATGGCGGGGGCGAAGACCAGCACGATGCCGAAGATGCCGAAGGCGGCCCCACGCTCGCGCGGCGGAAATGCGCGGAAGAGGAGCGCCGTACCCAGCGGCAGAGCGATACCACCGCCGATGCCCTCAATGGCGCGGGCGGCAATCAGGAAGTACAGCGAGGGCGCGAGACCACACAGCAGCGAACCGATACCGAATAGCGCCAGACCGCCGAGATAGATACGCTTCACGCCAAAACGATCGCCGAGAAAGCCCGAGAGAGGCGTCGCGATACCCAGCGCCAATGTGTACAGACTAATAACCCACTGCGCCTCGTCGGTCGAGACGCTATAGTGCTGTTGCAGCGTCTTCAGCGCGACATTGACGACGGTGGTATCAAGAATGACCATAAACAGGCCGATGACTACCGAGGCCAGGACGCGCCATTTATATCCAGGATCAGGCGTAGCTTCAGACGCCTGAGAAAAATCAGGAGAAGCCTCCACGGAATCACTCCTTTATCATACGATAAGTAACATAAGTTAAAAAAAAGAACCGTTCACTCATAACGTAGATAAGATTATGACGACGCTAGACGGGAAGTCGGGTAGCCATGCCGTAGATAAGCGCGTTAACGACCTCGACTACCGGATCATGACCCTCTTCCCACCACACGCTAGCAGCTCCATTGTTCTGCCCATCCTCGGGCAGATTCGAAGCTGCGTTCAAGAGCAGATAGGTAGCCAGGCGCGGCGCGACACCACCTTCGTCGGAAGGTTGCAAGAAACCCACGCGTATACCATCCTCAAAGATCGACAGAATTGGCGCGACGATGCAGGTACGAAAAAGCTCACTCATCGCTACCCGCGTCGCGGGCGTCAGCTCGTGCTTGAGCTCGTGAAAAAGCATGCCCATGTTCTGCTGATGGGATCGCCGCAGGTAGCGCATGACGTGGCATAGGCGCTCAGGAATACTCTCATGCTTGCGGGCGGCGATACGCTCGAGCGCCACACGGCAGGACATCGCCTGCTTGCGCTGCACTTCAAGGTACAGCGCCTCTTTATCCGCGAAATGATAGTAGAGGAGCGGCTGTTTTACTCCGCTCGCGTCCGCGACCATGCGCGTCGTCACGGCGCGATACCCTCGCTCCATAAACAGATCCTGCGCGGCCTTGAGAATGGCCTGGCGCGTCTCCTCGCTGTCACTTCTTTGTGTCGAGCGGGCACGTCCACGTGGCATGCGCTTCCCTCCTATCCAGTTGGTTATATTTATCAAACGATAAAAATATAGCATGTCGAAGAGATGAATGTCAACCCCCACTTGACAAGGATGTCAAGTGGGGTGAAGATAGTATTCAGTAATGTAACAGCACTCTTGTTTACATTATCTCTAGTCAAGAAGAGGATACCCATGCACAACACTTCAGCTCTTCCGCCCGGTCCCAAAGGGCTCCCGGTTATAGGAAACATACTTCAGTTCCAGCGCAATCCGCTGCAATTCTTCCGCGAGACACAGCAGCAGTATCCACGGCTCGCTACAGTCTATGTAGGTAAAGATCCGCTTATTCTGTGCTTCCGTCCCGAACATGTGCGCTCCATCCTGATCGAAAACGCGCGTAAGTTCGTCAAACCGAACCGGGGCGGCTTCAACCTGCGTCTGCTCCTCGGCGATGGTCTGCTCACCAGCGATGGAGACTTTCACCGTCAGCAACGCCGCCTGGTGCAACCGGCGTTTCATAAGCATCGAGTGGAGAGCTACGCCGATATCATGGTACAGATGACGCAGGAGACGCTGGACGAGTGGCTTCCGGGAAGCGAGATCAATATAACACAGGCGATGCAGTACCTGACCCTGCGCATTATCGCCAGGGCGCTCTTCAATATCGATTCGCGCGCTGTGGCGACCACCCTGGGGCATGCCTTTGACGAGGTGATTAGCCACAGCAGGCGACCGCTGGGTATCCTGGGCAAGTTGCAGGTGGAGCTGCCCTTCACCGCGTACGGCAAGGCGATGGCGGGCAAGCGCACGCTGGATACGTTTGTCTACGACCTGATCAGGCAGCGCCGGGCCGAGCGACGCGATACGGGCGACGTGCTCTCAATGCTGCTCGCAGCGCAGGACGAGGGAAATCCCATGACGGACAGGCAGGTCCGTGATCAGGTGATGACCTTCGTTGCTGCCGGGCACGAGACCGCGCAGAATACGCTGAGCTGGACCTTCTACCTGCTCTCGCAGCATCCAGAGGTGCGCGAGAAGCTGCTCACCGAGCTGCACACGGTTCTCGACGGACGCGCACCCACCATCGACGACCTCGCCCACCTGCCCTATCTGGAATGGGTGATCAACGAATCGTGGCGCGTGCTTCCTCCCGCCTGGACACAGGGGCGACGATCAGCAGAAGATTTCGAGCTTGAAGGGTATCACTTCCCGGCTGGATCGATCTTTATCGTTAGCCAGTGGGTTCTGCACCACCTGCCCGATATCTGGGGCGACCCGGACGAGTTCCGCCCGGAACGTTGGGACCCGATGAATGGGCAGAAAATTCCGCAGGGTGCCTACTTCCCGTTTGGAGCTGGTCCGCGTATCTGCATCGGGATGCCCTTCGCGCAGATGGAGACACGCCTGCTGCTGGCAACGATTCTGCAACGCTACTCGCCGCGCCTCGTGCCTGGCTTCCCGGTCGTCTTGCAGCCTCGCGTTACGCTACGCCCAAAATACGGTATGCGCATGACGCTGGAACCGGCAACGAAAAGTACAGAGACAGCGCACACCAGCATCAGCCTTACAGACCACTACTCAGGAATTCAACCTGCTCAGGAATGACCTCAATGACGCAGGCAAGACCTTTCTCTGCCGATTGGGCATGATAATAGTGCATAGCCTGCAACAGGCGAACGTGAGCCAGATAGTTGAAGATCCCGCCAGGCGTCAGGATGTACTTGCGCAGAACTTGCAGGTTATAGGAACGCTGTACCTTCTGGTCCGTCCGCACGCTGGCACGGCCACTGATCCGCAATATCCGGCGGTCAGCATGGTCCTGCTCCACCTCGAAGAGGACACTCACACGAGGATCGAATTTGACGTTACGAGCCGCCAGAGTCCAATCAGATGTACCAAGCCAGAGGTGATCGTCCAGGTAGACAAAATAGAGCGGATTGATGCTCGGTCGCCCGGTGCGAGAGAGAGTGGCGATGCGAGCAATCATGGATCTCCGTAGAACGTTGCTTACTGCGGGATCATCAATGTTCATCTTTCACCTCTCGTAATATTCCATAATCCCAGGCGACGGTCTTGAGAGGGACCACCTCACACCACGTATGATCGGTGGGTGCCCCTTTCGGTACCGCAATGGGCTTCACCTGACCACGGATGTAGATGGCACGGAGGTCAAAGAAGTAGATCCCATCGTCAACGAGCAGGACAACCTCCTGCTCTGCATCTGGCCGCTGACTGGCATACTCAGGGATACCAACCAGGTAACGGTTGTCCGTCCACATTAATACAACAGGCTGAGCTTGCGGTCCGTGCTCACAGGCAAAGCAAATACATGCATGAGGGACACGCTCAAGCAGATCCCGATTGCGCATGGGATCAATGTCCCTGGTAACTCGTTTCATGAATACTCCTGCTGGCCCCTCTTCTAAGAAAATCTTTTCCCATTGAGGGCACTTGCTTCGTACATTAAATAATGCTTCCCTCTCAGCATTATCACAAAGCTGCGTCGCTACCTCACAAATATGTGAAGAGGCTCATACAGCCCATGCTCCTATACGCCATCCGCGAGATATGCTATACTGCTATCAGCAGCATATCCTTTGGAGAATATTGTGAGCAATAAACGACTATCACTCAGGCACTATTGCACCTGTCTATACGTTCGCAGCGGAAAATAGCGGTAGCTCACCCCTGCGAACGTAGCGACGTGCTCTTCGATCCCTACGCGCTTCCCCCCGCACGTCTCCGAGCTACTACCTCTTTACACACCTGATAAACTCAAACTATATTCAATTGTAGAGGAGGCGAGTGCATGCCTACAATTTCAACAAAACCAGTTTACCTGTATAATACATTGACCCGCGGCAAAGAATTGTTCCAGCCGCTCCACGCGCCACGCGTGAGCATCTATAACTGCGGACCGACCGTCTATAAAGATATCCATATTGGCAACCTGCGCACGTTTACCATGACCGACTGGTTGCGCCGTATGCTGGAGTATAACGGCTACGATGTCTTTCTCGTGCGCAATATTACCGATGTGGGGCACCTGCATCAGGACGATGATGCTGAACGCGCAGGCGAGGATAAGTTGGAGCATGAAGCGCGCACAACCGGTCGCTCCGCTCAGGAGATCGCGGCCTTCTATACGGCGCAATACGCGCACGATAGCGCGGAGATGAATATTCTGGCTCCGGGTCTGAGTCCAAAGGCAAGCGACCATATTCCCGAGATGCAGACGATGATCGAGCAGTTGATCGAGCGCGGCCTGGCCTATGTCAGGAACGGCAACGTCTATTACGATGTGAGCCGCTTCCCCGACTACGGCGAACTGTCGGGCAATACTGTCGAGCGTTTGCGCACGGGCGCGGGCGGGCGCGTCTCGCAGGAGGCGGCGGAGGATAAGGACGCACCGGAGGACTTCGCGCTCTGGAAATTGGGCGACGAGGCGCGGCAGATGAACTGGAGCAGTCCATGGGGGACCGGCTTCCCTGGTTGGCATATCGAGTGCTCCGCGATGGCGACAAAGTACCTGGGTGAGCAGTTCGACATCCACACGGGCGCGGTCGATCTCATCTTTCCGCACCACGAAGACGAGATCGCGCAGAGCGAGGGCGTCAGCGGCAAGCGACCGGTGCAGGTATGGATGCACGGCGAGTTCCTGGACTTCGGCAATAGCAAGATGTCGCGCTCCGTGGGCAATGTGCTCCTGTTGCGCGATCTACAGAAGCAAGGCATCGATCCGATGGCCTTCCGCTACCTGCTGCTGACCGCGCACTATCGCTCGAAGCTCAACTTCACCGATGAGTCGATCAACGCCGCACAGAACGCGCTGAACAACTTTCGCGCTGATATAGCCAGAATCGCCGTACACGCGGACGAGGCACAGGGACCACTCTCGGCAGAAGCGCAGCGCGTACACGAGGCATTCCACGATGCAATCAACGACGACCTGGACCTGCCAACGGCAATCAGCCTGGCACGCGAGGTGGCACGCGACAACAAGATAGCCGCCGGGGAGCGCTACCGCCTCTTGCTGGATTTCGACCGCGTGCTTGGTCTACGGCTCGCTACGGTCGCGCCCGAGGCACCGCGTGAGGTCAGCGACGAGGCGCTGGCCCTGGTACGCCAACGCGACGAGGCACGCGCCGCCCGCAGCTGGAAAGAGTCCGACCAGCTCCGCGATCAGCTCAAAGCCCTGGGCTTCGAGGTGCGCGATACACCGAAAGGGACGGAGTTGGTGTAGAATAAAGAAGAAGTTATGATGTGTATGAATTGAGGAGGATTTTTCATGGCTGCCTGGTGGAAGAAAACCCTGGTCACTGCCGCAAGCCTCGCCGGATTGACCGCTGGCACCTACTATCTGCTGACCCGCCGACCGCTGCCGCAGAAGAGTGGTACGCTGCATCTACAGGGTCTGCATGAAGCGGTCGAGGTGATTAGCGATACCTACGGCGTCGCGCATATCTACGCCCAGAACGAGGACGATCTCTATTTTGCCCAGGGTTTTGTACACGCGCAGGAGCGCCTGTGGCAGATGGAGCTGAACCGCCGCCTGGGTTCTGGTCGGCTCGCTGAGATCTTTGGCGAGGTCGCGCTGGAGACCGACCGCTTCTGCCGCCGCCTGGGTCTGCACCGCTCGGCTGCTAGCGAGGTGCCGCGCCTCACGGAACACACCAGACGCATGCTCGATGCCTACGCGCGCGGCGTCAATACGTTTATCGCACAGAATGGCAATAAGCTTCCAGTCGAGTTTACACTGCTACGCTTCCAGCCGGAACCCTGGCAACCGCAGGACAGCATTCAATGGGCCAAGATGATGGGCTGGAACCTCGGTGGTAACTGGGAGACCGAGATCACCCGCGCTCAGCTGGTAGCAAAACTGGGCGCTGAACGGGCCTCTCAGTTGGAGGCGGGCTACGATCCGAGCCATCCCCTGATTACGCCGCCCGGCGTCGAATATAACGGCATCAATCTGGGTCTGCGCGAACAGTACGAGCAGATCAAGGAGCTGAGCGGCTTCGGCATGCTGGGCGCGAGCAATAACTGGGTGGTCGACGGAACGATGAGCGCGACGGGCGCGCCGATCCTCTGCAACGATCCGCACCTGGGACAGGCAGCCCCGTCGATCTGGTACGAGTGCCACCTGGTCGCGGGCGATATCGACGTGGTGGGCGTGAGCTTTCCCGGCACGCCCGGCGTGGTCATCGGACACAATCAGTCCATCGCCTGGGGCGTCACGAACGCCATTTCCGACGTGCAGGATCTCTATATCGAAAAGTTCAATCCCGAAAATCCCAATCAGTATGAGCACAATGGCAAGTGGGAAGACGCCGTGCTTATCCGCGAAGAGATCAAGGTAAAGGATCAGATGCTGCCCGTTATAGAGAAGGTGCGCGTCACGAGGCATGGTCCCATCCTTACCAACTTATCCCAAAGTAGCAACGGGACGGCGAACGCGCAGGAGTTGCCTCTGGCGCTGCGCTGGACCGGGCTGGAGCAGTGCAATATTCTCTCGTCGATTGGGAAACTCAACCGGGCGACGAACTGGGATGAGTTCCGCGCTGCCCTGCACGATTGGGATGTGCCGCCGCAGAACTTTGTGTATGCCGACCGCGAGGGCAATATCGGCTATGCTATGGCGGGCGCTATTCCGGTGCGCAACAAGGGCCAGGCGCTGCTGCCCTCGCCCGGCTGGAACGACGAGTACGAATGGAGCGGCCTTATCCCCTTCGACGAGCTGCCCCAGACCTTCAATCCAGAGCAGCACTTTATCGCGACCGCCAATAACCGCGTGGTCGATGATAGCTACCCCTACTACATCACCCACGAATGGCTCAACGGCTACCGCGCTCAGCGCATACGCGATCTGCTGACCAGCAAGGGCAAGCTCACACTGGCGGATATGGCGGAAATCCAGGGCGATCAGTATTCGCTGCCCGCCGCCGAGCTGGTGCCCTATATTCTCAAGCTGGAAGGCGCGACGCCACTCCAAAAGGCCGCGCTGGAGCTCCTTCAGACATGGGATTTTGTGCTCGCGCCCGAAAGTATCGCCGCGAGCATTTATACACGCTTCTTCAGCAAGCTGGAGCATATCGTTCTCAACGCGGTACTCGGCGACGATGAGGCGCTCAAACGCAGCTATCTGGGCGTCGGCGCGACCATTCTTGCCGCCTCCAATGGCTACGCCAGCCGCAACAAGCCGCTGATTATTCGCCTGCTCAAAGAGCACAACGATAGCTGGTTCACCAATTCGGTCATCCCCAACGGTCCGTCGTCGTGGGACGCAGCGGTGAAGTTGGCGTTCCAGGCAGCCGTCGATGAGCTACGCGACCGACTGGGTGCGAACATTCTGGGCTGGAAGTACGGCGCGCTGCATAAGATGACCTATACCCACCCGCTGGGCATGGTCAAGCCGCTCGAACGCTTCTTCAATCGCGGCCCCTTCCCGTGCGGCGGTGATATCGATACGGTCAATATGGGCGCATCGCTCCCCAGTGATCCGGAGGTTGTGATTACGGTCCCTTCTTTCCGCCAGATCGTCGACCTCGCCGACCTGACGCGCTCGCTCTCGATACATGCGCCAGGCCAGTCGGGACACCCTGCCAGCAAGCACTACGACGACTTTATCAAATTGTGGACGAAGCTCGCATATCATCCGATGCTCTTCACACGTAAGGAGATCGAGGAGAACGCTGAGGGGACGCTCTCTATGAATCCTGTATAGAGCAATAACACTCGTCTAGACGGTAGTTGGCATTTGTCAGATTCCCATACCAAAATTTTACAGTTTTCTGAACTTTTCTTGACTTCCTGGCAGTACACTATATTCGTGCGATACGTAGGAGTGTGTCACAGGCTCCGCGTATCTGAGCAGGGGGGCTTGTGCATGCGAGCAAGCCTCATTTTTTTTGCACGCGAAATGGTACAATCGCAAGAGCGCTGCAAAGGATGGGATAGAAGTAAGGGGTAAGCAGGGGATTCATGCCCATTTAACCTTGTTGTAGTATTACTATAACAGATTAGCGACGTTGTAATGTACAAGGGGTAATAATGAAGGTACACAAAAGTTTAAATAATGCTCATAGCGCACCATGGGTTCTGCTTCCTTTACGTCTCTTTCTTGCAGTGACATTTCTCTATGCAGGTATACAAAAATTTACTGATCCACAATTCTTGCATCCCAGTAGCATCGGGTTTATTGGCAGGCAGATGCTCGCGTACGCCAAAGGTTCGCCCATCGGCGGCTTTCTCACCAGCGTTGTCGTGCCGCACGCGCTGCTCTTCGGCTACCTGGTCGCTTTTGGTGAGATCGCGATCGGACTGGGCGTGCTCTTCGGCTTCCTTTTGCGCCCGGCAGCCTTTTTCGGTATGTTGTTGAGCCTCATCTTCTTCCTTTCGGTGACATGGCACGTCTCTCCCTATTTCTATGGTGCCGACATCGTTTTCGTCTTCGGCTGGTTGACGCTGCTGCTCAACGGCCCTCTCAATACGGGCCTGCCCACGCTGGACGCGTACCTTACGCTGCACTTCCTGCCACGCTTCTCGCCCGAAAGACAGACCGGCCTGGCGCGAGCAATGCATTTCATTCTCGGCACCACGTCAGAACGTTCGCACGATCCCGATCTCGACGACATTACCGAGTCTCTGCCCGCCGTCAGGGGACAACAGGTGCAACGCCAGCAAATGGGACCACAGCAGCAACGCCAGCAAATGAGGCAACAGCAGCAGCACCAGATGGCGACCCGCATAGAACAGGAGAAGAGGCGTAGTTTCCTGCGCGGTTCTCTGACAGGCGGTGTGGGCATTCTCGGCCTGGGTGCCTTGTTCTATGTAGTCCGCACGCTCGTCCTCGCCTATGAGGCTACTGGCGCGGACCAGACGGCTGTAACTGGCGCGCCCACGCAAAGCGCGAGCACACCAACAGCCAGCGCGAGCGCTACAAAAGCCGCGCCAACGGCGGACCCGACTCCCGCGAAACCAGTAAAGGGGACGATCGCGCAGGTCAAAGCTGTCCCAAGCAATAGCGCGACGAACTTTACCATTCCTTCGTCGGGCGATCCCGGCATTCTGATCCACCTCGATGGCGGGCACTTCGTCGCGTACGACGCGCTCTGCACGCACGCGGGTTGCCAGGTGGATTACGATCCGAGTCAACAATTGATTGTCTGCCCCTGTCACGGAGCCGCCTACGATCCGGCGAAGGCCGCCGCCGTTGTGCAGGGACCGGCTCCCACGCCGCTGGCACCGGTGTCTATTCGCGTAGATAGCGCAACGGGCGCGATTATACTTGCATAGCAATCAGGAAAACGATAATGCAAATCCTGGTATAAACCATGATGGAGGGGCGCGGTTCACAAGCCCGTTG
>JALYTQ010000087.1 GCA_030854195.1 Chloroflexota bacterium
CCCAAAAAGCAGATATGCAGTCATGAGTGCCGCAAAAATAGCGGGAATAATGAATATAAGAAAAGCGACAGGTGCCCGTGGCCCTGCATCCGTGGCATAGGGATAGGCCAGAACGCAGATACAGAGCAAGACAATTCCAACCAGCAGCGCTACACGGTTTTGCTGCGGCGTCGTCTTTGTACTGGTAAAACTCTGTACTTCGTTCTTTGGTTGCCTGGTAATTTCGCTCATACCGCTTCATTCTCTGCCTACTTAGCAACTTCGCTCATATCTCTAGTATAGGACGCTCACCAAATTACTGCCAGGTTGTTATGCGTATTTTATGGCTATAAGATAGGCGTATTTCTATATAACGTTCTATCAAATAACGGGCCTTGTCCTATTCAACAAACCACCGTGTCTCAGTAGTGATATAATCAGGAAATGTCGTGATCGTATTGTGATCCCATTACAGTATTCTAGCAGCAATAGGACTCAAAATGACTGGACCATCTCTATCAGGAGGAAATTCATGGAACGCACACAGGCGATGATAGACGGCAACGAAGCTGCAGCACTGGTCGCACATGCGCTTAGTGAGGTTATTGCTATCTATCCCATCACTCCATCAACCCCTATGGGTGAGCTATCAGATGCCTGGTCAGCGGCAGGACGGCCAAATCTGTGGGGCACTGTACCGCTGGTCATCGAAATGCAATCTGAAGGTGGGGCTGCGGGAGCCATCCACGGGTCACTACAAACGGGTGCCCTGGCGACTACCTTTACGGCGTCTCAGGGCCTGCTCCTTATGATCCCGAACATGTATAAGATCGCTGGCGAACTGACGCCAGTTGTGTTTCACGTAGCGGCCCGTTCGCTAGCCGCGCAAGGCTTGTCGATCTTCGGCGATCATGCTGACGTGATGGCGACGCGTGCTACCGGCTTCGCGTTGCTGTCTTCAAACTCAGTACAAGAGGCGCACGACATGGCGTTGATCGCGCACGCCGCGACGCTGAAAGCGCGAGTTCCTTTCCTGCATTTCTTCGACGGTTTTCGCACCTCGCACGAGATAGATAAGATCGAGCAACTGGACCGCACGGATATCCAGGCGCTCATCGATAATTCCCTGGTCGAGGCCCATCGCGGGCGCGCCCTCTCGCCGGACCATCCAATTATTCGTGGTACATCGCAGAACCCCGATGTGTATTTTCAGGCCCGCGAGAGCGTCAACCCTTACTATCTCGCCTGCCCAGGTATCGTACAGGAGGCAATGGATAAGTTTGCCAGCGTGGTTGGACGCCAGTACCACCTGTTCGATTACGTGGGAGCACCCGATGCCGAGCGCGTGGTTATCCTGATGGGTTCAGGCGCGGAGACGGTACAGGCCACAGCCGAATATTTGCAGACACAGGGCGAAAAAGTCGGCGTGCTCAAAGTACGCCTGTTCCGTCCCTTCTCGGTGGAGCACTTCTTGCAGGCATTGCCCTCTACGGTGAAGTCGATCGCGGTCCTGGATCGCACGAAGGAGCCGGGCAGTGTCGGTGAGCCGCTCTATATGGATATAGTGACGGCGCTGAACGAGGGACGCGTCAGGGGACTGAGCGGCTCGCCCAGGGTTATCGGTGGTCGCTACGGGCTCTCTTCCAAAGAGTTCACACCGGCGATGGTGAAGACGATCTACGATGAACTGCAAAAGGCTGAGCCGAAGGAACACTTCACGATAGGCATCAACGACGACGTGACCCACACCAGCCTGGACTACGATCAGTCGTTCTCGATCGAGAATCCGGAGACGATCCAATGCGTCTTCTGGGGTTTGGGTGCCGATGGCACGGTCGGCGCAAACAAGAACTCCATCAAGATCATCGGTGAGGAGACCGATAACTACGCGCAGGGCTACTTCGTCTATGACTCGAAGAAGTCTGGCTCCGTAACGATCTCCCACCTGCGCTTCGGCCCGCGTCCCATTCATGCTCCCTATCTGATCGGCAATGACCAGGCGAATTTCGTGGCATGTCACCAGTTCTCGTTTTTAGAGCGCTTCGATGTGTTGAGATACGCAAAACCGGGTGGCGTCTTCCTGCTGGATACCATTTACCCACTTGAAGAGATCTGGGACCACATTCCATACGAGGCGCAGCACCAAATCATCGACAAGAAACTGCATCTGTATGTGATCGACGCGCACAAGGTCGCCTCCAGCATCGGCATGGGCGGGCGCATCAATACAGTCATGCAGACGTGCTTCTTCGCCATCAGCGGTATTCTCCCACGCGAGGAGGCGATCGAGCAGATTAAGAAGAGCATCAAGAAGACCTATGGCAAGCGCGGCGAGGTTGTGGTGCAGCAGAACTTCCGCGCGGTGGACGCGACGCTGGGCAACCTGCATGAGGTCACGATCCCTGAAGCCGTCAGCGTTGCGGCACTGAGCGGCGCGCAACCGAAGTCTCCAGCAGTAGGACTTGTGCAGACAGGCACGTCTGCTCCCAGCAGCGAGGCGCTACGCATGGCGGAAGAGGCTCACAATGGGCACACAAACGGCCACGGACGCGGGGTCGCACTACCAATGCTCACACGGCGACCTGCTGTACCAGAGCAGGCACCAGAATTCGTGCGCGAGGTGCTGGGGCGCATGATCTCCGGCGACGGGGACGATCTGCCGGTCAGCAAACTGCCCGTCGATGGAACATATCCAACCGGTACGGCGGCCTGGGAGAAGAGAAACATCGCGCTGGAGATGCCGGTATGGGACCCCGACATCTGCATCCAGTGCGGCAAATGCGTCATGGTCTGCCCGCACTCCGTCATCCGCATGAAGGTCTTCGACACGGATAAACTGGAAGGTGCGCCGGAGACGTTCAAGGTGACGGACGCGCACTTCAAAGAATTCCCTGGCATGAAATACGTGCTGCAGGTCTCGCCTGAAGACTGCACCGGCTGCGCGCTCTGCGTAGAATCCTGCCCGGTGAAGGACAAAAAGCAGGTCGGGCGCAAGGCAATCAACATGGAGGCGCAACCACCCATACGCGAGCAGGAGAACGACAACTGGGACTTCTTCCTCGGACTGCCCGAGATTGACCATACGGCGATCAACCTGGGAGCGATCAAGAATTCGCAATTGTTGGAGCCACTCTTCGAATTCTCGGGCGCGTGCTCGGGTTGTGGAGAGACGCCCTACATCAAGCTGGCAACGCAGCTCTTCGGCGACCGCATGGTGGTGGCAAACGCGACCGGCTGCTCGTCCATCTACGGCGGCAATCTGCCAACGACGCCCTGGACAAAGAACGGCGAGGGACGCGGGCCTGCCTGGGCCAATTCTCTCTTCGAGGACAACGCCGAGTTCGGCCTGGGCATGCGCGTGACGTTGGACAAGCAGTTGGAGTACGCGTGCGAGCTGCTGGCACAATGCACCGATCTTGTCGACGATGATCTGGTTGCCACTATTCTGGACGCCGATCAGTCAACAGAAGCAGGCATCAAGGCGCAGCGCGAACGCGTCGACCGCCTGAAAGTACAGCTTCGGGGTCTGAGCAATCTTGATCCTGTAGCGCAGACGCGGGTTCAGAACCTGCTGAGCCTGGCGGATACGCTGGTAAAGAAGAGCGTCTGGATCATCGGCGGCGATGGCTGGGCATACGACATCGGCTTCGGCGGCCTGGATCACGTCATGGCCTCTGGTCGCAACGTGAATATCCTGGTCCTGGACACCGAGGTCTATTCCAACACCGGCGGCCAGGCATCGAAGTCCACTCCACGAGCGGCGGTCGCCAAGTTCGCGGCGCGTGGCAAGGCGACGGCCAAGAAGGATCTGGGCCTGCTGGCGATGGCATATGGGAACGTCTACGTGGCACGCGTGGCATTGGGAGCAAACGACCAGCAGACGCTGAAAGCCTTTATCGAGGCCGAAGCCTACGACGGACCATCGTTGATCGTCGCGTACAGTCACTGTATCGCGCACGGCTATGAGATGCGCCGGGGACTCGATCAGCAGAAGCTGGCGGTCCAGAGCGGCTACTGGCAACTGTACCGCTACAATCCATTGCTGGCCGAGGAGGGCAAGAATCCGCTGACCATCGACGCCAAAGCGCCGAGCATCCCATTGGAGGATTTCGCCTACAATGAGACACGCTATCGCATGCTGCTGCAAAGCAGTGAGACGCGCGCCGATACATTGATGCAATTGGCGAAGGAAGATGTCAAACGACGCTGGGATCATTACCAGCAGTTGGCACACAGCGACGAGTTCGAGCCTCACAAGTAAGCATTACCAGATCTTCTGCTCCGCGCGCCTGAGCGTCAGCTAGAGACGGCAGTCTCGTTGGCGCGCGGAATACGGAATGGGGGGCGGTCCTTTGGAGACCGCCCCAAGGGAGAATAAAGTATGACAACGCTTGATCTGACAACAACCTACCTGGGCCTGCAACTCAAAAATCCTCTGGTCGCTTCGGCCTCGCCGCTCTCGAAAAGGCTGCACCTGGTGCGGCGTATGGAGGACGCGGGTGCCGCTGCAATCGTGATGTATTCGCTCTTTGAGGAGCAGATCAATCACGAGAGCTTCGAGCTGGATCATTATCTCAATCGCGGCACCGATACCTACGCGGAATCCCTGAGCTATTTCCCTGACCTGGACTACTATAACCTGGGTCCCGAGCCGTACCTGGAGCACCTCCACCATGTCAAGCAAACGGTGGGTATTCCGGTGATCGGAAGCCTGAACGGCATATCGTCGGGCGGCTGGATCGACTACGCGCAAAAGATCGAGCAGGCCGGGGCCGACGCCCTGGAACTGAATATCTACTATGTGCCAACCGATCTGGACCTGACGAGCGCGGAACTGGAGGATGAGTATGTGAAGCTGGTGAAGGATGTCCGGGCAAAAATCAAGATACCGATCGCGCTCAAACTCAGCCCCTATTTCACCGCGTTCCCGAACTTAGCGAAACGCTTTGTCGAGGCTGGTGCAAACGGGCTGGTGCTCTTCAACCGCTTCTACCAGCCTGATTTCGACCTGGATACGCTGGAGGTCGTGCCGAATCTGCAACTGAGCACTTCCTACGAGATGCGCCTGCCACTACGCTGGATCGCTATCCTGTACGGACGCATTCAGGCGGATCTTGCCCTGACCAGCGGCATTCACACCGCGCCCGATGTCATCAAAGCCATGATGGCCGGTGCCAATGTGGCAATGACCACCTCGGCGCTGCTAGAGAGCGGCACCGATCGTATCAAGCAGATCCTGGATGGTATGCAGCTCTGGATGGAGGAGCACGAGTATCGTTCGGTCGCCCAGATGCGCGGCAGTATGAGCCAGCGCTCGGTAAACGAGCCAGCAGCATTCGAGCGCGCTAACTATATGAAAGCGCTCAGCTCGTTCGACGCGCAGCTGCCCTAATCGCGTCGGTCATGTGTTCGCCACCTTGCCTTATATTCAATGCGTTCACTCATAAGGCAAGGTGGCGAACACAAATTTCCTTTTCACAACACCTTCCATACATGGACCATTTTGTCGTTGCTTGCAGAGGCAATACAATGGCTGTCTCTTTGTGAGCATAGCTAAAGAAAAGTTGGATATTGGTACTCATCCTAACCTCTTTTCTCTATATCCATGCAATCTATTCTACAATTTATCTCTTTCATTTACGCAATTAAATATTAACAGGAGTATGTGTAAATGTAAAGGGTATACGATGGGTCATAGAGAGAGGGGGAGTACTATGTTCGTTGCGTTTTTGGCTACCGCGCACGAGTATTACGGATGCTACGTCGGGGAGCCATCCCCAAAACAACTTATGCCTGCATAGGAGTCTCCAAGGTTACACTCTGTAAACAGGTTGCAATCTGGAATGTCAGAATTGAAGCGCAGCATGTTGGCAGTAATATGAATGTATATGAGATTCAGATTTCTCCTGACTCTTACAAACCAGTATCTCAGGGGTCATACAAGCTTTATAAGACTCTGTAGTGAGGTCGCAGTGTCCTGGTACTTCGCATGTAGGCTCCCTCGTATCTCGGAGGAGCCCGCATTTACTCATTCAACCGGGCGCGTCGTGCGCAGAGAAGGAATAGCCAGCACGACCGAGACGATAGCCAGGCCGATGATCAGCGCGCCGGACCAGTAGGGCGTGGCGTGGCCGAACTTGACGTAGAGCAGGCCACCGAACAACGGCCCCACAATCATGGCCAGCGACTGCATCGACTGGCTGACGCCGCTCACCATCCCTTGTTGACGGGGGCCGACCAGCCGCGAGGTCAGTCCACGCAGCGCGTTCTCCACCAATCCGCCCGAACCGGCAAAGAGGATGACCCCCACAATGAGCAGCAACGGTGAAGCGATCACAGCGATTGCTCCCAGCAGAACATAGCTGACCGCGACCAGTGCCAGCGCGCCGATGCCCAGCTTCACATCGCCGAAGATCGCCAGCAGCTTGCCCACCAGCAGACCCTGGACCACGATATCCATCACCCCAACCAGCGTCGCGATAAAGCCAGCGTCAGTCGCATTCCAGCCCAGGCTGTCCTTCAGTAAAATGGTCAGGTTCGTCAGCAACATCGCGAACGGAACGTAGTAGAAGAAGCCCGCTAGCACGAGCCAGCGCAAATTTGCCATGGTCATCACAGCACCCATCTGTTTGAATGGGTTCAGGTCCCATAGATTGATCGCGCTCGTGCGATGCTCTTTGCTCAAGCTCTCGGGCAGGAAGAAGAAGCCCCAGGCGAGATTGAGCAGGACGACCGCGCTAGCAACGATGAAAGGTGTGCTATAGTTGATCCGCGCCAGCAGACCACCCACGGCGGGACCAACGATAAAACCAACGCCGGAGAAGCCTCCGACTATGCCGAAGTATTTTCCTCGCTCCTCCGGGCGCGTGATATCCGCGACATAGGCGAAGAGGACGCTGAAGTTGCCGCCCGTCAGCCCGTCGATGATGCGGCCTAAAAAGAGCATCCACAGCGCGCCTCCCAGGCCGAAGAGCAGGTAGCCGACCGCTGATCCCAGCAGGCAAACGAATAGAACTGGACGCCGACCATGGCGATCGCTTAGCAGACCCAGGGCCGGGGATGCAAGCAACTGGCAGATACCATAGACCGAGGTCATCCACGCGACAACGATGGCGAGACTGGCGGGGTTGCTCAGGTGCTGTAACGTCATAAAAGGGACTACGGGACCAATAATGGTCATCCCCATTGTATTTAAGAAGGCAACGACAATAAGAAAGAGAACGGCTTTGCGGCTCGGTGCGGCCTTCTTGTCGCCCGTAGCTGCAGGTTGAGGGGGAAGAGTATTTGTTGTATCCATTGAAATCAAGTTCTCCAATCTGGCAGTTTTCTCATGACTGTCCTTACCATAACCGCCAGACGGATGAACCGGCATCCTCCACGAAGATGATAGCATGGATGAAAATGGCTACTTCAGATCAAGCTGCCTGGCAACGGCGCTAGCCTCGACGCGGTTGCTAACGTTCAGTTTGCGATAGATGCTCTGCACCTGCGTACGTACGGTGTTGACCGAGACAACGAGCTCGCTAGCGATCGCGGCGTTGGAGTTACCCGCCGCCAACAGGCGCAAGACTTTCCGTTCCTGCTGGCTCAACGGCTCCAGGAAAGGTGCTTCAGGGGTAGCCTTCTGGATAGCTGTACCATGCCGGGTGAAGGCGTTCAGAATATGTCGCGCGTAAGCAAGTAGCATGTTTTCGCGCAGATAGGACAGGAGTCCGCGCAGCAGGTCGAACAATTCCTCACCCTCGTCGAGAAAGAGGCGCAGATAGCCCTCGGCGTGCGTCGCTACCAGCACATCGCGCAACTGCTCGCGAGCTTTTGGGTGCGCTCCCTGCCGTGCATAAGCCAGGGCTAGCACGACTTGCACCTCCAGCATAAAGAAGTGGTGGCCTGTCTGTACGGCAGATGCGTATAAATCTTCCAGCTTCTCAATCGCGGCAGCTATCTCTCCTTGAGCCAGAAGGAGGCGTGCCTGCAATACCTGCTCACGCCGCTGTTGGAGCAAGGGCAGAGTCTCGCCACTCCGCTCGCTACTGGCAAACCAGCGCTCCACAGATGCCATGTCACCGCTCGCAAGCTGAATACGCGCCAACGTGGCCTGTACCTCGCGTGTGAGCTGATAGCTAAAAGGTGAGGTGGGCACCTGTGCCCGTACCAGCCATGAAATAAGGCGTTGCTGGGCCTGCATGCTCTGGCCGCGCACGTGCTCAATAAGTGCCAGGCGAAGCGTCGCACGGAACTGGAACTCCTCCACCCACATTGCATCACCGATCTCTAGCGCCTCGTGCGCGGCCTGCTCAGCCGCCTGCAGGTCGTTCCATTGATATAGAATCTGCGCCAATCCCAGTTGTGTGTGGGCGATATCGTCGCGATCCTCCTGCACCCTGGCCTCGGCCTGGATCTGGCGCAATTGCTCGCAGGCGTGGCGCAGTTCTCCCTGTTCAATGCTCACTCCGCTGAGCATGCCTCTCGTAGCACGCGCGTAAATAGTGTTCCCTTGCTGCTCGCTGAGGCCCAACGCCTCAAGGAGTGCATTCCGCGCGGCATCTAGCGTACCATCGAGCATCTCGCCGATGCCGACCACGGTCAGGCTCAGATTGCGCCACGTGCGGTCCTCTGGGAGCAGCCAGGTCAGCGCCTGGCGAGCCCAGGTCACTGCCGAAAGGAGCTTCCCCTCCTGACGGTCCAGAAGTGCCCGAAAGGCAAAGACCTCGGCCAGCTTTGCGGTATTGTTCGTATCCCGCCACTGCTGTTCCGCCACCTGAAGGAGATGGTATATTCGCTCTCTCCCAATGAGCAAGCGCGGCCCCTCCATTGTAATGAATAGTAAATTCATGGCGTAGTGCAGGCACAGATCCGGTCTACGCGACAGCTCTTCCTCCGGCAGCCGCTCCAACCAGCGTCTCAGGCTGTACACCTCTGAAATGGCATATATGTTACCCTGCTGACGGCTTTCGATGAATAGCTCAATCAGATCGGCGGCGTGTAAAGAATCAGCGGCATCCAGCGCGGTCTCGATCGCCTCAGCAAGCAGACCGTGCTCTTCGTACCAGCGACTGGCCTGTGCAGCAAGCTGGCTCAACCGCTCATCTCCCAGCCGCCTGCGCGCCTCTTGCTGCATGGATTCTGCAAAGAGAGAATGGTAGCGCATCCATTCGCCTGTCACATCCAGCGGTATCAGGAAAAGATCGCCCCCTCGTAGCGCCTCAATCAGCCGCACAGCATCTTTACGGCCTGTTATCGCGTCGCAGAGCGCGGCGGTGATACGAGGTAAGATGCTGGTTTGCAGCAGAAATTCTTGCTGTTGTGTCGGTAATCTGTACAATACCTCGCTAAAGAAGTAGTCCTGAACGTTCCAGCGACTCCCCGCGAAGGTCGCCAACACATGCTCGATTCCCTGCTCCCTACTGGTCCAGCTCAGCGCTCTCACGAGGAGACGGAGACCGGTTGGCCAACCCTCCACGCGCTCGTAAATCTGGCGCAGGATTTGTGGTGAGAACGCAAAAGAAAGCTCTTGACTGAGGAATGCACGCGTCTCTTCCAATGAAAAGGCCAGATCTGGAGGATAGATGTCCAGAATCTCGTTGCGCGCACGCAGACGGGCTATCGAGAATGGAGGGTCGCCACGAATCAGAATAATCAGGTGCAACGAGGTTGGCAGATGTTCGAGAAAAAAGCTGAGCATCTCAGCTACCTGGGAGGAGTTGATGACATGAAAGTCGTCAAGAATCAGGACGGCAGGCCGCTCAAGCTGGCTCAATTCGTTGAGCAAGGCGGTGAGCATCAAGTCCAGCGGCTTAAATGGCGGCAAACGATGCGCGCTCAGCAATGCCAACGCCTCTGCGCCGACTTCCGCGCGAAAGCCCTGACAGGCAGCGATGATATAGCGCCAGAAGCGGATCGGATCATTGTCACCCTCGTCCAGGGTGAAGCTGGCAACGCGGGGAAAATCTGCCTGCGCACCGCGTTCCACGAGCCATTGCCCGACAAGCGTTGTCTTGCCGTAGCCAGCGGGTCCAGCGATAAGCGTCAATTTACGCTCCAACCCCTTATCCAGCATCTCCAACAGATGCTCGCGGAGAAGAAGCGAGCGCTGAGCACGAGGTAGTTGCAGCTTTGGCACCAGCAGTGGCTCAAACGGTACGGAGTTCGCGGCTATAGATGTCTGCCTGGTTTGAGCGAGCGGAACCGATGCCCGTTCCGCCTGATCCTCATATGCCAGCAGCGCGGAGACCTCTTCCAGTCGTTCCATGCTCACTTGCGCACTTCGACCAACGTAGCGCTTGACCATCCTTCCCGCGTGTCGCCGATAAGCGTACCAATAGCCCTCGCCACCGCGCTCGCGCTTCTCTTTCAGGAGATTGATCTGTCCGTTGCGACCATGAAAGGCAAACGCACGGTGCTCCTCAAGCCAGTCAAGCCAATCTTCTTCTGATAGGGAACGCGATGCCTCGTTTTCCGGCCCGGTTAAAAGATACCCTGATCCTTCTGGGGGCAAACGTACTTTATATTGCGCACTCTTCGGCATTATCTCTCCCTGATTTTTGCTCCCCAACAGCTGTGTCAGGATGATTGTAAACTGGAATAAAGTAAAAAGCAAGTGTTCCCCAACACTTTGATAGAGCTTCGCTTTCAATAGTCCTGGCATAAGTGGATGGCGTTTGACACATCCATTTCGAAGAGATACAATGCAGTTCATTTGTAATCGACTGAAATCTATGTGTTCGCATTTCTACGCGAGCGCAGCGTACAAAAAGAGAGTTTTTCCCATAGGGATAGCATATGCAATCGCGACGAGTTTACATGTTCCTGTCCATCGGGGCCGCGCTGCTCACGATGGGGGTCAAGTTCATAGGGTACTTTCTGACGGGTTCGGTCGGCCTGTTTTCGGATGCCACCGAATCGATTGTGAACCTGGTGGCGGCACTGGTCGGGCTATGGGCCTTGACGCTGGCCTTGCGCCCTGCGGACGAAGAGCATGCATACGGACATACAAAATCGGAATACTTTTCTAGTGGCGTCGAGGGCGCACTGATCCTGGTCGCGGCGGTGATCATTGTTATCGAGGCACTTCCTCGCCTTCAGCATCCCCAGCCGTTGGAGCAGGTCGGCCCTGGTCTGGCATTCGTCGTTGTGGGAGCAGTCATCAATGGTGTATTGGGCTGGTTTATGTTGCGCGCGGGCAAACGCCTCCGTTCTATTACCCTGGAGGCTGATGCGCGGCACCTCTTCGCCGATGTCTTCACGACAGCTGGCGTGCTCGTCGGTATCGTGCTGGTTGCCCTCACCGGCTGGCTTATTCTTGACCCCGTTATCGCGCTGCTCGTGGCCCTGAATATCGTGTGGACAGGCATACGTCTGCTGCGCGAAACGGGCCTGGGACTCCTCGATACCGCCCTACCACTGGAAGATATGCGCCTCATCGAGCATGTTCTGGACGACTATCGCGGGCAGGGGCTTGCATTTCACGCGCTACGTACCCGGCAGGCAGGCTCGCGCCGCTTCATCTCCTTCCATGTCCTTGTGCCCGGAAACTGGACAGTGCTCAAGGGGCATACCACCTGCGAGACGATTGAGCTCGCCCTACACGACGCCTTTCCAGAAACAACCGTGTTTACACATCTGGAGCCGCTTGAAGACCCTACCTCTTTTATCGATCAGGCATTAGACCGCGCAGCCGATTCACACCCCACTCCCCAATTGAGGAGTGGGGATCAGGTAAAGTGACATCACCCCTGCCCTTTCAGGCAGGGGCTTCCCACCTTCGCAAGTGGGCGTTTCTGCTTCATCGGGCGTAGCGCCAGGAGCCCAGGCTCCTGGTGTCTGACATGGTCTCCACAGACCTGACGTCCCGCAAGCCCTGCGGTAGAGGCGAGGCGCATGGCCCCGACTTACTAGGGAGAGTAGAGCAAAGCGAGAAAATCGTGTCAAATACAGCAGCATCAATCAACTGAGCGGTCTGGAAGGCGGCTCGTTCTGGCGCGCTTCACTGGCGCGATATTTTTCTTCAAGCACCTCCTCGACATGCTCCAGGTCGGCTTTGACGGCGGCTGGATCGAAGTTCTCAGACGTTTTGCCCTCGGAAGTAATGGCGATACCCGTCTGAGAAGCGTCCTCGCCTCGCATGGCGGGTGTTATCGCCCCCTCCGCTTCGGCACGCGGAGACCCCCATTTCGCTGCGAAATTGTAGGCATCGTTCTGCCGCAGAATGTCAGCCACCTGCTGAATTCGTTCTTCGCCATGCACCAGGACAAGCGTGTAGCCAGCCTCGTACTGCTGCTCGTAATAGCTCGCTTCACCGTATTCGAGGCCATATCGTGTAAAATCAGGCTTCTTCTCTTCTGGAATACCCTTGTTGGATGCGTGCGAGATGTCCCGTCCCTCCATCTTACCTAAGCGCTCGATATGACCTTCCTGTATACCCGCGTTACGCAGTTGCTCTATAGCGTGGTCCGCGTTCGCAGCTTCGGCGAAGACTCCGACCAGTGGCTGATTTTTATGCGCCATCCATTCTCTCCTTCCTGTCATCATTTATTAAGATGTATATCACTTTTATAAGTATGGGCGAGATGCCTCTCACCTACACTGAGCATCTTGCCGCTATCCTCCCATAGAGGATATTGTCGCTAATAACACGTTCACGCAACTGAAAAGAGAGACAGAATTTGTGTTGAATGAGAGCAGTCTTCAGTTCATTATGCTCTCAGCAAAAGGACAGGCTTTCGAGAAAGAAGAGGCGTTCCAGAGCGGCATCAAACACTATCTCGTCAAGCCATTCCATCCTGAGGTGCTCAGAACAACCATTAAAAAGGTCATCTCTGAGACCAGATGAAAATCAATGTCTGCGCGCTCTGGCAGGATCTCAGTCCGCACAAATCATCATCACGCTAGCACGCCGACCAGGGGTCGCGTCTTCAGCTTCTCGTGCGTCACAAGCAGCGCCAGGGCGCAGGAGGCCATATGTGAGAGCGCGCTATCGGCGCGGCTCGTCAGGACGATCGGCGTACGCGCGCCCAGCACGATACCGGTGCATTGCGCATCGGCCAGATACTCCAGTTGCTTGGCAAGCATATTGCCGGACTCAAGATCAGGCACCACCAGGATATCGGCCTGCCCGGCGACGGGCGAGACGATGCCCTTCACATGGGCTGCCTCCATTGAGATGGCATTATCAAAGGCCAGTGGACCATCCAGCACACCACCCGTAATTTGACCGCGATCCGCCATCTTGCAGAGCGCCGCCGCGTCGAGCGTCGATCTGAGCTTTGGACTGACCGTCTCAATAGCGGAGAGGATAGCCACCTTTGGTACATCCAAGCCTAAAGCGTGCGCGAGGTCGATCGCGTTCTGGATAATATCGCGTTTCGCCTCCAGGTCAGGGTAGATATTCAGAGCGGCATCGGTAAGAAAGAGCGGACGCGGATAGGTCGGCACATCCATAACAAAGACATGGCTCATGCGCCGATCGGTCGTCAGTCCGATACCGGGCGCGACAACGGCGTGCATCAGTTCGTCGGTATGCAGGCTCCCCTTCATCACGGCATCGACTGCGCCCGAACGGGCCAGCGCAACCGCCCTCTCAGCCGCCGCGTGACTATGCTCCGTCGCAATCATCTCATAAGCGGACAGATCTACATCGTGCGCGGCAGCGATGGCCTTGATCCGCTCAGCGGGACCGATCAGAACCGGTATAATCAGATTGGCCTGCGCCGCCTCAATAGCCCCAAGCAGCGCATTCTCATCGACCGGATGCACTATTGCGGTACGAATAGGACTGAGGCCAGCAGTCAGGGAGATCAAGTGCCGATAGAAGAGACCGCGCTCACGCAGGCGCACTTCTGGCAGCACGGTGCGAGGGCGCTTCACTTTTTCCATTGGAGCGATAACCTTTGCGCTGCCACTAATCACAACCTCTCCGCGCTGGTTCAGACATTCACAGTCTAGGGTCACACGATGCTCTTTTTCATCTTTCTCCGCAACCTTCACAGACACGGTGACGGTATCACCTATCGCCACCGGATGACGAAAGCTCAGCGTCTGACCAAGATAGATCGCGCCCGGACCAGGCAGCTTCGTACCGAGCAGGGTAGAGATCAACGACGCGCCCCACATGCCATGCGCGATAATCTTATGAAACATGTCGCTGCGCGCGTACTCCACATCGACATGCGCTGGATTTACGTCGCCCGACATGACGGCGAAAAGCTCGATATCTTGCCTGCTCAGCGTCCGCACAAGGCTCGCCGTATCACCAACGTTCATCTCGTCGAACGTGCGATTCTCAATCATATCCATAGTACTGACCCTTCAATTTCAAGCACTGACTCGTATCCCCGAAACCAGCATACCACGCCGAAATCACCAGGCCATCACAGATCATGATGCAAACGTCACATATATGTTAAATTCATCTATATGCAAGGAGCGAAAAACGCAAAAATCCATCCTGAAATCAGGAAATTCTCTTGTTTTGCTCCCCTTTCTTGCAGTAGCATGTGCTAGATGCGATCAATCGAGACGATCTTCCAGGTGCTACCCACCTGCTGAACCTGAATATGCGTATGATACGGTCCAAGCTTCTGGCGCGTAATCGTC
This sequence comes from Chloroflexota bacterium, assembly GCA_030854195.1. Classification (GTDB taxonomy): domain Bacteria; phylum Chloroflexota; class Ktedonobacteria; order Ktedonobacterales; family Ktedonobacteraceae; genus JACDAE01. The sequence continues at coordinate 14,572 of JALYTQ010000087.1, forward strand.
ATCACCACCTGCGCTGGGAAGGCAGCTACGCTGAGCGTCTGAATCGGACCCTCGGCATCTTCGGTTGATATCGCCATCTGCTTTAATAAGTCAAGGGTGAGATTCTGACCGTCCGCCGTCTTTGCATCCTTCTCCACATAGGAGTATGCCTTTACATAATCATGCTTTTCGATAGCCTGATAGTAGTTCTGTATGACACTCGTCACGCTAGACGGTGCCGACGCTGTATTTGCGGATGTCGCGGGATTGGATGCCGCCGCTGATGTGTTTGCAGGCGTTGTAGGACTGGCGCTCCCTGTCGGCGTTGTTCCACCGCCCGAGCAGGAAATTATCCCAGGCAAAATCAAGAAAGTAAAAATAAACAGAGCAATAAGCTTCTTCATACTATGTCCCCCCTCGTGTAGACCTTTTTATGCATGATTGCTGCTATCTAGTAAACGATAGCGAGCAATAATTACTATAAGAAATCCCTGATAGGTTGAGCAAAACATATCCGTCCTTTGGCTCAGTCAGAGACTATCAAAAACAGGAGCAAATTGCAAGAGCGCACAAGAGCGCCTGAGAAGACGGTCCGATAATGGTGCCGTGTAGGTGTGTGACCCATTCCTACGGGGTGACGGGATCGGGATCTTCCAGGCGGAAGATCCCGCGATCATCCTGGTAGGAGAAGAGCTCCGCGTAGCGGCCCCAATTGATGGCGGTCTCCAATTGTGCCTCGGCCTCCTGCTCGCCAAAGTAGTCTTGCAAAATCTGTAAAATGTGTTCCTCCGGCAAGATATGGCTGGGCGTCTTCTCCAATTCGTCCACAATGCGGCGCAGGATGCGGATATTAGCCAGAGCCTGCTCGCGGAAAATCTTTTTCTCCTCCTGCACATCCGCCTCGGCAAAACGCTTCCCTTGCTCGGTCAAGACCAGGTCGCCTTCCCGCGTCTCAGCGAAATCGAGCAAGTCTACGGCTTCTATCAGCGGGAACAGGTCGTCGACCTCTAATTGGAAGTGGCGACCAAGCTGATAGAGATCTTCGCGCCCGCCGCGCCCGTGTACCAGCTCGATGAGTCCGGTAATATCACCGATTGCCTCGTGGGGCAGCACCTGATAGGGACGAGGAGGAGGCAGCTGGCCGCTTTTTTGTGGTGACTGAGGAGGGAGCAGCTTCGCGATATCCTCTTGCGGACTGGTCATAATACGGTAGATAACGTCGACCAGTTTCGTATGCGCGTCGCTGAGGATAGAGCGCTGTGCAAGCGGTAGGCCGGATATCTCAGCGCGAATATGGCCTGGATTGGCCCCCAGCACGATGATACGGTCCGCCATACTCACGGCATCGTCGATATTGTGCGTCACCATCAGGATGGCGCGTGTCGGTATATTTTTTGCGCGCCACAGTCCCAGCAGCTCTTTGCGCAGATTCGCGGCGGTCAGCACATCCAGGGCGCTGAACGGCTCGTCCATAAAGAGGATCTGCGGCTCGACGACCAGGGCACGCGCAAAACCGACGCGCTGGCGCATGCCGCCCGAGAGCTCCTTTGGATAGGCGTCTTCGAAGCCATCCAGACCGATCAGGTCAATGGCGGCAAGTGCGCGTTTGAGGCGCTGCGTGGGCGCGATGGGGCGCGCTTCCAGGCCCAGCTCGACATTATGCAGCACGGTCAGCCAGGGAAAGAGCGCAAACGATTGGAACACGATCGCTACCTCTGGATTTGGACCCACAAGCGGCTGTCCCTTAAAGAGCACCTGCCCACTGCTTGGCGAGATCAGGCCCGCCAGAATGCGTAAGAGCGTCGATTTGCCGGAGCCAGAGGGCCCCAGCAAGGCCACGAACTCACCCGAACGGATCTGCACACTGACGTTATCGAGAACCAGCTTGCCACGCGCATCCTGAGTCCGCTTCCCATCAACATTGAAACTTTTGTTGCAATCACACGCCTCCAGCAGCACTTCACCGGTACCGGCCTCATTGGGCTGCTTAGGCTGCTCTACCTGTGTCATTTTATCTCACTCCTGACGTTATTTTATCTGACCTTTTAAGTTTTTGCCTTTGCATTGTCCCTCAGAGGAGCGCTGAAAACACTCTTCTTGCATGGCTCATCTGAGAGTATCTAAAACTAGCCTAATGTATAGCGGCGCTCCGCCAGCGCGTACATGCGTTTCCAGACGAGGCGATTGATGACGACCACAAAGGCGGCCATCAGCAGCGTCGCCGCGAGCAGTTCTGGGAAGTTTCCCCCAGCCGCCGCCGCCGCGATGGTGGCACCCAGGCCGATCGTCTGGTGAGTCGTGCCATTGAACTGCACATACTCAGAAACGATACTCGCGTTCCAGGCACCTCCGCTGGCCGTGAGCAGGCCAGTGACCAGGTAGGGGAAAACGGACGGCAGGATAAGCGTACGCCAGCGACGCCAGCTCTTCACATGAAAGATCGTCGTCGCCTCGAGCAGATCACCAGGAATCGACATCGCGCCCGCTATGACGTTGAAAAGGATGTACCATTGTGTTCCCAACAACATCAAGAGCACAGCGGCCAACGAGAGTCCGCCGGGCAGGCCGACCAGTGCCAGCAGCAGGACCGGGAAGACCGCCGTGGCCGGGATCGACGCAACCACCTGCACCACCGGCTGCAGGCGACGCGACCAGCGCGGAGAGAGCCCGATCGCCACACCGACCGGCAACGTCCACGCCACACCGATCAGCAGTGCCGCCAATGTGCGCAGCCACGTCGCAAAAGCCGCCAGCAGCAGGTTCCCCCAGGTCGGAAGATCGATCTGGCTAAGCTGAAGCACCAGAAACCAGATGCCCACGACAACTAGCGCTGCCAGCAGTACGACAACGATCCAACCGA
>JALYTQ010000345.1 GCA_030854195.1 Chloroflexota bacterium
CGCCGCGCGCCACCTGGAGGCCGCGCCCGCCGATCTTGAACTGGCGAACGGTCAGGTCAGTGTACGCGGCGTTCCGGCACGGGCAATTGCGTTGGGCGAGCTGGCGCGCATGGTGGAGGAGCAGCCTGACCTCATCGAGCATGATAAGCCCAACCCTGTCAACAGTGCCGCGATCGAAGGACTGGCCGCATGGCGCGATTTCAGACCATCCAACGCGACATACAGTTCCGGCGCGCACCTCGCCGTCGTCGAGGTGGATACAGAAACCGGCGAGACGCACATCCTGCAATACGTGGCGGTCGATGATAGCGGCGACGTGCTAAATCACTACCTCGCCGACGCGCAGGTACACGGCGCGGTCGCTCAGGGCATCGGGCAGGCGCTCTACGAAGAGTCCGTCTACGATCAGGAGGGCCAGTTACTCTCCAGCACGCTCATGGACTACACTCTGCCCATCGCCGAGCAGATTCCTTCCTTCCTGACCGAATTCGTCGAGACAAGCTCGCCCATTAATCCGCTGGGCGCGAAGGGCGTCGGCGAGGGCGGTACGATCGGCGCTCCGCCTGCCATCGTCAACGCCGTGCTGGATGCTCTGGCACCGCTGGGCGTTCAGACTATCGATATGCCCCTCAAGCCGGACAAGGTGTGGGCCAGGATAGAGGATGCCCGCAGTGGCACGCGCCAGAAACCTCAGCGGCCACCCGCCATCTTCAACACTCCGAAGGATGCCCAGGAGGGAGGCACGTCGTCATTCGCCTAGTAACAGTCACTTCCTACGACTCTGTCAAACATCATGAAAACCCATTTTCCTAACCAACCGGCCTGTGTAGGGACCAGCTTCTTTCCTTTCAGTGAGATGAGCCGAAGGCTAGCTGTGCAACAGCGTTTCTCACTGAATAAGGAGCTTGAGCGCGTCCGTGATTTATCATTTTCCTCCCCACCGAGGAAGAAGAATGCCAGAGTTCCTATGACGTTTGACGGAGCAGTACATAGTTATAAATAGTGCTTAAAGAAGGTGCAAGTATGCGAACAATTACAATCGAAGAGCATTTCCTGGCCGCTGGCTTCAAAGAGATCCAGCAGAGAAGCACAGCGGGAAGAAGAACAGAAACAGCATTTGGCGCTGAACTGCAGGCAAAGCTGAGCGATCTTGGCGCTACACGTCTGCGCGATATGGATGCAGCCGGTATCGATTTTCAGGTGATCTCCCACTCGGCCACGGGGGCTGCGTCCCTTCCGGCTGACGAGAGCATCAGGTTGGCACGGGCCGCAAATGACCAGTTGGCCGCCGCCGTCGCCGCCCACCCTGACCGCTTCGCCGGTTTCGCACTACTCCCAATGGCCGCGCCAGAGGCGGCTGCCGACGAGCTAGAGCGCGCGGTACGTTCGCTCGGCTTCAAGGGACCGATGATCAACGGGACGACCAATGGACGCTTTCTGGATGATCCCGCCTTTCTGCCGCTTCTGGAGCGGGCCAACGCGCTGAATGTGCCGATCTATCTGCATCCCGCCGAGCCACCTGCAGTTGTGCGAGAGGCATACTACCTGGGCTTCGATCCGGCGGTGACCTTTTCGCTGTCGACCAGTGGCTGGGGCTGGCACTCCGAGGTGGGCATTCACGCACTACGGCTGATCCTGGCCGGCGTGTTCGATCGCCTGCCAAACTTGCAGTTTATCATTGGGCATATGGGCGAGATGATCCCGTTTATGCTCGACCGCATCAATAACACGCTGACACCAGCGGCGAAGCACCTGCAGCGCAAAGTGCCCGAGTACTTCCTACAAAACTTCCATATCACGACCAGCGGATTCTTCACCGATCCCCCGCTTCTACTCGCGATGGAGGTCATGGGTGTCGACCGCATCATCTTCTCGGTCGACTATCCCTACAGCACGAATGAGCAAGGGCGCATCTTCCTGGACAAGGCCGCCATCAGCCCTGAAGATAAGGAAAAAATCAGCCATCTGAATGTCGAGCAGCTGCTGAAGCTGACATGAAATCTCTTACACGAGCGGCAGCAACACGTTGAAATTGATGCTGCCGCTATATGGGTAGTTCATCCCGTACGACCATCTGCAAGGCGAATCTTTCTCATCGCCTGCTCGAAGGCTTCGATTAGCTCTTGCTTTTTCTCGGATGTATAAGCATCTTTTTGTTGTATAGCAGACATAATTTTCCTGAAGTACTCTATTGTCTGATAGTCTCCAAAATGGGCGAAGGTATCGATAACCTGCACAGCTATCTCCGTGTGTTTATCGAGCATCTCGTCCAGGACGGATTTGAGCTGCGGGAGAATGCTGGCGTTTCCAAGCTGGCGGAGAGCCCGTACAGCGCATAAGAGGGTTTTTTCATCGTAGTCTTCAGAGCGCCAACGCAATATGGTCATCAAGGCAGGCAGCGCGCGCTCATCCTGGATGGCTTTAAATGCTATGACCGTTTCTTGCTGCACGACCGGATCTTCGTCGTCCATCGATTGGATAAGCGTGGGTATAGAATTTTTATCCGCTAACATACGTAGAATCCAGATGGCTCTACGCCGCACGTTTGCGTTCTTCTCTCTCTCCGCCCTCGTTGTAGGAGCCGCCAGATGTTCCTGGTAGATATCATCGAGGCGAAGAACTAATCTCTCCACTTTAGATGATGCAAGCTTCTTCACCACCATCTCACATCGGGCTCTGCTCAGGAATAGGAGTGCATTAGTTAGAACATCTATGGCCTCTTTCAACTCCAGTTGTAGCAATGCATAGGCCGCGCTTATAGCAATATCCTGTTCAGAACCTTCTAGTGCGTCTTTCATCACAGGTATGGCTACAGGAACTTTTAAAGCTCCAAGCACAGAGATAATGCATTTACGTAGCTCCACATCTGCTTGCTGGTAATAGAGCGTGAGCAACGTCGGGGCGACAGAAGCATCTCCAAGAGGAGCAAATGCCTTTACTATCAAGAGCTTTTCCAGGGTGTTTGCCTGCGCGAGCGCTGCGAGCAACGCTGGTAGGACGCGGGCATCCTGCGTGGCTTCCAGGGCTGCGATAGCCGCTGCGCGTACTTCGTGGGTGCCATCGTGGAGCAGTTCGATCAGCCTGGGGATGGCGGCGCGGTTCTGCGTGACGCCCAAAATGAGCGCCGCCTGCTGGCGTACGTCTGTGATCGGGTGCGCTAAAGCCTCTAGCAGAGCCTCCCGCGCTGCGGAACTGTTGGCCTGTCCCAGCGTGGCAATGGCGTCTCTACGCTCGCTCGCATTGGTGCTATTCATGGCGGCCTTCGCCTGCTCGATGAACGATACAACGCCGGACGCGCCAGAAGGGGATGCAGACCTTTTTGCTGCCTCTGCGATCTCTGCCAATAACTTTTCCCACGGGCGAATAGAGGCAGTGAAGTCTAAAAACTGGAAGGCCGAGAGGCGCGGGTGGAGCGACATGGCCTTGAGCTTGATCGGTATGATTTTGAGGCCCATGCCAACGGCGAAAGACCATTCGTAGGTGATATATTCCGAGGCTTTCGCTTCTGGCGTCATGATAACGACCATGACGAAGGCGTCTTTCAATGCCTGGTCGATCTGCGCGCGCCACTCCGCACCTGCCTGGATATGGCTGTCCATCCAGGTTTTGAAGCGCGCTCGTTCCAGGCGGCTCTGCACGTTCTCCGCAAAGTCGAGATCCTCGTGTTTATATGAAATGAAGACGTGCTGCATACTAGAGTCCCCCATGCCGTGTACATGGCCAGAAACGCTACAGTACTGCTCTGTCAAACGTCATGAACCCTTACCAACCAGGCAACCGCTGTAGGGACCAGCTTCAGCGCGTCCGTGATTTATCATTTCCTCCCCAGCAATCATGCCGCTGTAGGGACCAGCTTCAGCGCGTCTGTGATTTATCATTTCCTCCCCGCCAGGGATGAAGAATGCCGGAGTTCATATGACATTTGACAGAGCAGTACCTCCACAGTAGAACAGGTAAAAAAAGCTGTAGAAAAATTTCTGATCTTTGCTACAACAAAGGCAAATGTGATGATAGCATTTCTCTCTTAAAAAATCAATAAAGGCTTAAATGGTACTAATTCGTGCGCAATGTGGTATGAACATACCCGATATTCCTGTTACTGGACAAAACATAAAGACTCTTGTATGATCGTCTTGCTCTCCCACCTGGGAAGAGATTGTACGCATGCAATAGGGAAACAAGCCATGCAACACGAACTCTGGAGTGACAGTAGCAGTATGGTACAGAGTAAAAAGGGCGAGAAGAACGGCGCAAACCTTGGCTTCGAGGAGAAACTCTGGCTGGCGGCGGATAAGATGCGCAGCCATATGGATGCCGCCGAATATAAACATGTTGTGCTGGGTCTGATCTTCTTAAAATATATTTCCGATGCCTACCTTGAAAAACGCGCCGAACTCGAGTCTATTCCCTGGGCCAATCCTGACGATCCCGACGAATTTCTTGCCGACAATATCTTCATTGTGCCCAAAGAGGCGCTGTGGAACGGGCTGCAGGCCAGGGCGAAAACGCGTGAAATCGGCCTGCTGATCGACGATGCGATGACGGCGATTGAGAACAAAAACGTTTCGCTAAAGGGCGTTCTGCCCAAGACGTATGGACGCAGAGACCTCGATACACAACGCCTGGGCGAACTGGTCGATCTGATCAGCGGTATCGGCCTGGGCGATAAAGAGAGCCGCTCGAAGGACATTCTGGGCCGCGTCTACGAATATTTTCTGAGCAAGTTCGCCAGCGCGGAGGGGAAAAATGGTGGCGAGTTCTATACGCCACAGGCGGTCGTGCGGCTGCTGGTCGAGATGATCGAGCCGTACATGGGC
>JALYTQ010000346.1 GCA_030854195.1 Chloroflexota bacterium
CCTGGGAAGTGCGCTTATACCCATGAGAGAGATTCTTTGGGAAGCGGATGGACGCGAGGCCCATCCCTACTAGTCCGTTTTGTTATTGAGCGGTGTCAGCCACGAGCATCTCCACCGGGGGCGCTATAATTCGTCCCGATAGCGGTTGGTGATCGGCAGGCGGCGGTCGCGTCCGAAGGCACGTGGCGTGATTTTGATGCCGGGAGGTGCCTGACGACGCTTGTACTCGCTGATGTCGACCAGGCGCATCACGCGTGTGATGATGGCGCGCTCGAAGCCCATGGCGAGCATCTCTTCGAAGCTGCGATCGTCTTCGACGTATGCCTGCAAGATGGGATCGAGCACTTCGTAGGGCGGCAGACTATCAACGTCCTTTTGCTCCGGGCGCAGTTCGGCGGAGGGTGGTTTGTCGATGATGCTTTGTGGAATGACGGGCCGCTCGCCGATGCTGTTGCGGTACGTGCAGAGCTCGTAGACCAGCGTCTTCAGGACATCTTTGAGGACGGCGAAGCCACCGGCCATATCGCCATAGAGCGTGCTATACCCGGTCGCCATCTCGGATTTGTTGCCGGTGGTGAGCACCAGGGGGCCAAGCTTGTTCGAAATGGTCATCAGAATATTGCCACGGATACGCGCCTGCAGGTTTTCCGCCGCCAGGCCCGGATATTCGTCGCCCAGCGCGGGCTGCATCATCTTCAGCGATGCGCGGAAGGTGTCCTCGATGGGGATGGTTAAAAACTGCATACCGAGGTTCTCGGCGAGCAACTGCGCGTCTGTCTTGCTGCCCTCGGACGAGTAGCCGGAGGGCATGGAGACGCCGAGGACGTTTTCAGCACCCAGCGCGTCGACGGCGATGACGGCGGTGAGCGTGGAGTCGATGCCGCCTGAGAGGCCGATGAGCACCTGCTTGAAGCCGGTTTTGGAAACGTAGTCTCTGACACCCAGGACCAGGGCGTCGTAGACCTCCTGTAGCGGTCCAGCCTTGGGTTCCATACGCTGTGGTTTGCCCAGCGGCGTGTGCGTGTTGATGGCTGGCGCAGTCAAAGGACGTGTGTCAACGGTGATGATGGGTACTTCTTCCGCCGGTGTCTGCCAACGCTCCTGGCGCAGGCGCGGATCGTGCAGGCGCGAGCGGAAGACCGAGGCGGTGTCGAGATCGACGATGAGCATATCCTCGGCGAACCGTTTGCCGCGCGCGATCAAGACGCCCTGCTCGTTAAAGACCATGCTGCCACCGTCGAAGACCAGTTCGTCCTGGCCGCCGACCAGGTTCAGGTAGGCGATGATGACGCCGTTATCGGCTGCACGCGTGGCGATCATTTCTTCGCGCACGGCACCTTTGCCCGTGTAGAAGGGGGAGCCGTTGATGTTGAGGATCACTTCTGCTCCAGCCTTCGCCTGCTCCGGCAGGGGGCCGCTAGGATACCAGATGTCCTCGCAGATGTTGATGCCGACGTGTACGTCGTGGATCAGGAAGAGCGGTGCCTGACGACCCGCCAGGAAGTAGCGGTTCTCGTCGAAGACACCGTAGTTGGGCAGGTAGTGCTTATGATAGACGCCGCTCAATGTCCCCTCGTGGATGATGGCGGCGGCATTGTAGATATCGTGGTCGCGATCGACAAAGCCGATCACGGCGGTCAGGCCGAGCAGCTCCTTGCTGGCGGCTAGAATCTCGTCGAGTTTGCGCAGGTTGGCGGCTACGAAGCCCGGCTTGAGCAGCAGATCTTCCGGTGGATACCCGGTGAGCGCCAACTCGGGAAAGCAGACTATATGTGCACCGGCGGCATGCGCCTCGCGCATGGAGGCCAGAATCTTATTGGTGTTGCCGTCCAGGTCGCCCACGGTGACATTGATCTGGGCCAACGCGACGCGCAACGGTACTATGTTCATTGTTACATCCTTTCATACCTTAACAGTAGGGATGGGGCTTGCCTCCATCCGGCTCGGGGCGCGCATTCCCCACGATTGGGAAGCGGATGGGGGCCAGCCCCATCCCTACTGATGAGTTGCTCTTGACGGAATTTGCAGAACGCATTACGCTACATAAGTAATAAATATCATGCTACTATCCAACTGAAGGAGTATCGCTCATCATGGAAATCCAGGAGTTTGTGACTCTTGTCATACCGTTCATTATCGTTTGCTATCTGGCTGCCCTCATACTCATACGACCAACCCGCGCCGTCCTGTTAGCATCGCTGCTCGGTGGCCTGCTTATGGCCGTGCTCAATATGCTGGGCGATATCGTCGCGTACTACGCTGGCTGGTGGTATTATACCCTCAATGGCCTGTTCTTACACGTGCCGGTGCCGTTTTATATTACTCCTTTGCTGATCTATGGCAGCGTCGTCTATATGCTGATCTGGCGTTTCCGCGCCGGTCGTGGACGCTGGTTCGCGCTGCTCCTGCTATTCGGCGTGCCTGTCTTCGGCTTCCTGCGCGATATTCTGGGCGCGGTGAGCCAGTCGTCGTATACAACCTGGAAGAGTCCACTGGCCGGTCCATTCACTGTTGTCATGTGGCTGATTATGTTCTACGTCGGCTACGCGGTATTTCAGCGTATGGCCCCTCCCCGCGAGGAGATTGAGGCACGCCCTCATAATAGCACAGCGAACGCATTGGAGGACTCCGTAACGGACACCCTTTAGTCAGTTTAACCACAGCCTTCTTGTAATTTGGAGCGGATACGAATATACTAATGCTGTACGAAAGGCGTAGAGATACGTTTCGTTGCATTTTTTTAAAGGATTAAAAGCATGGCTGACAACGAAGAAGCAAAAGACGAGAATACATATCTTTTTGACCCCGAGAGCGCTACGGAGATGGCGCGCTTGATCGAACAGGATCGCTTCACAACGAAGGCAACAGGCGGACCATTCAGCGGCATCCCTTCTCCAGATTCGCTCCATCAAATTCTGGATCTGGCCTGTGGCCCTGGTAGCTGGGTGCTTGATGTAGCGTTCGCCCTGCCCGATGCCGAGGTGGCTGGCGTAGATATTAGTAAGACCATGACCGACTACGCCCGCGCTCGCGCTCGCTCGCAAGGAATAACGAATGCATCTTTCGGCGTCATGGACATCACGAAGCCGCTGGATTTTGCCGACGCCTCTTTTGACCTCATCAATGCCCGCGCTCTTATCGCGGTCCTCAACAGGGAACGTTGGCAGCCGTTCATTGCCGAGTGTAAACGCATATTGCGCCCCGGAGGAATTCTGCGTCTGAGCGAACCCATTGATGGAGGGAACACCAACAGCCCTGCATTTGAACGCTTGCAAGAGTTAGGCGCGCTTATGATGAAGCGGGCGGGCTATGGCTTCTCGGTGGATGGGAGAACGTATGCACTCAGCCCAATCTTGCCGGGCCTCTTGCGCGCATCTGGTTTTCAAGATGTGCATACCCTTGCTTATGCAATGGAGTTTTCGGCTGGCATGCCTGCGTGGGCGGATGTCTATCATAATTATGAAGTGATCATTCAAGCTGGCACAGAAGCCTTTGTCAAAACTGGTGTAGCGACCGCCGAAGAGGTGGAACGGCTCTTTCAGCGTATGATTATTGAAATGAATCAGGATGACTTTCGTGGTATGTGGCACATGATTACCATCCTCGGCACTAAGCCACTTGAGAAAGCTTAAGCACTTGGAGTATTCACAGGAAGAGATTATCGCGAGCATCAATAGCACGCGCGAGGGTTCGGTCTGGGATGTGCTTGATATAAAGCTGGTGGAGGCGGCGAAGGACAGGCTGGTGGCGACGATGCCGATTGGTCCCAATCATCGTCAGCAGATCGGCTATCTGCACGGCGGCATCTCGGTGGTGTTGGCCGAATCCCTGGCCTCGGTGGGGTCAGTGTTGAACATCGAAGCGGACAGGCAGATGGCGTTTGGACTTGAGATCAACGCCAACCATCTGCGCCCGAAGCGCGAGGGAATAGTGACCGGCGTGGCAACGCCAATCCGCCTGGGCCGCAGCACGCACGTCTGGGATGTCAAGATCACCGACGAGGACGATAAGCTGATCTGCGTTTCGCGCTGCACCATCGCGATTGTGGACCGTCCCCCTGATCAGCCAGTGGGCATATTGTTCTCCGCTCAGTAGGGATGGGGCTTGCCTCCATCCGGTTCCCTACACCGTGGCTCCTGAGCCTGATTTTGAGCCTGAACGCGCTTACTGAGCCGGATGGAGGCAAGCTCCATCCCTACTGTATATCGGCCAGCACCGCCGCCAGATTTTCATAAGTAAATTCTGGCTTGTCCTCGGTCTTCTCCAGGGTTTTGAGCGTGTCCTTGCCGGAGAGGACGAACAGGGTGTGCGTGCCAGCGGCCTTGCCTGCCAGAATGTCGGTATCCAGGCTATCGCCGATCATCACCGTCTCGTCAGGTGTGCTTTCCAGCAGGCGCATGGCCTCCTGCAGCAGCATCGGCTGCGGCTTGCCCACTACTTCGGGATGGATGCTGCTGGCCGCTTCGATCGCCGCCGCCATCGCGCCACAGCCGGGGATGAGGCTGCCCGCGACCGGGAGCAGGGAGTCGCGATTGATCGTCACGAAGGTTGCTCCCGCCATGACCGCCTGCACGGCCTGTGTGAGGGTCGTGTAGTTAAAGTTGCGGTCGAGTCCCACCAGCACGGCGTCCGCCGGTCGCTTGTCCTCGTTCGCAATGCTGAGCTTATACGCGCGTACCAGATTGAATAGCGGCTGTTCTCCAACGACGTAGACATTGCCGCCGGGGAAGCGCCGGGCGATATTCTGCACGGCGGCCTGGCCCGCGCCCAGAACGTGCGAGCTGCTGGTCTGAATACCCAGGCGACCGAGCTT
>JALYTQ010000347.1 GCA_030854195.1 Chloroflexota bacterium
TATCGACGAGTTACAGCGCATCCTGCACCTGCACAAACTCTACCTCTTCCCCACCGATCCCAAAGATGCCCTGCCGATTGATGCAAGCCTGGCACGCGAGATACAGGAGATGCTGACGACCACGGGCGACTATCAGGGCACGATCAATGGGACGTACGACGATGTGACGCGCGAGGCGTTCCGCAAATTCAGTGCGCGCGAAAACCTCGAAGAGCGCTGGTTCGAAGATAGTCGCGTCGACCGCATTGTGCTGGAGTTCATGCGCAACAAAACGGCCTGATACCGTGAAAACTATGCTCGGCAGGGGAGCTCACACTAGCCGAGATTGAGGGGCGCAAAGACTACCTGCGCTGCAGGCGAGGTTATCAATGTCTTTGTCGCCCATATCTTTATATGATTTTCGCTACATTTATGTGCTGGGCCCGATCCGGCTCCATAGTCCCAGGCGCACCAGTTCGTTGCGCGCCTCGAAGCCGAAGAGGTTCGGGTCTATATCGCGACCATGGCGAATAACCAGGCCACGCAGCATCTCGATCTGCTCTGCCTTGCTGGCGCTATCCCGCTCGAAAGGGATATGCTGCGCCAATTGCTCAATCGCCTGTCTGTTATACCACTGTTCTTGTGTCTCTGGCATATATCTCTACTCCCATGCCACATGGTAGCACCTGACAAGGGCACACTTCAAGAGAGAACTTGTGGAAAAGCGAAGAGGAATAGCCCTTTTGCCCTAGAAGCTCCCGCGATTCTTGATTGTTGGCGCGTTGGATGATAGTGTGAGATAGCAGGTAATATACAAAAAGGTAGGCGAAGAAGATGTTCTGTAATTATTGTAAATCAGCAAGACCAGCAAATGAGGCTCCATGCCCCCATTGCGGAGCGCCTTCGTCGCTACTGGGACAACCACAGGCTGCAGGTTGGGGGACGGCAGGACCAGTACCGACGACATGGAACGCTGCACCACCCGGTGAGGCATGGGGCAACCAGGTACCCCAGTTCTCAAATAACCAGGTACCCCAACTTTCATTCGATGCACCCGGCAGACCGCCAGCCGACACGGGTTGGAATACTATCATGCAACAACAGGGATGGGGCGCGCCCTACGCGATGGCACAGGTACAGGAGCCAGCGCAAGCCGACCGCGCCTCTATGCTCCCAGTTCCATATCAGCAACCACAGCAGACGAACAACCAGTCAATGCAGCTCGTACCGATGCCCAATCGGGAGCAGATGCTGCCCGCCCTGCCGGAGGAGCAGAGCGAATCGATATACGTCGAACCCATGTATACAAAGCCGCGCCCGATTATCCCCAGATATCGCATTATCAGCGGCTTCTTGAGCATCCTGATTATGGCGGCGTTGCTCTGCACTGGCAGCGTCTACTACGCAAAAGCCACAGGGAAAATCACTGCTGTTCAGCGCTTCTTCGGTGCCACGCTTCCACCCGATGTGGCCGCGCCTCCCTCCGCTAAGATTCCTGATCCACCCAACAAGGTCGACCAGGGACCGGGCATCACCATTATCACGGCTGCCGCTACCACGTCACAGGTCGACGCGAATTTTACGCCACGCCAGGCGGACCAGATCTTCCAGGTGGGCGTGCCGTTCTACGTTACGTACAGCGCGCGGCCACCCAGGCCCGGAAATATCGTTATTAAGTGGTATATGAACGGCAATCACTACTTAGATACGGTGAGTACAAAGCTGATCGATCCCAAAGTCCAGCCCTCGATTAACGGCGACGCGAAAATGACCTACGCGGTACCAGCCGAAGGAACGGTAGAGCTCTATTGGAGCGACCAGAACGGCAAGCAGATATTCGCGCAAAGGCTGTATTTTGCCGTAAGGTAAACTGCTCCCAGGAAAAGAAATCGACGGATGCAAATGTACATTGCATCCGTTGCTTGTTTCTGGCATCAGAGTAACTCTTCAGGTATCCCTACTGATTAGCATTGCGTCTCGACGTTGACATCGCCGAAGACCTTTACCTGGCAGGCGAGGCGCATATTGGGGTTCTTCTTGAGGTCGCCGCGCAGCCAGAACTTCTCCATAAAGGTGAGTTCGTTGGTATTTACTGAGGGGGAGACGGCGACGCGATCAGTACCGCACAGTCCATTGCCATGACAATTAGCGAATTTCCACATGCCACAATAGACGGGCACATCGTTCTCTAGCGCAGGATAGCGCACGCTATCGCCTTCTGGCACCTCAACACGCACGTTTTCGCGTATATACGTAACGTTTGGCATGATTTATCCTCCGTTATCAGTTTTAAGTAGTAAAATATCAGTAGGGATGGGGCTTGCCCCCATCCGCTGCCCCGAAAACTCCACTCCTGGGCCGAAGCGCGGTCATTGGACTGGATGGAGGCAAGCCCCATCCCTACTGGTCAGGTAGTCAGAATATAGCATAGAAGGTGAGGAGCGTCAACCTGAAACCGTCAGGGTGATCGCCACCTCCTCAACCGCGCCACCCGCGCTCAAGGTAAGCGTGCCCTGATAGGTGCCCGGTTGCAGACCCGTTGCGTCGACCCTGGCATTGACGAAGCCCTCGGCACCGGGCGCGAGCGTGCCACCGCTGACATCTGGGCGCAACCAGCTGCCCTGATTCGTCGTGGTCGCGCTGGCCGTCCAGTTCAGCGTCTGACTGCCATTATTCTGGAGAATGATCGCCTTGTAATCCGGCTGTTGATTTGCGCTCATACTGAACGCGAGCGTGGATGGCGTGGCGGTCAGGTCTCCATTCGCGCCGTTCATCGTTAGGGCCACATCGACTTGTCCGTGGGCACCTCCGCTGAAGGTAATGGTTCCCTGGTAAGTACCAGGGGCGAGCTGCTGTGCCTGCACGCTGACTGTGACCGTTGCGCTCTGCGCGGGCGCGATGCTGCCCGACGCGGGCGCGATCGCCAACCAGGAGGCACCATCACCCGTCGCTACAGCACTCGTCCAGTTCAGACTTTGACCCCCGCTGTTCTGCAATACTATCGTCTGACTGGCGGAACTCTGTTGTGTACTCATCGTGTAGTTGAGCGAGGTCGGCGCGAGAGTGAGAACCGCTGGCGCGGCCTTCACCGCCATCGTGACGTTCAGAATTACCGAGGAAGCCGCGTTGCTATCGCCAGGTGTAAAGGTGATATGCCCACTATACGTCTGTGGAGCGAGGGAGCTGCGATTGACCTTCACGCGCACAACCTCGCGGCCAGAGAACGTTCCGCTGCCGGGCGACACGCTCAGCCACGTCTGGTCGCTGCTCGCCTGCCAGTTGATCTGCCCTCCGCCCGCATTGACGAGCGAGATGGTCTGATCCGTAACGCTGCCGGGAGCGTCTGCGCCGAAGTTCAGGCTAGCCACCGATAACTGGAGTTGCGGAGTGGCGGTGGATGGCGGCTGTACGCTGATCGCCGTCGAGGCGCTCTGATTATGCGCCGCGTCGGTCGCGTGAATGTAGTGCTGTCCAGGGTTCCAATCATTGGGCACACGAAGCTGCACCGAGAAAACCCCCTGGGCATTCGCGCGCGCCTGCAAGGGATGATTATTACTATCGAGGACGACCCTGTTAATATCATATGTAAACGCCAGCAGGCTACGCGCATTGAAGCCACTACCGGCCAATGTCAAGGTATCATTGATGCGCAGTTGACCGGGCGAGGCGCTCATAACTGGCAAAGCAGGCGAGGAGGATCGGCTGATCAGCACAAAGGCCAGGATACTGCTGGCGAGCAAGAAAAAGAGACATGAAAAGGTCAGCAGAATAGCAATGGCACGCCGTGGCAGGAAGCGCCTCTTCGGCATATAGGCGGGCGGATCTATAAAAGGCTCTAGCGAACTTTCATCAGATGCCATATGAGGAGCAAATGCAGATGGAGGAGGCGCGAGACCGGGGTCCGACTCGGGATCGACCATAGGCAGGACGATACGCTCCGGCTCCTGGTGGGGCGCTTGCCAGTTCTCGGTTATCGGCGGGCGCTGAATGGCAATCTTACTCGATTGGAACGGCTGATCTTCGGGATGCAGACCCGAATAGTGTCCGGCGCGATGTGGCGAAGCAGGAGGAATCGAGGGCTGACTCCACTCCTTGTTGGAAGGACGAGACTTTTTGGATACAAAAGGCTGCCCGCATCCACTACACACCTGGGCATCAGCCCGCTGTAATTTATGGCAATAGGCGCAACGTTTAGTTTCCATATATATTTTTTAGCAGGCGATCGCCGATCAGCACGCCCTCTCCTCCTTAGATATCTTTAAGCCATATAACAATAATTATACATAATATAATTTCAATGTAATAAACGTTGTATAGGAGCAATTCTCAAATGAAGCATCCGTCGCTGTTATTACAGGACGCTGTGTGCACTCGCCAGTGGTTTCCATAACTACACGTACCAGCAATGCTTCTGGTTACATTTCAACGCGATGCTGTGTTACTAGTATTAACGGTTATTATACAACATGACTATTGTACCATAGTTAGACAAGCAGATAAAAGGAGGTGAGAAACGATTATGCTGTTTAACCAATGAATGAGGATTCTCAAAACCGTAGTGCTCTGTCAACCTTGATACGGTCTAATTTGGGGTAGGGACCACGTTTACGGCGTCCGCGATTTATCGATTTCCTTTCCGTTGCATCTGGTGGAATGTGGAGGCACATGATAAATCACGGACGCGCTGAAGCTGGTCCCTACACCGATTGGCTGGTTGGGAGATGGGGCCACATGACGTTTGACAGAGTAGTAGGGACCGCATTTATGCCGTCCGGCGATTCATCGCCCCGTACGGTCTCAACG
>JALYTQ010000088.1 GCA_030854195.1 Chloroflexota bacterium
CTTCGTCGCCGCCGCGCTCAATCTCATTGGCGGCAGCTTCATCCATATTCTCGCCGCGGCGGTCGTCGTCGGCCTGGGCGAGGCGCTGCTGACGGCGATCCCGACAACCGGCGGGGGCGTTGGTCTCGTCGAGGGCGGCATGGTCGCGATGATCGCGCTCTTCTATCAAGGAACGAACGCGGTGAACCTGACGGCAGCCGCCATTCTGCTTGATCGCACCATCACTTTACTTAGTATTCTGGTCATTGGTTCTTTTGTATTCCTGCTCGCCTTTGGCAAAAGGGCTGCACGCAAGAAGCAGCGAATTTCGAGCTTCAATCAGCTTGACACAGAGATATGACTACACTATAATTTTTCTCGCAGGTCCGCGCAGAGAGGAAAAAGCTACACAACCTGGCATCCATCTCGACGCGAAAATTGACCACGAGAGGGGTGAATTCTGGTTGTCGGAAGTCAAGATTAGCGAAAACGAGTCTTTTGAAACCGCTTTAAAACGCTTCAATCGCAAGACGCAGCAGGACGGCATCCTCGCGGAGGCACGTCGGCGCGAATTCTTCGAGAAGCCGAGTATGAAGCGCAAACGTAAAGAGGCAGCTCGCAGACGCAAAGCTGTTCGCAGAGCCTAGAATTCTCAGGGTACTCCGGTAACGAGTACCCTGAAACCTTTATTGCGAGGTCGCCTGTATAAGAGGTTTAAGAAATGCAAGAACATCCGCTGATAGAACTTTACATTACCGTTGGCGATGACCAGCAAAATACCGCCATCGAGCAGTTGCTTGGCTCGGTCAACCTGGATGAGGTGGTCATGCACACATTGCAGGCGGCAAGGGTCGCGCAACTGGTGATGCTTACGTTGCTCATTACAGACGACGAGGGCATACGCGAGATGAATACCCAGTTTCGCCAACAGGATAAACCGACCGATGTTCTCTCCTTCCCTCTACTGGAGAAACCGCTGGTAGAGGCTCCCCCCGAGCTGCTATGGAGCGTGCCGACGGGCGAAGAGGCTGCTGGGGCACAGGAAACGCCGCCATTCGTGACGCCACCCGATATGGTTACTAATCTGGGCGACATCGTTATGTCGTGGCCCACGCTCGCTCAACAGGCAAAGGAGGCGGGACATAGCTCGCTCTATGAGCTGCTCTACCTGCTCGCGCACGGCGTCCTGCACCTGGTGGGCTACGACGATCAGACCGAGGCAGGCTATCAGGCAATGGTTGCTATCCAGGAAGCTGTACTCAAAGAGTTAGGACAGAAGGCGTAGGACATTATGGGTCAGCCGCCGCTGCCTCCAACAACCCCTCCTGGCCCGCCAGGAACAGCCGGGCAGCCAAAAAGTGAGTGGAGGAAATTTATCGCGGGCTTTGGCTATGCCTTTAGCGGAGTACTTTATGCACTACGCACTCAGCGCAATGTCCGTGTCCACACGTTTATCGGATCGCTCGCCATCCTTATGGGCATTCTCTTACGCATCTCCGCCATCGAATTTGCGATGATCTTTATCGCCATTACAGGCGTCTTTATCGCCGAGATGTTTAATACTGTCATCGAGCTCGCTATCGACCTCTCCACACCTGAATATCATCCGCTGGCAAAAATCGCGAAAGATGTGGCCGCCGGAGCAGTGCTGTTAAACGCGGTCCTCGCCATTATCATCGGGCTGTTTGTCTTCGTGCCGCACCTGTGGACGCTTCTTATCAGCCATATTTGATTATTTGCCATTAAATGGAAAAAAGAACGCCTATTTTGGAGCGTTCTTTTTTGAAGGGAGCGGCAGCACTACGACTTGACGCGCTCAACATATTTGCCGGTGCGTGTATCGATGCGAATCTTATCGCCGGGATTGACGAACAAGGGAACATTAACGACTGTGCCCGTCTCCAGGGTTGCTGGCTTGGTGACGTTGTTCGCAGTATCGCCGCGCACGCCCGGCTCGGCGCTCTCGACGCGCAGTTCAAGGAAGTTCGGCAGCTCAACAGCGACGATATTCTCACTATCGACCAGCAATTCGACGACATCTCCCTCTTTGAGGAACTTCACGCTCTCCCCCAGCATCTCTTTGGCCAGTGGCTGCTGATCGTAGGTCTCGTTATTCATAAAAACGTAGTCGTCACCGTCGATGTAGAGGAACTGCCAGTTCTGGTGCTCGACGCGTACCTCGTCGATATCTTCACCGGCACGAAAACGCTGCTCGATCACGCGACCATTGCGCAGGTTTTTCAGGTTTGTGCGCACGAACGCGCGCCAGTTCCCTGGACTGACGTGATGAAACTCGGTGATGGTGTACAGTTCGTTATTATAACGGATCACCATGCCGTTCCGAAAATCGGCTGTTGTTGCGTTACCCAATGGAGTAACTCCTTTCGCTATTTGCTACTATCCAGATCTCTCTCCACTCAGTAGGGATGGGCCTTGCGTCCATCCGGCTCTCTGGATAGGCAAGCGGATGGATGCAAGGCCCATCCCTACTGAAGAGTTTCTTTATGCTCGCTCTATAATGAAGATGCTGGCAGGTAAGCCCAGCACAACGAGCACTACTTTCTTGACTACTTTCCAACCATTATCACGCAGGATCGTATTCCAGAGACGATCCTCGCTGGTTAATGTTACCATAAGACCACCGGGGGCGAGGACGCGGCCAAACTCCTTGATGAGCGCATTATAGAGGGCTTCATTGGTTTCGTGGGAGCCAACCTTCTTCCCAAAGGGCAGGTTGGTCAGAATGCGCGTCACGCTCGCATCATCGAGCGGCAATGCACGCGCATCCCACAAGCGGATCGTCGCGAGAATGCCCGCCGCGCGCGTATTGCGACGCGCCATGCCAACGGCCTCTTCCTCGATATCGCCACCTATGAGCCGGTCAAATGGCGTCATCAGCCCGCGCTCCACAAGGATCGTTCCGGCCCCGCAGAGCGGATCGAGCACGATATCTTTCTCAGAGGGGCGCGAGAGCAGGCTCATTGCCGCCGCGACTGTCGGTCGCAGCGAGGCCGGAAGGTGCTCGCGTTTGTACTCGCGATGGCGCATGGTGGCATCGCTCAGGCGCACGCCTACCAGCAGTTCGCTACCACTCAGCCAGAGCCAGACTTCGAGATCCGAATCGTCTTTGACCTGGCGCGTTGCACGCGGCATGGCCCGCTGTAAAGCGTTAGACACCGCTCGCCCGGCATCCACGCGCCGGAAATCATGCGCGCCGGACTTCTGGCTGACGACCCGCCACGTCGTTGGCTGCTCGCCATCATGGGCGCGCCGCCACAGCGCCAGCGCCTTCGGAATATTGGCGTTCTGTGTCGCGCTATGAATCACGCGCAAGGCGTCGGGTCCATGCCCCAGACCCGTCACATGGGCCAGCGCGAAGAAGACATCTTCAACCGTGCGCAGCGCCAGGAGATCATCGGGAGATGCATTCGTACGAAACAGGGCGATGCCACGCGCAAACTTGACAAGCTCGGCATCGGGAATCTCAGCGCGGATCTCACTAAACGCTACAGTCTCCAGTCCGGGCATAGTCATAACATAAAAAAGCTGCATTATACATCCTAAACAGGCCAGTCCGCCTTGATGACATAGAAATTCGAGGCGCAGGAATTGCCAGCGAGCGGGGAAACTGTCGTATTTCGACCCGTCGTCACCCTATCGACCTCCAAAATGCAATGATAGCATACACGGCATGAACTCGCAACGTTTTATGCGCGCCGACAGCGTTATGCAAACGTCGCTTTCCTGCCTGCAGCGGTCCGCGACTGATAAAAAATTATGCATAAAACGCTCTACGCCTTTTCAGGCAAGCAGGCTGGCTACCGTCCTCGTATCCTCGGTAAACCTTGCCAGGCGTTTCTTTTTCAAGTTCTCGCGCAGTATCCAGGTGATATCAGGGTCGTTCCACGTGGCGCACTCGCGCATAAGCGCGAAACCCTGCTCCGGTGCAACAACCGTAATCACACTGAGCATATAGCCCAGCGCCTGGCGTAGTGCGTAGAAGTCCCTGCGCTTGCGCGCCGCCTGGGGAGCTTCGAGCACGTGCTCAAGCACGATGCGCTGTAACTGCAACGCGGTCGCCAGCACGTGGGGCATGTAGAGCAAGGGCTGCTCATCCATTGTTACGATAGCTACACACTGCTGGAAATAGCTCCCCTCACTTGCCAGGGAGACGAGATGCCTGCTCGTTTCTTCAGGAGTAGCGGTCAACAGGTGCTGATACGCCGTAGCAACACCTGCACGCGTACGCAGGCGAGAGCTGTCCGCGTACTCATACAGCAATGCAAACGTATCTGCGCGCCAAGGAGCCTCAATGGCGGCACAGGCACCGGACGCGATGATGCCACAAAGCGTCACGAACTCCGCTGGGGCACTGCTGGCACCTCCCTTACGCTCATTGGTAAAAAAATAGCTGATGAGCGCTCTTACAGCATCGGGGCGCTGCGAGACAACTGCGGCAAGGAGATAGGCCATGTCATTCGCCAGCTCCAGGTTTACGCGTGCCCCTGGCAAGCGAGCGTTCTCGCGCAGATAGAACTCCAGGGGCCGTTGATTGCCCGTTAAGGCTCTCTCTACCAGGGAGGATAGAGTATCATGCATATCAGCACTTCCTTCATCCATACTCACTATAACTTCAGCAACCCTACGGCATTACACGTCGAAAATTATCAATATCTTCCCCCATTTTATCACACACCCGGCATGCACTACCCCATTGGCGTCTCATTTTTATGGTACCTTACATTGACGTTAACGTCAAACTTGTGGTATACTAAGAACAGAATTCCTTCCACTTGATACCATCCGGTGTTATTTGACAAGGCACAGGAAATTTTTTTTTGAGGAGGGAAAGAAAGAGATGACCACAAACAGACAGGCACAGCGACAGGACTCGCCGGAAGAGTTGCCATGCCATACGATCGAGCAGGTAGCGCAACGCACCGGCCTGACCAAGCGCACACTGCGCTACTATGAAGAGGTCGGCCTGCTTCCCCCCACCGATCGCACCGGGGGAAACTATCGCCGCTACAGCGAAGAAGATGTTAAGCTCCTGCAACAGATCAAAGAGCTGCGAGACTTGTTGGGATTTTCGCTCAATGACATTCGCAAGCTGCTGGAAGCGGAGAGCGAGCGCGGTCAGATTAAACGCGCTTACCGACAAGAGACGGAGGATAGCGCAAAGCTGGCCCAATTAGAACGTGCAGACGAGTTGATACGAGGGCAGATCCAACTCATCGAGCAAAAGCTAAACGGGCTGGAGCAGATGCGCTCCTCACTCCTCGCCAGGCTGGCTCATCACGAGCAGAGCCGTCAGGAGATACAGCGCACAAATACATAACTCAGGCCCTCTAGATTGGACTCTTATTATACATGCAAAAATCGCTATCTCATAAAGAAATAACTGTAAAAGTTACCAAAAAAAATATCGAACGGCCAACGTCTCCAGATAGCGCTCACCATCCCTTTATAGCTCTTCGCCACCGCAATTTTCGTCTCTTCTGGACCGGTCAACTCGTTTCACTGATCGGCACCTGGATGCAAACCACCGGGCAGGCATGGCTGGTGCTGCAACTGACAAAAAGTGCCTGGGCGCTTGGAGTCGTTGGCGCGCTGCAGTTCCTTCCGGTGATGCTCTTTGCGCTCTTCGGCGGCGCTCTGGCCGATCGCATCCCGAAGCGCAAGATGATCCTCTTCACGCAATCGTTCTCGCTTGTGCAGGCCGCAGCGCTCTGGCTGCTTATCGCAACCGGTACCGTGCAGTTATGGCACATCTTCGTCCTGGCGATCTTGCTGGGCCTGACCAATGCCATCGATATGCCGACAAGGCAGGCGTTCGTGGCAGAGATGACCGGACGCGAAGATCTACCGAACGCGATCGCGCTCAATTCATCGGTCTTCAACCTGGCGCGCATCGTCGGTCCTGGCCTGGGCGGACTTCTGATCGCCTGGCTGGGTATCGCGCCGCTCTTCCTGCTGAACGCGCTGAGCTTTATCCCTGTGCTTATAGGATTGGCGTTGATCGACGTTACGCAGCTGCACACACAGATCAAACAACGTGTCGAGAAGCAGGTGGGGACGTTCCGCAGCATACGCGAAGGGCTGTCTTATATCAAGATGACGCCAGCCGTGTTTCTCATAATCGTCGTAATCGGGATCGTCTCGCTCTTCGGCATTAATTTCAACGTCGTGCTGCCGCTGTTCGCAACAACCATCCTGAACGCGGGACCGGCGGGCTTTGGCTTCCTCTCTTCAACGTTTGGCATTGGTTCGCTACTCGCTGCCCTCTGGCTGGCCTGGAGCAATCAGAGGCCGAGTATTCGCACCATGCTATTGGCGTCGATTCTGTTCTGCCTGCTGGAAGCGCTCTTCGCCCTTTCGCACTGGTATGAGCTTTCGCTCCTACTGATCGCGTTTGTTGGTTTTGCGCAGATCACCTTCACAGCTATCGCGAACACGACCTTGCAGACAGTGACACCAGACCATCTGCGTGGTAGAGTTATGGGTGTCTACATGTTGGTTTTCAACGGAAGCATCCCGCTGGGCAATCTCTTTACCGGCGGCCTGGCTCACCTGTTTGGTGCTCCGATCGCGTTATTGGCCGGAGCAGCCCCAAGCTTGATCGCTGCGATTGCTGGATGGATCTTCCGAAGTTCAGCGGAGAAGGATGTTGCAAAATCCCTTAAAGAAGAGTAGCTGGCACATCTACCCGCTCAGCGTTGCCGACCAGCAGCAGCACATCGAGACGAGCGAGCGGCTTCTCAGCAATGTCCAGCCAGACGATCCTGGCATTCTCTACTGGTCGTTGGCTGAGAGAACGGGCCTGGTCCTGGGCTTCTCGCAAAAGCATGATGTGCTCAACCAGGCCGAACTGGCCGCCCAGGCGCTCCCGATTTATCATCGACGTGCGGGCGGCACGGCTGTCCTGGTGGGTCCGAACCTGTTGAGCCTGGATGTGATACTACCAGCCGGACATCCCTTGATGCTCGCGGATATCGTGGAGTCGTATCGCTGGTTCGGTGCGACATGGGTAGCCGCCCTGCGTCGCCTGGATGTGCAAACGCGACTCGTTGCGCCCGCCGAAGCGCACGCTCAGCAGGCGCTGCGCAAACTGCCCGAGATACGAGACTACGAGCTGCTGCTGAACCGCGCCTGTTACGGGACGCTCTCGCCATACGAGGTAATAGTTGAACAGAGCAAGCTCGTGGGGCTGGATATGATCCGTCGGCGCACGGGTAGCCTTTTGCAGGCAGGCGTCTTGCTGCACTGGGATACCGACATACTGGCTCGCCTCCTCGGCCACACGGAGGAGGAGCAAGAGACGCTGCGCCTGGGATTGTTGCAGCGCGCGGTCGGACTGGATACGCTGGCGGGCCGTAGTGTGAACGTCGAGGAGATTATTCAGGCGTTCGAAACAAGCATCGAGGCAAGAGAGTGGATGCGAGCCTGACTTCAGTCCAATTGACCAACCTGCTATTCTTGAATATACTAAAGCGCGTTCCTTGCGCGTCGATCCGCAGCACTTCCTCCAATCCAGCGAGGGATAACTGCACACAACATACTTTATAGAGCATGAGAGAGGTTTTTTTATGGCAGATAGAAACGCACCCGGCGCACTCCCCGTCATCACCGAGCCTGATTTTGAGGCGCTGGTGATCGGTGCCCATCCCGACGACGACGACTTCGGCGCGGCGGCGACCAGTGCCCTGTGGGCAAAACAGGGTAAGAAGGTCGCGTGGGCCGTGATGACCGATGGAACCGAGGGCAGCGAGGTCCCCAACATTGACGAGAACGAGTTCATCGTGACGCGCGAACACGAGCAGCGCGCCTCCTGCGAATTGCTCGGCGTCAAGGCCGTCGAGTTCCTGCGCTTTCACGATGGGCATCTTACCAATAACGAAGAGACGCGCAGGGCCGTCGTGCGCCTCATTCGCAAGTATCGCCCACGCGTTATCATCACCCATGATCCGACGCAACACATCTTCGCGCCCGATCCAGATGAGAAGCCGAAGGATACCGCCTATATCAACCATCCTGACCATCGCGCAACGGGCAATATCGTGGTGGACGCCATCTTCCCCGCTGCTGGCAACCCGCGCTCCTATCGCGAACTCCTCGTCGAGGGTCTACAGCCATACAAGGTCCACGAGATCTACTTCTTTGCCACTACTCAGTCAAACACGTATGTCGATGTTAGCGAGACGATTGAGCTGAAAGGAAAGGCCATTCTCTGTCATGTGACACAGTTCGGCCCCGATGCAAAGATGGTCGAACGTGTGCGCGAGGGCGGCGCGCGGATGGCGAAGGACGCCAAAGAAAAGAAGGGGCTGGATATCCAGTACGCCGAGGCATTCCGCCGCATCAAGCTGCATGTGCCCCCCGATCCCAAAGAAGAAGCGCCAACTGAAGTGAAATAAGGCACTACCTAAAGAGGCATCTCCGGTAACATACCAGGAGACGCCTCTCTTTTTATTTGTCTTCTTCTATCTATTTAGGCATAACGACCGCTGCAAAGCCTGCCCAGTACTTCATAAACGTGGCGCGTGCCATTGCCTGCATGTTCAAACGGGACGAGTCGGCGAGGTAGACATATTTACTATCACCTCCGCGCACGACCAGCAGATGGCCGCCGGACCAGCGATCGGGTGGGAAGCCCACGATGACGGGATGCCCCTTCGTGGCAACGCCGATTACGTCATCCAACGAGGGATTTTTCAGCCAGTACGTATTAAAACCAAACTGGGCAACGGTGCGATCAATGCCGACGGGCTCGATCAGTCCCAGGTCGGGCGTGATCTCGTGAATGCCCGCCTCGACTTTGAGTATGTCGGCGATACGATACTTATGTCCATAGGAATTGATTACCTCGGTCATCGACGCGGTGGAGCAGGCGGAGTACGCCCAGGTATTATAGTCCTGCTGAGAGTTATACTGCGAAGAATCCAGTTGAGGGAGACGCATGAGCGCACCCGAAGCACCCGATAGACTGGCAAAGGGATTGTCCGGTGAGGAGTTCTTGGCAACTGTGGATGAGGTGGGCGGCGATGCAGAGACCGCAACATCGGGCCACGTCGCCCCTATAACCATGGAGTCGGGCAGCAACGATTTCAGTAAGAGAAGGCTCACGATAAAGAGCGCGACCAGGATCAGGGTGAGGCCCAACCAGGGTGCCTTGTCGCCTACACGCGGCCTGAAGAGACGCTCGATGTTTACCGTCTCCATGAAATTTTCCCAGGGGCTGCGTTGAAAATCCTGTGTATAAGAACGAGATGCACGTCTTACCCCTGCCACCTGTTGAGATCGGGCCATAGTCGGACCCGTACGCCGCGTGCTAGAACGCGTCGGGGCGCGCATACCAGTTCCACCGCGAGCGGCATAGGATATGTCACGCTGAGTAGGCTCAGACGACCTGGGGGAAAGCCATAGTCCCGCAAAGATGAAAAGCAAGGCAATTGCGAGGATCATGAGCAGGAGAATGATCATCAAGAACTCCAATCTCAAATTAATCTCAGCGAGATTTTACCATAACCACACCACTTCACAAGAGGGCGCAGGAGCAACTACGCCAGTGCTACTAAAATATACCATTACATCTCACTATGATGCAACATTTGCCGCAGAAGTGCTATCTGGTCGTATTCGCCGCCCCCAGAACTCCGGGAAAGACACAACGCAGCGGCTTACCCTGCTACTAAATGAGAGACTCATAGGTAGTATACCACACAATTGCCAAAATTAGAATATATGTTCTTCTTATTCCGAATCCTCAGCGCCTCCGCGCGAGGCCGAGAAGGTGCCAGCACAAGAAGGAGTCAAACGCTGGCTTCCCTGGCATCGCCTGGCACTCATGGGTATTACACTCATCTCAATCTTCATGAATTTCTATAGACTGGGCGCGAACGGCTACAGTTCCTATTACGCGGCGGCTGTTAGAAGTATGATGGACAACTGGCATAATTTCTTCTTCGCAGCCTATGATCCGGGTGCCTTCATGTCAATCGACAAGCCACCGGTGGGTTTCTTCCATCAGTATTATATGACGGTGTTCGCACCGGCCATCGCGGCACTGTTCGGAATTGGCCTGGTCACGATGTGGCGAGACTACAGGCGCGGCGGCAGGCGAGGCTGGTTGTTGCCTATAGCGATCGCCGTTACCATTGCGGAGCAGATCTACATACTCACCAGCTATCCCGCGTGGGGCAAGATATTGATCCCCATTCTGGCCGTTCTGGGCGTTATTGCGGTAGAAGCGCTTATAGCTGCTCGCGTCTTCCCTCGGCTCGAACGCAAAGCTCGCTACCTTCTGCCTGCACTGAGCCTGGGGATACTGGCGATAATGATTACTCCGACGGTGTGGGCAACAATCCCTGTCCTTACGAGTACTCAGGCGGATACGCTTGTAGCGGGACCGAGCTCTACAAGCAGTTCAAGCTTCACCATTACTAGCGGGCAAGGTGCACCCAGCAATCCTGGTGGCGGACAAGCTATGAGAGGCAACGTTGACTCCACCTTGCTGAGCTACCTGGAGGCCCATCAGGGGACCGCGAAATACCTGGTTGCCGTAAATAGTTCCAATCAGGCGGACTCCATCATTCTCGCGACGAATA
The DNA here is from genome assembly GCA_030854195.1 of Chloroflexota bacterium. GTDB lineage: Bacteria > Chloroflexota > Ktedonobacteria > Ktedonobacterales > Ktedonobacteraceae > JACDAE01. Next base: position 10,584 of record JALYTQ010000088.1, read on the forward strand.
AGCCTGTGATGACTCTGGAAGGATTCTCCGGCAGTAATCCTATTCTAACAACCAGCCAGCTCGCGACACTGGCTAAAAATGGAACCATTCGCTTCTTCTTACTCAATAGTGGTGGCTTTGGTGGCGGAGGAGGTCAGAGTTCTCTGACTACCTGGATTCAGCAGCACTGCAAAGTAGTCACGGTCAGCGGCAGTACTGGCTCAACGCAGTTGTACGAGTACACAGCGACCTCATGAGCCGATCGCGCGGAAACCATTGATCCGCATTGAGAGTATGGATACCGCTTTGTTATAGCGAAGCGGTATCCGGCGCACTTATAAGCCAATAGATGAGTTATCAGGTACTTTCCGGTATAGCGGCATGCCAAGGATACGTAGGGCGACACCCAGCCATGTTCCCACCACACAAAGCAACACGCCCAGCAGGACCGTCAGGAGAATGACGAGTGGCCCACCAGAGCTTCCCAGCCCGACAAGAATCGCCACGGTTGCCGCGACCTGTCCGACCGGAGCACGCAGCGATTGCATAAGAAGCGGCAGACCCCAGCCCAATCCACCGATCAACACAGCCGCTGCAAAGGCATTCTTTCCGCGCAGGAGCAGTCCAATCAAAAAGCCTACTACGATCGCTACCCACCAGAGACCGAAAATGTTACAGAGCCAGACGAGCGCCACGCCAATGACGACAGGCCAGATAAAAAGTCCGAAACGTCTCATAACAGCGATCCTCCATTTCTCAAGGCAACAAGGTCCAGATCGTGCCCTGCGAACGGGCCTGCGCGAGGGTAAGCATAGGATAGTAGCGTCCATTCCACCAGGTAGCAACCAGGTTATCGTACCAGGGAGAGACGGGATTCTCATCCTGACCACCTGGATAGACGCCCTCGCCTGTTCCGCTGCCCCAATCCATGATGAAGCGCCAGCTTGGACCATGCTCGGAGACAGCTCCACCAGCGGCATTGAGCGTCCATTCATCGCCGCCGCTCGGGTGAGGTCCATAGCTGAGAGCGGCGTATCCGAGCAGCGAGGCGATCTCGCGCGCGTGCAGCCTGCCCCACGTCCACTGCTGCACGTTGGCACCGAGCTGTTTCGTGAGCATAGCCACACTCTCCTTGAACGCCTGCTGCATGACAGCATCGGCGCTCCTCTTCGTCCCATTGGGCAGAGAAAAGGCCGCGTTCGTTGGATCATGTAGGGTCCACGCCTCTATATTTTCGACCAGTGGAGCCTGCGTGGCATCCACAACAAGCGAGGGAAACGTAGCGACGGGGACATGGGCAGCGTTCCACCACGGCTGGAAGGTATCCTTGATATACTGCTGCAGGAAGGTCCACCAGAGAGAGGCGGCGGGCGAACTGGCATCCATGTTGCCATTCCACGCCTGTAACAACTGCTGCGCGCCCTGCTCCTGGCTCGTCAATGTGCCCTGCGGCAACGACTTCAGCACCTGTGGCACAAGCAAACCAGCCAGATAGTCATGCGTGCTATTCTGCAGCGCTTCCATATCCTGCACGGTGAAATGGCTGCCCGTGCTCAGGCGCGTATAGATCTCGTCGGCGCGGTAGCCATTATCAAAATCGTTCAATGTAGTGCCGATATAGTACGGGTAATCCTTGCCGACGGGCCGCTGGTTCGCGCTGAAGACGATATGATCGGGCGGGTTATAAACCTGGGGGATAGCATCGAAGGGAATGGAGCCAACGATATCCGCCTCGCCAGTTCCCGGCAAGGGCAACCAGGGCGAACCCACCTTGACCAGAGGGTAGGTACCGGCGGAGATCATGCCAATATTGCCCTGCTCATCGGCGTAGACAAAATTCTGCGACGGTGCTACCCACGAGCGCAGCGCGTCGCGAAACTGGTTGAAGTTCGTGGCTTGCAATATGCCAAGGGCACTGCCAAGCGCGGGCGAAGGCAACGCGCCGATCCAATCGACGGAGATAGTCTCGCCCGGCAACTGCTTCTGCGTCATCACAGGTCCATGCACCGTCATATTCACCGTGAAGTGAACGGATGGCTCTCCCTTGACCGGAATAACGTAATTTACCTGCTTCATCGACTGCCAGGAGCCGCGCCAGAAATAGCTACCGGGATGCGCCTTATCGGTTTTCTCGACATAAAACATAGTGGACTGGTTCTGTACATCGGTCAGGCTCCAGGAGATGTGCTGGTTGTGCCCGATCAGCACCACGGGCAGGCCAGGGATACTCACGCCGCTAAAGGAGTAGTGTGGCGAGCTGGCCTCGACCTGGTACCAGATGGATGGCAGCGTGAGATGCAGGTGAGGATCGCCCGCCAGCAAGGGTTTCCTCGACGCGGTCTTTGTACCATCGACCGCCCAGTTGTTGCTACTGGATTCGTAGTGGATCGCGCCCGGTGGCAAGGCGGCGAACTGCGCCGCGAGCGACGACACAGCCTGGAACTCACTATTGCTCACCGCCTGCTGCGCCGCCAGGGGAAGCACGCCGGAGGACTTATAGGGGCCGACATCGTATGGATGTTGCGTATCGGGCGGCAAAACCGGGAACCACTGCATCGTGCGCTGATAGCCCAGTGTCTTGACATACATAGCGTAATCAAGCGGGGTCGTCGAGAAGTCGAGCGTCTGGGTCATATCGCCCTGCACGACGAACGTATCAAGCGGCGTCCAGGGGCGCGGCCTGTAACCAAGCACCTTAAAGATCAGGGGTAACGTGCCATTGCGCACGTCTTCATCGATACGTGCGTTCACACCTTGAGCGTAGGATGTGACCACTTGCCTTGTAGAAGGAGCCAGGATGTTCCAATCGGCCTGCGCCGTGCGGTCCAGCCCTAGCGTATCCTCAAAACGATCGGACACAAGTGCCTGTTTTCCAAAGACCTCTGAGAGCTGCCCTTCTCCCTGGCGGCGCAGCAGATCCATCTGGAAGAGGCGAAAGGTAGCATGAAGGTAGCCCATCGTCCAGAAAAGATCGGCATCACTGGCGGCAGAGATATGCGCAACACCGCTCTTTTCGAGCGCAACAGTAACCGGTTGGTGCAGGCCGGACAGGTGCAGCGTGGTGTTTTGCGTCAGGCTACCCGTATTCGCAGCGGTCCAGACGCCGGTACCAGGATTCAAAGCCGCTCCGAGCGGTGGCAATGGACCAGCGCCAACGGCGGCAACATAGAGCAGTCCGCCAGCCACCAGCACGGCGAGAAGAACATTGATGACGCGAGCAATCCAGTTGTGCGAGGATGGCTGGGCGAGCTTCTTCTGTCCAGGATCGGTTTCGTCAGTGTGCCGCAGTTGTTTCATACTGTGCCTCCTCGCTAAATCTTGAGATGCGTCGCTGCATCAGTAATGTCGGTGTGTAGTTAAAAAAGAGTGTCAAAGTCAGATGAGCCGATGAGTTCAATCGAGATTGTACTACATTCTAGCAGGCTAGCAACTAAATTCCCCACCAAAAATGGCTGATGTCGACCCGTTCTAGCCCAATGTGATACTATAAGCTACAGCATACAGGTAAAACGACGAGGGAGGAAGTATGTATATTTATTATGTCTTGCGCGGTACTCAGGGCGAAGAACCGATCGAACGAGAAGGAGATCTGAGCGAAGAGTTGTATCCCAGCATCGACCTGCGCAACGCTCCAGAGGTTATCAGCCATATCGTGCAACAGTTGCACAGCGAGGGCGTATCCGGCGAATGGACCGAATGCGACCTCACCGACGATTTCTTCGACGTTGAGGATAGCTACCTCAATTTTAACGGACGCTGGATCAGGCGTGCAGATGCACCCTGGCGCAAAGACAGGAACAACTGATATGCCGGTACTCGCGGGCTGGCTTACCGGCGAACAGGTGCCACAAGAAACGATCGAAGAGACCCTTTCGGCGATGGGCGATGTGCTCAGAGAACACGGAGGCCAACCTGCGCGCAGCGTCCTGCCTGGCGCGGGCATCATCGCGTTCTCCGACGAGGGCCACGCCATGCAGCACAACGACGATCCGCCTGTGCTCGACTGGGTGCCTGATCGCCGCACCCTCGTTTACCGGCGTCCACTTTCGGGCGCGCATGTGCTCTATTACGTCGAAGACTGGCCCGCGCCAGGAAATCTTCTCTTCGCCAGCGAGATCAAGGCGCTACTGGCAGTCGGCGTTTCCCGGCGTCTGCACATCGCGGCCCTCGACGCCTTGCTACGCTACGGCTTCATCCCAGCTCCCTGGACCGCGTTCAAGGATATTCGCGTTGTCCCGGCAGGCTCTATTCTGCGTTGGCAAAAGGCAAAAACGGTCGTAAACGCATCGACTGATTACCATATTGACGAGCCGCTCCCCCACAACGACGCACTCGACCAGCTGCACACCCTGCTCAACGAGGCAACCGTGAGTATACTTCCTCCGCACGAGCAGTTCGTTGCATTGACAACAGGCGATCCCCCCTCCGCGCTCCCAGCCCTGCTCGCCGCCCAACACTCGCCAGCTCAATTCTCCATTGTAGCCTTTGACTATATGAATATCAAGTCGCTGCTCTGGGAAAACGCCGAGCGTGTTGCAGACGCATGCCAGCGACCATTCTTAGAGATTGTAGGCGTCGATCAGCCAGAATTCTGGGTGGCAACACTTCTGGGTCTTGAAGCTCCGAGCACAGCTACCACCCCGCTGCTATTCCACCAACTCCTGCACACGGTAGCTAATGAGACAGAGGCGCGGGCGGCTATCAGCGGGTCAGGCGCGCATATTCTAGCAGGTACAGCAATACCTATGCAGCCACTCGCTACGGATACGCCAGGCATATTGAGCTGGTACAGAGACACGCTTATGGACAAACCGGGAGAGCAGTCAAACCAGCTATGGTCGCGGGATATCGCGGAGCTTTTGCCACAAGAGGAGCGCTGGGAGGAGACGCTGCACGCGCGTAAATTGGCGCGGCGGGCGGAACAATTCGCCAACAGGCAGCAGGGTTGGTACTATCTCGATCTCCACCTGCGCCTGCCAGATCTCGTCGTGCATCCAATCCAACAACTGGCTATGCAGGAACACATGGTCATGCGCTCTCCCTATCTCAACGCGCATGTGATGGACCTGCTGACACGGCTCCCGTCGATCCAAGCTGATGGCACAGCGAAGGACCAGCTGCTGACACAACTGGCGCGGCGCTACATGCCTGCACAAACGAAGATGGGCGCGATCCCGCCGCTGGCTGCCCCCCTGGATTCGCTACTAGATATTGAGGGCTCTACTTTGTTGCAGCAAACGCTCTCCCCTGAAGCATTGAAGGCAACGGGCATCTTTGAGCCACACATTGTCGAAGAATTGTTAAAGCAACAAGGGAACGGCAAGCGAGAATTGCTGCTGGTGTTCACGACGCAGTTACTGATACAATTGTTCGGGATGGAAGTGTAAGTAATAAAGGGATTCATTTCATTTCACTTCCCCTCCAGATCGAAGAGTGTACGGAACCAGGCTATAAACTGCTGAGCATGCACAGCGTTAGCATTAATGTATTTCTTAGTAATCGCCAGACCCATTGGTTGACCTGGTTCTTCCTGCCAGGCTAACCATGTGTGAAGATAAGCCTTGCTCTTGTAAGATGGGCGGAAGTTACATTTAGTATTCGAGGCCAGCACCGGTCTCATTAGTGTCAGCATCTACAACTACACCGTATCTATTATTTGCAGTGTCTCCTTTAATGCCAGTCTTGAGTGCTTTCAGAATAGTATCGACTCCGCCTATAGGGTTAATTATAAAAGGTTCATTTTTGGCAATGAAAAAGTCCTTTTTCTTAGAAGAAGTGATGGAACAATCATTCAATAGGGCATGACATATGCCTTTATCGTCCGCGCCCTCAACCCACAAATAATTCCTTCGTTTCTCTTAATAAGATTTGATTCCAAAAGTCTCCCATCTGTGTTTGTCTTAAACCATCTACTGGTATAAAAATGCAATTGACATCACCAGTATTTAAACGACGTAATCGAGATGTCGTCAACGGATCACGCCAGAGCGGGTACTCGGTTCCCACCTGTTTTCCTACCTTAATGGTAAATCTCGGAGCGCTGTTACTAACCTTATCATATTCATCTGGTCGTAGTAATCGCGTTTTAGGGCTTCCATTCTCGTCCGATTGTGTTGTATACCAGCCAACAGAAATTGAAAGAACATTATCGGGAGAGCCAACAGGTCCAATGCTAATAGGATTTAAAACAGGTCTAACATCATCGCGGCCATAGAATAAGTATCTGAGAGATGAAAGCAATTTTTCCACATCTACATTCGAATCAAGCGCAGTCCGAAAAGATGCATCTACATCTACACTTTCGTTACGCACGCGCAGTTGTTCCCATATTTCTTCTGTCAGGGTTGGATAAGCCCTTTGAGCATAAAGCCGTAGAGCTCAAGAAGACTCGTTTTCCCTACATTGTTTTTCCCCACAATCAGATTGACACGGCCCAGTCGCTCGATTTGGAGATGGCGGAAGCCGCGAAAGTTACGGACTTCGAGTGAGTCGAGTATGAGGCTACCCATAACAAGTCCTCCCTTTAAATATGTGTTCAGAACAATCAATTGGCTATAAAAAGCTGTGATAATAGCACTAAAGCCATTATAACATGTTTCTCTTCAGGCTCAATAAAATGGCTTTCTGCTAAGTACAAAAGTTGCCTGGCTTTTACTGCCCGAGGCTACTTTTGTGCTTAGTAGAATGCTCAGACCCCACTAATCACCTTGCGCGATGCTCTGCTCTTCGTACTGGTGGCGCAAGACCTT
>JALYTQ010000348.1 GCA_030854195.1 Chloroflexota bacterium
GCTATTGGGAGCGTGGGCACCCGGATGGACGCAAGGCCCATCCCTACTGACCTGACTATTCACTTGATTATAACAGATATTCACAATAGGATTGCTTCCTGCCGCACTAAATTCCTGGTGAAGTGCCTCCGATGCAAGGCACATTTGAAACTGCACTGGCAAAACTACGTAGAAATAGTATGTATGTAGTCTAGAATCAGGAGCCTGACCGTGTCTGACCAATATTCTCTTTCTTCGTTTGCCGGTGCATATGATGTCTATGGGCCATCCTATGGTTTCCCGCTTGTTTTCTTGCACGCCGACGCCCTCACACGCAAGATGTGGCAGCCACAGATCGACGCGCTGTCGAGTGCATTTCGCGTCGTTGTGCTGGACCTGCCCGGTCACGGCGCGCTGGGGCGCTACACGTTCCGGCTCTCGACGGCGGTGGAGGAGGTCGCGCGCATCATGGCCGAAGAGGTGAAGAGCCAGGCGCTACTGGTCGGTCTCTCGCTCGGCGGCTTTGTTGCCATCGCGCTCGCCCACGAACATCCTGAGCTACTATCTGGACTGGTCCTGTCGGGCTGTAGCCTGGATACCCAAGGGATGAATGAAACGTTGCTCAAACTCAAGGGGACGCTACTTTCAAAGAGCGCCGCGCCTCTTGAACGTTTGGTTTCCGGCGTTACTGAAAAGGCGCTGCGTCGGCTCTATCCCGCGCAGGCCGAGAATCCGCTACTGAATGCAGGCGCGTATTGGAAAGGCGCTGGCGAGGCCTGGCAGGAGTGCGCGGGCAAAGATTTTCGCGCCATGCTGCATACCTATCGCGGCCCAGTCCTCGTCCTCAACGGGGAGAACGACGGGAACAGCCGCAAGAGCGAGGAGGCGCTGCTCTCTTCTGCCTCCCATGAGAATATTCGCGTCCAGATCCTCGCCAACGCGGGCCATATGTGCAACATAGATCAGCCCCGCGCCTTCAACGACGCCCTGCGCGGCTTCACACAGGCCGATATGTATCACTCCTACCACTACGGCTATCAAGGCAACAAAGAGGCGGACGAGCGCCAGAAACATTATGTAGAGTTTGAAGCGCCGCCGTTGCCCCCTATGGAAGATATGCCAGAAGAATAGGCGCGAAGGTTCACATAATCCTTGTTCTAAGCCTCGAAAAGGAATTGCTGCTCTCTAAGTTTATATCATATTTGATATAATTAATAGTGAGGTCCATAATGAACTGAACAAAAGGAGAGAGCTGATGGAGCAAGATTTTCTTGACGAGATGATCGAAGAGTCGACAAAAAGGAATCCAGAGTTTCCCTCACTTATGGAAGAGGCACGGCAGCGGCGATTGTTGTTGAAAGAGCTGGCCTCTATGCGCGTTCACGCTCATATCTCACAGCAGACGGTGGCAAAGCGCGTAAGAACTTCACAGCCCGCTATTGCACGCCTGGAGGCTGGTGTTATCGATCCTCGCCTGTCAACCTTACAGCGTTATGCAGCAAGCATTGGGAAGCGCGTGGAGTGGACGCTGGTCGATGCTTGAGCTTACTGGTACAATCTCAAGAGACCTATATCGCTCACAGTCTGAAAAGGAGAAGATAAAAGCCGGTAGTTTTATCCTCCCCTTGTTATCGCCAGCTAAACTCTATTTCGCCGTCTCAGGCTGCTTCAGTAGATTCCCCTCGAAGCCGATTGAGGGCAGGAGCTGCGCCTGGGCCTGGGTGCTTAGTGGCAGACCCCAGAGCTTGATAAAGCCCAGCGCCGCGTTGTGATCGAACTGGTCGCCGCTATCGTAGGTGGCGAGGCCGATGCTGTAGAGCGAGTGCTCGGACTTGCGCCCGACGATCGAGCAGGTGCCGCGTGAGAGCTTGACGCGCACCTCTCCGCTGACGAAGCGCTGCGTGCTCTGGACATACGCCGCGAGATCCTGGTGCAGCGCGCTGTACCATTGGCCGTTGTAGATCAGACGAGCGTACTCACCCGCGACGCTCTCTTTGAAGCGCAACTGGTCGCGGCTGAGCGTCAGGCTCTCTAACGCTTTATGGGCGGCGTGCAGGACCACAGCAGCCGGAGTCTCGTAGATCTCGCGTGACTTGATACCCACCAGCCGGTCCTCGATATGGTCGATGCGTCCAATGCCGTACTCACCCGCCTGCCTGTTGAGCATCTCGATCAGCTCCACGCCATCTATACCCTGACCATTCAGGCCGACCGGAATGCCGTTCTCGAAGGCGATTTCCAGGTAGGTCGGCTCTTTGGCCGCGCTGGTATCGGGATTGCTGGTCCAGGCGTAGACATCTTCGGGCGGTTCGGCCCAGGGATCTTCCAGGATGCCGCATTCGATGCTGCGTCCCCACATATTCTGGTCGACCGAGTAAGGACTGGCATTGGTCGCCGAAATTGGTATATTGTGCTCAGCGGCGTAGGCGATCTCGTTGTCACGCGTCATACTCCACTCCCTGACCGGCGCGATAATCTTGAGGTCGGGTGCCAGCGTCTGGATAGACACGTCGAAGCGCACCTGATCGTTGCCCTTGCCGGTGCAGCCATGCGCCACCGCTACAGCCCCCTCGGCGCGTGCCACCTCTACGAGCAGGCGGGCAATTAGAGGACGTGCCAGCGCGGTCGCCAGGGGATATACTCCCTCGTAGATCGCGCCCGCCTGTAGCGCGGGCCACAGAAAGTAGCGTACGAAGTCGGCACGCGCATCCACGACGAGCGACTTGACCGCGCCGATCTGCGTTGCTTTGGCTGAGATCGCCTGCAGGTCGCGCTCATTGCCCACATCGATGGTCAGCGCAATTACATCCAGGTCGTATTTTTCTTTGATCCAGCGGATAGCAACCGAGGTATCGAGGCCACCCGAATAAGCGAGTACAACTGTTGACATATTATTCCTCTTCTTCCTCCGCCACTGTGACGGAATTGGGACCGACTAAAGCGTTGATTGCCGTTTTAAAGCTACTTTTGCGCTGCTGCCAGGTGTTCTGCGCCGCCTCCAGCCGCTGATGGGTCTGCGCGAGACCGAGATTGCCTGCGCCGCCCAGGTGATTGCGCGCGTGCAGGCGTTCGACGAGCTGCTCTTTACTCTCGGCGGGTGGGAGCTGCTGGCGGTCCAGCAGGGCCGTGACCTCGGCACCGACGATGCGGTAGGCGTCGCGGAACGGCAGGCCGGAGCTTTGTGCCAGCTCGTAAGCGCGATCGGTGGCGAACAGTTCGAAGCTGCAGGCGGCGAGGGCGCGTTCGCGATTGACCTGAATATTGTTGATGACGAGCGTGCAGATCTCCAGGCTCTCCTTCACGATGTCCAGCGCCTCCATAAAGGGACGCTTGGTCTCCTGGTAGTCCATGTTGTAGCCCGAGGGGAGGCCGCTGACGATGCCCATAATCTGTTGTTGCAGCGCCAGCACCGTCTGCGTGCGGGCGCGGACCAGCTCCATGATATCCAGGTTGCGCTTCTGTGGCATGATGCTGCTGCCTGTGCAGAGCTCCTGTGGAATGCGGAAAAAACCGTACTCGGCGGTCGAGAAGAGCAGGATATCCTGGGCCATCTTGCTGAGATCTAGCATGATCTGTGCCAGCGCCTGCACGATTGCGGCCTCTATCTTGCCGCGACTGTTCTGCACGTAGACGACGTTGTTTTGCACGCGTGAGAAGCCCAGCGTATCGGCGACGAACTGGCGATCAATCGGCAGCGGAACGCCGTAGCCCGCCGCCGAGCCGAGCGGCGACTGGTCGTTAAGCTCGTAGGCGGCGGAGAGCAGGTGCTCGTCATCAAGCAGCGCCTCCGCGAAGCCAGCGCTCCACAGGCCGAACGACGAGAGCATCGCTCGCTGCATATGCGTATAGCCGGGCATGGGCGTGTCTTTATGGTCCTCTGCGAAGGCCAGCAACGAGTAACACAATGCTGAAAGCCTGCTGCTGACGGCGGAGAGCTGTTCTTTGCCGTACAGGCGCAAGTCCAGCAGCACCTGGTCGTTGCGCGAGCGGGCGGTGTGGATCTTCTTGCCAGCCGTGCCAGTTGTGCTTGCCAGGTAGTTCTCGATGCTGGTATGGACATCTTCGTCGGAGGGCTGCACCGTAAATTCGTGTGTGGCCTCCAGCGCTAAAATGTTGCAAAGGGCGTCGTGGAGCGTCTCGTGCTCTTCCTCGTTCAAAATGCCGATGCGTTTGAGCATAGCGACGTGGGCTAGCGAGCCCCACACATCGTGCCGGATCAGGCGCGTATCAAGGGCGCTATTCTGCGCGGCCTCGTAGCGCTCGACCTGGGCATTCACGCTATAGCCCTTTTGCCATAGTTTGGTCATATCCTACATCTCCTTCAACGAAAGGGGTTGTGGAAGGAGATGGGCATGAAAAAACTCCCATCCCTTCCGCGAACATTGAAGGGACGAGAGCGTAGGAGCTGTTTTAAGCTGCCCTATCACACCCGTGGTGCCACCCTAATTGTCTTTCCTGGAGACCCGTCCTACAACAGCGTAGGCAGGGAGAAAGACCGCTTTTTCAACGGTTGTATGCTGCGTGGGAACCATCCACCCGTCCTACTTGCCTTCGCTGTGAAAGCTTTCTTCGGTCGGCCACTCGCGAACGCGTTCCGAGGGTGCATCGCCATTCCGAACTTTCACTCTGCTTCGGATCGCTGTCGGTTGCTGCTCTCGTACTCTTTCGCTCAACATGGGTCAGTCTGTTGGACTGTTTGCTACTTGGTATAGTGTTAAGG
>JALYTQ010000349.1 GCA_030854195.1 Chloroflexota bacterium
GTTAAGCATCTGTCGCGCATCGTCACGCGCAACTGAACCCGCCTCCACAACGCCAGCCACGCGCACCGCCTGTACCGTGCAGGTCGTACAATGCTTTAATTCGGGCACGGTCATATAGTAAACGGCATTGGCCTGCGTATTGGCAAAGACCAGGTAGAGCACGGCACCCAGAATAGCGATGCCCGCCAGGATAAAACTAAGCGGGAGCCTCTTCGGCGGAGTAACAGCGGCCTGCACGATAACGACCTCCAATTATGTATAACGCGTTATGCTTTATTTCAATGAGCCTCGAATAGACTATTCAACACAGCACCCAATACAAACACAAATATGCCTAATGCCAACATCAACTGCGGAGCCATTCTCGATAGGCGCGTCGAGCGCTTCGCCAGACGACGCACGCGGCTCTGCGCCATGTAGAACGCCAGGACGAACATCAGCAGCGCGGCGACAATCTTCACTACCAGGACCACCAGGTAAGGCACGCCGAGCGTCGTCTGCGTCAGGCGATCAAAGACCAGATAGCCACCGGTGAGCAGCAGCACCCCCACACAGATATTCACCATGCCCCTGAACAGGTCAGCGATCTTCGCAGCAAGCGCGGGAGCGGGTCCGCCGATTCTTAGCGCGGGAATGACCACCACCAGATAGAATAGGCTCCCTCCCACCCAGGCCGCGCCAGCCAACGTATGGGCGGCGCGCATCACTACGCGAATCGCTAACATCTCTCAACCACTACTTCAGCGGGCGCGAAAGCTTCGCCGTCTCAAGCTGCCAACCCTGACTGGTCAAAGGAGAGATCCACTTCGCCACAACGATGCCATCCTTATTAATGAAGACCGTCTCAGGCGTACCCGTCACGCCATAATCGGTCGTCGTCGTGCTGCCCACGCTGTCCTGCACATTAGGATAAGTGATGCTGTACTGATGTAGGAAACTTTGCGCGGCGCTCATGCTCTCAGGCTGGTCGATGCCAATAAACACAACACCCTGCGAACGCATACGCGTCCAGGAACTTTGCAAGAAAGGCATCTCCGCCGTGCAAGGCTCACACGTCGATGACCAGAAGTTCAGCACCACCGCCTTCCCCTTGAAGTCCGCCAGGTGCAGCTTCGCGCCGCCGCCAGAGAACGTGGGCAGGGTGAAGTCGGGCGCGGGCTGGCCGATAAGCGGACTACTGATATCGCCCAACGTGGTAGTATTGCTCGTAGTTGTAGGGGCTTGCTTGTTCGCTGGCGTCAGGAGTTGCGTCCAGAGCAGGATCAGCAGCCCGGCATTCACCACGCTTATGGCAATGAAAAACGTGATATTGCGCTTGCGCGAACGCTTTTTGACACCAGTCTCCTGGTCCTGCAACGTATCGGGTGAAATACCTTCAAGTTCCATTACGCCTCTTCCTGGATTGAGAAATACTATCGGACTGATTATGGTGCTTGAGCCTGATAAGCAACTTGCAGAGGCCGGAGCCCACCTTACAAAGACCTGAACATTTTTTCAGGGGCATCCTGGCGTGTGATATCTTTAATAATAGAGAAGGAGAAATTTATGTCAACTAATCCCATATCCTGTCACCTGATTACCTGGGGAGAGCAATTCGAGCAGGGATTGCGCGAGGTAGAGGAGCTAGGCTTTCACGCCTGCGAGCCATTTCCCAGGAACGCGCTCGTCTATGAGCAGCAGCCGGAGAAGCTGCGCGAACTGCTTGCGTCCCATTCCTTGCGCCTTTCAGCTCTGTACGGCGGTGGTCGTTTTGGTGATGCTTCCAGGCGGGCAGAGGTGGTCGCACATAACACGCGGCTGGCGCGCTTTCTCGCGGCCCTGGGCGTAGACCGGCTCGTCTTCGGTCCGGGCGGTCCGCGCACAGCCGGGGGCAGCACGGATGAGGAGTTGCGCGAGGCGGCCACGACCATCAACGAAGCCGCGCGCGCCTGCTACGATCTTGGCGTACTGGCCTGCGTCCATCCGCACCTCGGCACCGAGATCGAGACCGAGGCGGAGATCGACACCATCATGGAGCAGACGGACCCGCGCTACGTCTTCTTCTGTCCCGATACGGCACACCTGACAGCGGCGGGCATTGATGTGCCTGCCATGATTCGCCGCTACGCCTCGCGTATGCGCTATATGCACGTCAAAGATCTGCGCGCTGGTGTCGTCGAGGCGCGCCGCCACCAGCAGAGCGGCATGGTTGTGCAGTCGGGCACTGAAAGCCTGCCCATCTTCTGCGAGCTGGGGCTTGGCGTGATCGACTATACACCGATCATGCAGGCGCTCCACGAGGTGAACTACACCGACTGGATCACCGTCGAGATCGACGTGTCGCTGACCACGCCGAAAGAGAGCCTGCAGATCTGTCGCGATTATCTACAGGAGCGGCTCGGTCTACACCCCTAATTGTGGCTCAGGAAGGCGCGCACGGCGGCCATTGTTTCGTCATAGCGATCGCGGTGGATGTTGTGGCCCGCGCCGCTGACATGCACTACCTCGCACTGCTTGCAGAGATGCGCCGCCTCCTGCGCTGCCGTGGGCGTGACAATCGCGCCCAGTTCGGGATCGCCCGTAACGAGCAGGACGGGGCAGGAAATGCGCGCAATAACCTCGCGCCACGCAACATCGCCAATGGCAGCGAGCGCGGGCTCCAGAATGTCACCGCGCACCTCGCCCTTAGAATCGGCCCAGGGGACGATCTCTTCCTCGGCCCAGCTGAGATTCATGGCGAAGCCCCTGGTGATGCGCTCCTCGCGTGAAAGCTTCTTGAGATCGAAGAGCCACTGCCACGCCTGCGCGATCCCAGGTCCGTTCCCCGTCAGCACAGGCGGGCGATCCATCAGGGGCGGATCTTCGAGCACGATGGCGCGCACCAGGGAGGGATACGTGGCGGCAAGCGCGGCGGCGGTGATGGCTCCCATAGAATGACCAAAGACGTAGGGCCGCTCCAGGTGCAACGCCTCGATGACCGCAGCGGTATCGGCGGCCAGGAGCGCGAGCGAGAACTCCGCTCCTGGATCGCTAGAACGCCCGTGGCCGCGCGCGTCGGTCATCACGATATCACCGTCGAGATCGCGGGCCACGCGCGACCAGCACAGGCCATTATCGGTAACGCCATGCAACAGGAGGATGGGCGGCTGATCGTTACCCCGACTGCGATGGTAGTGAATGGTGATTCCATTGGCTGACAGGTCGCCTTCAGACCACTCCGTCATAGCTTTTTTCCTCTCGATCTTATCTATGTTACGTTCCTTAGTGAGAGAAGGGGACCGGATGGAGGCCAGCCCCATCCCTACTTTAGGCGGGCCAGCGGCTCGACGCATTGAGCTCAAAGGTAGCCATAGAGCGGATATCCCGCGCTGAAGCGCCGACGAGCAGCGTGAACTGACCAGCTTCGGCGACCCATTCGTGCGATACGTCGTCGAAATAGGCCAGCGCCTCGCGGTCGATGGAGAGCGTGACCTTCTTGCGCTCGCCCGGCTCAAGATGTACCTTGGCGAAAGCTTTGAGCTCCTTTTCGGGCCGCTGCAAGGTCGACTGCTCGTCGCGGATATATAGTTGCACGGTCTCTTTGCCCGCGAGCGTGCCTGTATTGGTGATGTCGAGCGAGATCTGCAACGTAGCGTCGGGTCCGATCTCTTGCGTGCTCAGCGTAAGCGGGCCGTAGCCGAAAGTCGTGTAGGAGAGGCCAAAGCCAAAGGGGAACAACGGCGCGATCTGCCTCTTATCATAATAGCGGTAGCCGACGAAGAGCCCCTCGCTATAGTAGAGCTTACCGTTCTCGCCCGGCAAGTCGAGGTACGCGGGATTATCAGCCAGGCGCACGGGGAAAGTCTGGGCGAGCTTGCCCGATGGGTTGACGTTCCCAAAGAGCACATCGGCAATGGCGTTGCCGCACTCCTGACCAGGGTACCACGCCTGCACGACCGCCGCGACCTGGTTAATCCAGGGCATAGTAATGGGCGAGCCGGTATTGAGGACCACGATCGTCTTTGGGTTGGCCGCCGCGACCGCCGCGACCAGTTCGTTCTGCCTGCCGGGCAGCTCCATATCGGGCCGATCGAAGCCCTCGCTCTGCCACTCGCCACCGAAGCCTACGCAAACGACAGCGACATCGGAGGAGGCGGCGAGATGGGCGGCGCGCTCTAGAGCATCAGCGGGAACGGGTGGGAGGCAACCCAGGTGTACAGCGGCCAGGGAAGCCGTGTTGGCGAATTCGAGCGTGAGGAGGTACTCGTGCCCGGCCTGCAAGGGAACAGCCTTCTGCACCTCGGTACTGCCGAAGCCGAAGTACGCGCCGCCGAGAGTCTGGTGCGTCCAGTTATCGACAACCTCGCGTCCATCAATCAACAGGCGGCTAAGGCCCGCGCTGAGCAGTCCGAAGGTATAAGAGCCAGTCTCTTGCGGTGCAAAACGACCGCTCACACGCACCGAGAAATGCTGGTGATCGACTCCGGCGGGAAATACATCCATCCAGAAGATCTCTGAGCTCTGCCGCGTCTCGCGCTGCACAACTGCGCCCGTCAGATCGCTCGCGTTGAAGTACTCTACAGCGAGTCCGTGCTCGTCGCCTTCGCTGCCAGCCAGGAGCAGGCCGGAGTCGAGGAGGGGCAACAGCTTAAAGTTGGTACAGCCCTGTTCGTAGCGCACGCTCACGCGCTCGCCTGCCTGGGCCGTAATGCCATCGAGGGGCGTAATAG
>JALYTQ010000350.1 GCA_030854195.1 Chloroflexota bacterium
CAGTAAGCTTTATGAAACTGGGCTTCCCCAGTACAGATCGCTCGTATTCAAAACGGCCAACGGAGAGTCCTCATCCTGTGAAGACGTGCTCTCAAGCGGACGGATCTCTACGCGGCTACAGCCCTTGATGCGCAACATATTGCGCGCAACCGGCATGACCTCGTGCAGATCCTTATCAATATGCTTGAGCGATATCACCACCTGGCTCAAAATTTTCCCAGAGCTATCAAGGGCACAAATTGCTAAACGATGCTTCATCATATCTCATATCTCCTTTTTCACTCCGCCGCTACAATGGCGCGAGCGTTATAATACAATTCCTCACTACCCTCCGCGTCGAGGACGAACACTCCCTGCCACGTGTACATCTCCGTGACAGAACACCAATGTCCCTCATCACATATAATATATGCTTCCTTTACATAGATGCAAATTGTAGTTACTATGGGTCAATAAATATAACACAGTTGCTCATATAAATATTCTCGACTGTATCATGCCTGAGCAATAGTTCACAGCACAATAATAAGCCCGTACATTGCCCATCAATTGGCCTGATGAGCACAATGGGTAATGTACGGACTTGTGAGATGCGCGCCTTTACGGCTTGATGGTCTGGCCGCTAATTCTTCATCGCTTCTTGCTGGTCGATGCGCTCCACCATCTTGTTGAGCGCGTTCAGGCGCTGCTCTATCTCCATCGACTGCTCGTGGAGTGTGCGTAACTGGTTCACCAGCTCGTGGAACTGTCCGTTCAGCACGACGTGCCGCTCAGTATCGCGCTCAATGAAGGCTGTACGCTCGGGAGCAGGCTCCTCAGCAGCGATCTCGCTTTGAGGCGCGGGGCTGTCTGTCGGCACCGTGTGTACCGCCTCCGGCGCGTCTGGCATCGGCAACGACCCATTCGAGGACAGCGCTGGAGACTCACTCTCCGGCGCGACTGGTACCGGCGACGACCCATTCAAAGGCATCGTTGGAAGCTCGCTCTCAGATCCATCTGCCATTGAGAGTGGCACCGACAACGACGCATGCGAAGACATCGTTGAAGACTCGCTCTCAGGCGCGTCTGTCACCACCGCTGGCGCTGGCACTGACTGCGCCAGCTGCTCACGACCGCCACCCCGCATCAGGAGGACGGCACCGACGATGGCGAGCAGCCCGATGATCACAAGTGCTGCAATAATTATAGCCACGCTTCTTTCCTTTCGTTAAAAAGTCAGCTCTTCAGTAGTATGCTGGACGCGCTTCTTATAAGAGCGTCAACAATCCTTTAAAGCGGAGATGCCGTTGCTCACCTTCAGAAGCAAGGTTAATAACTGCTTCTGCTCCTCTTCGCTCAGGTCAGCCTTCTCCACCATCGTCTTAATACGTTGAATATGCGCGGGCATCAGCTCTGCCAATAGATCAATCCCCTTCTGGGTGAGCTGAATGGTCAACATACGCCGGTCCTCTGCGTGCAGCTTGCGCTCCAGCAGGCCCACGTGTTCCAAGCCATCCAGCAGGCCGGTCATGGTGCCACGCGTCACAAACATTCGCTCGGCTAATTCTGAAGGGGTCAGACGGTACTCGGGTGCCGAGCGCAAGTGCATCAATACGGCGATGCGTCCATCCGAGAGGCCATAGCGCCCCAGATAGTTTTGCGAGGCCGCAAACAGGTCGCGAGCCACGCGAAACAGGAACGCGTATACCTCAAGCGAAGTCATCATCTCATCGCCAAACGCTTCTTGCATCTGCTCCTTGAGCATCTGAAACTTTTGAGACCTGTGTATTGGATTGTCCATTTGCCACCTTCTTTCCTTAGCATGCTTATTATAAGGCACCTTACTATGTGCTGTCAAGCCAATAAGAGGCAATGCGAGAGGGCAAATAGACCTACTTTTAAATTTGCAAAGCTTTCGGATGAAGCACGCTCCGGCGTTATTTCTCAGGCGGCGTTCGCTCTGGAAGCAACGGACCCAGGCGGCGCATCTCCACGCTGAACAGGGCGACCAGCAGCACGACCAGCACCGTGCCTATGCCGCCACCAACAACCGAGATGACCGGACCGAAAAACTGCGCTGTCAGGCCGGACTCAAAGCCGCCCAGCTGGTTGGACGCGCTAATGAAGATATTGTTGACCGCGTAGATACGTCCCCGCATGGCCTCCGGCGAGCGCAGGAGGAACAGCGTCTCGCGTATCACCACGCTGATATTGTCCAGTCCCCCTAGCAAGAAGAGCATCAGCAGCGAGAGCCAGAACACGTGCGAGAGACCAAACACGACGGTCGCCACGCCGAAGCCCGCGACAGCCAGCAATAACACAACGCCCGCTCGCTTGAAAGGTGGTAGATGCGTGATGCAGAGCGCAACACAGACCGCGCCGACCGATGGCGCAGCGCGTAGCCAGCCCAAACCAACCGGCCCAACATGCAGGATATCCCTGGCGAAGATCGGCAGCAGCGTCGTCGCACCACCTAGCAGCACCGCGAACAGATCCAGCGTGATCGCGGCCAGAATTACCTGTGAGCGGCGCAAGAAGTTCACGCCGTCCAGCAGCGAGGCAAACGAGGTTGCGCGCTCCTCAACTGGTACAACGCGTTGCTTGCCGCGCAGTTGTACGATCAGCACAACGAATGCCAGGCAGGCTCCGGCGTTGAGCAGATACACGAGTGCGGCACCACCGCTGAGTGCGATCACCAATCCCCCGAAGGTAGGGCCGAGCACGGAGGCCAGTTGCCAGGAACTGGTGCTCCACATCGCGGCGCTGCTATATACCTCTTCAGGCACCGTCTGGGGCAGCAGTGTGGTGCTGGCGGGACCATTGAAGGCAACGGCGATACCGGCCAACAGCAGGCAACCATATATAAGCATGAGCGCGCCGTGCGTGTAGGACAGAACGGTCAGGCCCAGCGAAGCCAGTACAAGTCCCAGCAGAGTCACAATGACAATGCGCCGACGATTGAAGCGGTCGGCCAGGTAGCCCGCTGGGAGAGAGAGCAGGATCACCGGAACAACCTGCACAAGTCCGACGAAGCCGAGCGCCAGGGCCGAGCCAGTGCGTTCGTACAGTTCCCAGCCAATCGCCACATTCAACATCTGCTCGCCGATGGAAGCGACAAACGTACCAGCGAAGAGCAGGCGGAAATCGCGGAAACGCAGGGCGCGATAGGGATCGTGGGCATGCGTTGGCTCGTCAGGGATATTTTCATGCAACGTGGAAGCGTCCTGCAACGGTTCTTTGGGGTCTATGCTACTCACTTTTATGCAAAGTCGCCGTATCTACATCCCGAAACGAACTATAGCCGCTCAGGGCCAGCGCCAGATCGAGATCAGCCAGGAAATTTTGCAGCACCTCGCGCACACCCGCTTCGCCATCCAGCGCCAGTCCCCACATATAGGGTCGTCCCAGCAGGACCGCGCGCGCACCCAGAGCAATCGCCTTGAGCACATCGGAGCCGCCGCGTATGCCGCTATCGAACAGCACGGGGAGCGCTCCATTCACAGCCTGCACAACGGCTGGAAGCGCATCCAGAGCCGCGATGGCACCCGCCACCTGCCGACCGCCGTGGTTGGAGACGATGATACCGTCCATGCCATACTCGACAGCCTTGCGAGCGTCGTCTGGATGCAAAATGCCCTTGAGCAGAATGGGGAGCCGTGTGTGCTGGCGCAAGAAGTTCATATCGGACCAGGTCATAGCAGGGTCCGAGAAGACTGCGACGAAGTGCTGAATAGCGGCCTGGAGATTCGCCTCCGGCGGCTCGGATAGCGACTGACGAAACACGGGATCGCTGAAATAGTTCGCCAATCCCTGGCCCAACAAGAACGGCAGGTAGGCCTGTTGCAGATCCTGCTCGCGCCAGCTCAGCAGCGTTGTATCCAGCGTCACAACGATAGCCTGATAGCCCGCACGCTCGGCCCGCCGCACCAGGCTGGCATTGAGCTGATCGTCGCTGCTCCAATACAATTGGTACCAGCGCGGTACATCGCCCGCCGCCTGCGCGACCTGCTCCATGCTCTTCGAAGAAGCTGTACTGAGAATAAACGGCACGCCCACCGACGCGGCGGCGCGCGCCACAGCCACTTCCGCGTCGGGATGCACGATTGATTGCACACCGATAGGGGCCAACAGTAGCGGGACAGCGAGGCGTCTTCCCAGCACCTCCACGCTCAGATCACGCTTCGACACATCGCGCAACATACGCGGAACAATGCGCCAGTGACGAAACGCCTCTCGATTGGCACGCATCGTATCATCCCCCGCGCCGCCAGCCACGTAGCCGCGCGCCTCCGGCGTCATGCGCGCATTGCCCTCGCGCTCCAGCGCCTCCGCCGCGATCGGCAGCTTCGGTCGTTGCCCTTGCAGACCAGACAGGTAGATCTGGAACTGCCGCTCACTACCAAACGGCCTTGAGGGCTTGCTTTCATCGCTCGTCATAGTGTATCTCTTCTCTCCTCAACTCTTTCTAGTAGTACAGCCTTTCTAGCATACCATCAAGCGGGATAGAGGGACAAGGGAAGGGAGCGAGTGATAATTACATAGCAGCAACAGAACTGCGCCGAAAACCAGTTCTGCCTTTCATTCCACGCCGACAGTTTGCAATCCCCACAAAAAACATACTATAATCCAACGTGTATTTAGCACTGTCTATTG
>JALYTQ010000089.1 GCA_030854195.1 Chloroflexota bacterium
CCATCATGCTCAGCGAGCCTTGTGTCCATCCGGTTGCTCATTAGGTTCAGCGAGCCGGATGGACGCAAGGCCCATCCCTACTGTAGAACGACGCCTTCGCCATCGGTGACATACCCGATGGTGAGCAATTGTGGCAGCACGCAGCGGGCGTCCAGCGCGCCTTTGGGCGAGAGCACCAGAACCATGCCGATACCCATGTTAAAAGTTCGGTAGAGCTCCTCGCGCCGTATACTGCCCAGGCGCGCAAGCAATTGGAAGAGCGGTGGCACCTCCCACGAGCCCGTCTCTACAACCGCCTGTATACCGGCGGGGAGGATACGCGAGATATTGCCCTGAAAACCGCCGCCAGTGATATGCGCCATGCCTTTAATAAAACGACCGCGATCGGCTAAATAGTCGCGCAGCAGGTGAATGTCACGCAGGTAGCAGCGGTGTGGTCGCAGTAAGGCATCGACGAGCGGCTCGCCCAGTTCGGGAAAGAAGACATCCAGCGAGTAAGGGGCGAAGATGCTACGTGCCAATGAATAGCCGTTCGTATGCAGCCCGCTCGAAGGCAGACCGAGCAGTACGTCGCCCGCGCAGATGGTTGAGCCGTTGGTGACTTCATCCTCCTCGACGACGCCGACGATCGTTCCGGCGAGGTCAAAGGCACCCGACAGATAGACATCGGGCATCTCGGCGGTCTCTCCACCGAGGAGGGCGCAATCGGCCTCCTGACAGGCGTCGGCGACGCTCTGGACGATGCGCGCCGCCTGTACGGCGTCGAGCCTGCCCATCGCGAGGTAGTCCATAAAGAAGAGCGGCCTGGCACCTTGAGTGAGCAGGTCATTGACGGAATGGTTGACGAGGTCGTAGCCGATGGTATCGAAGCGGCGCGCCTGCGTGGCGAGCAGCGTCTTCGTACCAACGCCGTCCGTCGAGGCGACGAGCGCGGGCTGGCGCATCTGCTGCAATTTTTTGGTGCTAAAGACGCCCGCGAAGGCTCCCATGCCCGCCAGCACGTCGGGTCCCTGCGCGGCGCGCACCGCCTTCTGCATCAGGCGTTTTGCCTGATCAGCGGCGGCAATATTGACGCCACTGGCGGCGTAGGATGCCTCTTTCTCCGCAACCCTCGGCGGGCGTGGAGTTGCCTGAGCGGCCCGTTTCAGGAATGGCCTGGCTGCGGGAGGTGCAGGCGGCACTTCTCCCGTCAACTGTTGAGCGTAGGTATAGGCGTTTTTGAAGATGAGCAGGCCATCGCCCTGGCCGCCTGCTGTCGAACGGCGCTGCGGATGCTGTAGCGCATGCACATACCGTTCAGGATGGGGCATGAGGCCAAAGACGTTGCCACGCGCATTGCAGATGCCCGCCACGTTGCCGAGGGAGCCATTGGGATTGTCGGGATACGCGACTCGCTCTTCTTCGTTGCCTGTTCGACTTATGTAGACAAGTGGCACCAATCCACTGGCCTGCAGCTGCGAGACATTGCCTGCCAGAACGAATTGTCCCTCGCCATGCGCGACGGGCAGTTCGAGCGGACGCTCGATGTCTCGCGTGAAGATGCAGGCGCTATGCTGGACCGCGAGCGTCGTCCAACGACACTCGAACTGTGCCGAGACGTTTTCGGCCAGGGTAGCGGCGAGCGGGCCAGAGGCTTTCCCATCTTCTACAAGGCCCGGCAAGAGGCCAGCGCGTACCAGCACCTGGAAGCCGTTGCAGATACCCAGGACCGGGCGTCCCTCGTCGATGAAGCGCTGGAGTTGCGCGCCCAGATGCACCGTGAGGTTCTTCGCCAGGAGCGTGCCCGCGCCCAGGTCGTCGCCGTAGGAGAAACCTCCGGGGATGACCAGAAAATGATAGTCCAACAGGGTTTCAGGGGCCGCGAGGAGTTGATTGATATGGACAAGATCGGTCTCGAAACCAACTTCGCGACAGGCGAAGGCGGTCTCGCGATCGCAATTAATGCCCGGTGCGCGTAGTACAAGAGCGCGAGTCATGCCAGTTCTCCTTTCCATGCCTCTTGCAATTCGGCTACTCCCAGGTTGATCAATTCCTCGCCTCCATCTTGTAGAATGAAGCGATCGCTCTGCGCGACCGTGCCAATATACGTAAGATCGTCTATGCCGTTTGCACGCATATGTTTCTCGAAGGTTCCTAGCTGCTCGGGCGCGATCTCGACGAGAAAGCGCGACGCTGACTCGCTAAACATGCGTACTATATTGATGGCTTCGGAATGCACTTCGCGTTCACTTCCCTCAGCGGAACTATCAGGCGGGTGCGGCTTGAGCGCTATTCCGGCCAGATCTATCCTTACTCCTAGCAGGCTTGCCAGCGCCATCTCAGCGCACGCAACGGCGAGCCCACCCTCTGAGAGATCGTGGCAGGCGCGCACCATCCCCTGGCGTATCGCCTCGCCGAGCGCCTTCATGGTTGCAAAGGCGCGGGTCAGGTCCACGCGGGGGACGCTTGTGTAGGGAAGCAGTTCGGCAAACGCATCCTGCTCAATGACCTCCGCGTAGTGAGAATCGCCCAGCTCGTTGCGCGTGGCACCGATCAGGTAGAGCAGGTTGCCGGGCGTCTTGAGCGCCATATCGATCGTCTGCGCGGCGTCGTCGAGCACACCGAGCGCCGAGATCAGCAGTGTCGGGATAACGGGCAGGCGCGCACCATTGGCGCGGTACTCGTTATTCAGACTATCCTTGCCCGAAATGAACGGCGTGCCAAAGGCAAGCGCGGCATCGTGGCAGCCCTTGACGGCGCGCACCAGCGTTCCCAGTTGTTGCGGATCGCTCGGATTGCCCCAGCAGAAGTTATCCAATAGCGCCGCCCGCGTCACATCACCACCGACGGCGGTCAGGTTGCGCAGCGCCTCATCGACGGCGTTGAGCGCCATTTGATAGGGATCGCTCCTACCGTAAAGAGGATTGACGCCGTTGGAGAGCACGATCCCCGCGCCCGTCGCCTCGTCCAGCAGCGGCTGCAACACGGCGGCATCGCCCGGTCCGTTGCCAGCCTTGCCGACGAGCGGCTTTAGCACCGTCGCGCCCTGCACCTCGGAGTCGTAGCGCCTCACCACGTTCTCTTTCGAGGCAATGGAGGGATGACGCAGGAGGGCCAATAGCGTCGGTGCCAACGAGCGTGTGACATTGCCACGCGGGATATGTTTATTGCTAGCAGGGATACCAGACGCTTTCCCGCTCGCAGGGTTGCTCCACACGGCCTCCAGCGTTCTGCCAGGCCGCCCGTCGTGCAGGAACTCCATCGCCAGATCGGCGACAACCTGGCCGGAATAGGTAACAGTCAGGCGGCCATCGTCGGTAAAGGAGCCGATAATGCTGGCCTCGACCTCCTCGATAGCGCAGATAGCCAGCAGCTCGTCGAGGTGCCTGGATGGTACGGCCAGAACCATGCGCTCCTGCGCTTCCGAGAGCCAGATCTCCCAGGGGGCCAGCCCCTGATATTTCAGAGGAGCGTCTGCTAGTTCGACGCGCGCGCCCGTCGAGGCACCCATCTCGCCGATGGCCGATGAGAAGCCGCCCGCGCCACAATCGGTGATGGCGGAATAGAGGCTACGGTCGCGTGCCTGCATGATAACATCGCTGACTTTCTTCTCAGTAATCGGCGCGCCGATCTGGACCGCCGTGCCCGCCTGGGCGTTGATCTCAAGGCTCATCTCGCCCGACGAAAAGGTCGCGCCATGCACGCCATCGCGCCCGGTGCGCCCGCCCAGTACGACGATGTTGTCGCTCGCCTGCACTGCGACGGGATGGCTCCCATGCGGCAAAATACCCAGGCAGCCGCAGAAGACCAGCGGATTGAAAATATAGCCTGGATGGTAGAGGACCGCGCCATTTACCGTCGGAATGCCCATCTTGTTGCCATAATCGCGCACGCCGCTGACCACGCCGCTGGCGACGCGTTGGGGTGAAAGCACGCCCTCCGGTATCTCGTCGGCGGGCGTCGCGGCTGGTCCAAAGCAGAGTACATCGGTGCAGGCTATCGGTTGGGCCGAGACGCCCAGTACGTCGCGAATGACGCCGCCGACGCCGGTATTGGCACCGCCAAAAGGCTCGATAGCGGAGGGATGGTTGTGCGTCTCGACCTTGAAGGCGAGATCTTGCGCGTCGGTGTAGCGGATGATGCCAGCGTTATCGCTGAAGGCGGAGACCAGCCAGGCTGGCCTGACCTGCTCGGTGGCACGCATAATATAGTGCTTCAGCAGTCCAGGAATGCTCTCGCTTGCCAGAACATTGCCCTGCCCATCCACCTCGCGATACTCAATCGTGGCCTTGAACGTTTTATGTGAACAGTGTTCCGACCACGTCTGGGCCAGCGTCTCCATCTCGACATCGGTTGGTTCGCGCCCCTGTTCGTGATAGTGGCGCTGGATGGTGCGCATCTCGTCGAGGTTCAACGATAGCAAGCCAGCCCGGCTCACCTCCAGTAGTTGCTCATCGTCCATCGTGGTCAGTGGAATAGTAGAGACGATGCGCGAAGGCTCGCTGCGCGCCGTTTTCCCAATGTCTGGTGCCGCGTCCTGCTTGCTTGTTCCGGCCTTATACAAAGCATAGCGTTGGATGACCGGATTGTACAGCAGTTGGCGGGCAATCGTAGAGGCATCGGACTCGCTCAGGCGTGCATCCAGTATATAGCGCCTGCCTGTCTCCACGGCTTCCAGTTCCGTGATACCGAGCATGTGAGCGCCAGTAATCACGCTCTCGGCGAGCGTATCGGTCACGCCTGGATGAAAGAACACATCCACGACGTGGCCCGTAGCCGCTGCATCCTCGATACGCCCACTGCCCGCCTCCTGCACCACCGGATCGAGCAACAGTTGTCTGGTAAGTTGCTCAACTTGCGGGGGGGTGAGATTGCCTGAGAGGTGGTAGATCTGAGCGGTGCGGATGCGAAGCGGGGGCGAGGAGCTGGAGAGCTGTGTTAGCGAGGGCACTTGCCGCGTCGGTAACTGCATTATGTCGCGAGCAAGCTTCTGAGCATGCACATCGTAGCGCTCATAGATTGCCCGCACCTCGATTTGATAGAATGTCACTTTTCTGTCCTGGCTATCATCTCTATCTAAAACCCCTCATTGGGTTGGAACAGTCATGAAAATCTCATCGGATGGGTTCATTGTAACACCTTTTTTTAGGCGATGGCAAGGTAGAGTTACATATGTGTAAGGAAAACACTTACTGATTACCCGAGTTTACGTAGGAATAGAGGGAAATTAGTAATATCTTTTTCGCGAACTGCTCTGATGCCAACCCTGCCTTTACCAAACAATTTTGAGAGTTCATTCTGCACTCTTTGCGTTTCTTGAGGGGCCGCATTGCTCAAGCAAATATAGACGCTCCATATAAGATTTTGTATCTGAGCCTGACTCATTCTATCTATCAGCAAAGCTTTTACATACTTATGAGTATTTAGTACCTGCTGTTTAGCTCTCTGGATATCTTTGCCTTTTAGCTCTAGAAAGCAGAACACCTCGTTGACGCTCTTTTCTCTGGTATAAAAAACGAGATAGTCGTTGCACTTCTCTTTCTCCAGTGTATTCATGCCCAGGCACCGATTTCCCTCCTGACAATCGATATGAAAGAAATAGATTTCCTCATCTTTCTCAGGCTCTATACTTACCGTAAGTCCACTTTCATGAGCTTTTGTTCCTGGTGTCAAGCAGCTTTGAAGTAAAGGCTTTAGAACAACGATTACCGGTTTAGCCGTCATGCACTATCCTCCGCTACAAATTACCATAAATCTCAATTATACGATTGGAAACCTCGCCAAAAGTTCCCCAGTTGATTATGCCATCCTCATCCAGAATATTCTCAACCTTACCATGCTCAACCTTATAAACAGCAACCTCCTTTTGGGCGATGAAAGCTCTGCTATCATGTAAGAAAAACTGTGAAGCTTCAGCTTCTTTATCTGCACTTTTGTCAGCCTTCATTAAGCTAGCGAGATGATCCACAATATAAGGACTATGGGTAGTAATGAGGACGCGCAAGCCTGCATTGACGAGCATCGCTAAAAACTCTATGATCTTCACCTGGGCTTCAGGGTGCAGATTCATTTCTGGTTCGTCGATAATCAGCAGCTCTCCTGGATCAGCAGCATAACGTAAATAGAGCACTAGTGGGGTAAGTTCTTTTACCATAGAGGAGACAGCGGGCATATCCAAAGTAATCTCTGTCGTGGTAAAAAGAATTTCTCGCTGTGGCTCATTAGGGTCACTCGTTGAGAAATCGACATTGCCACCCAGAATCTCCCTTTGTAGAATCAACGTGAATTCCATATAATCAGCGACGGCGCTTTGTTCAATTGCATCTTGTCTTCTATTTTCCGGGCTAGCATCAGAAATGAATATCAGCGTTTCGAGAAAGCGACCAATATACCCAGGTAAGGGCTTTGCTTTTTGTTCTGAACGAGAGACCTCTTGTGAAGCTTCATTCGCTGTAATGAGCCTCCTTTCCACTCTTGCGGGTGAGAAAGTTACAAAAAAAGTTCTCTCAATGGGAAAAAATTGAATATAAGAGTACAATGCCTGGTGGGTACTGCTAAAAACTCTATTTAGTACAAACTCTCTGATGACACGACGTGGCAACTTTAATGTAGCATTTTTCTCACCGGCTGTATTTTCTTCTGTAGAAGTATAAAAATAGATTTCTCTTTTGCCCTTCTCTTTCAAAGCTGAAAATAGCGGTTTATGTTTTCCTCTACCAACTGCAAGATTATGTTCTAAAGAGATGTCAAGTGCGCGTTTTACAAGGACCCGTTTCGTATCTGTTAGACTTAAAGAGAAACTAAAATTCTCAAAACTCGCCTTTTCTGAACCTATAAACTGGCGCATCCAGGTTTTAGCATGTCGTGCCACATTATTGAAATAAGTCTCTCCATTGTCCTCAATAAATTGGATGAGATCAACTATGGCATTTCCCTCTTCTAGAAGTTGATCAACAGCATTTTCTAGGACAGAGTATTTCTCATCAACCTCTTCCCTTATATAAGCACTCATATATTTACTAAAGCCATCGGTCCCCAGTATACCCCCTAGTGTGTAGGCTAACCATGTCTTTCCTGCATTGTTAGGACCAATAAGAACTGTCAATGGCTTCAGGTCGATCTCTGCCTTGTCATGAACGGGTCCAAGATTACTGATAGTTATCTTCATGTGGGAGCCTCTCACCTTTGATCTAGTCGCTTATGAATTCTCAGAAACAGTATAGCAGACTATAGAAAGGTATTGACATCTTTTTTGCTGGATGTAAAAAACAGATGCCCTCCTAAAACTAAATTTACTCTATCACATCCTTAATAATGAATAAGTGCTTTCTCAGATATATACTATTGGATTATGTAAATACCTGTAATACTCTCTAAATGTATTATACTACGTCAGTCAAATCATTGGTTTACCGTTCCAGACAGAAGAGCCTATGATGCTTCCGCGCAGTTACTTTCCATAATTCTCTAACATCATGCGCGCCTCTTCAGCGAGCCGTTGTCGCAGGGAGGCGGGTTCCAGTACGCGCACGTGGCTGCCCCAGCTGAGGAACCATTGCATGACTTCGCTCTCGTGCCGTATCCTGAGCGTGACCAGCAGCCCCTCGGCGGTCTCCTCTTCGCAGGTGACGTAGTAAGAGCGGCTCTCATGCACCCAGCGAGCAATCTCTTGATCGAAGAGCGCGCGCACCACGAGATTGCGCTCGCGGCCCTCCTGGTTGCCCCCCATCTGGAAATCAGCGTGTCGCTCGAAGGTGGTTGATAATAGTTCGAGATCTTCCATGCGGTCCAGGCGAAAGTGACGGATGCCCTGGCGCGTGTGACAATAGGCGACGAGATGCCAGTTATTGAGGAGATAGGCCAGTCCATAGGGATCTGCCGAGCGTGTAGTGGCCGCGCTCTGCCCGTCGCTAGAGTGGCGCGTGTGATAGCAGAAGCGCACGGTAATGCGGTCCAGGGTAGCGCGCCTCAACTGCCGCAGCGTCTCCTGTTCTTTGGGATTGGTGGTGAGGCCCGCGCCGATAAAGCGGATATTGCTTTGAAGATAATGCACGTCGGCGCGCAGCGTCTCCGGCAGCACGCCCTCGATCTTGCGGCTCGCTGCCTCGGCTGCCATGCGATACTGCGCGTCGAAGTTGTGGGCCATGAAGTCGCTTCCCAGCAGCAGCATCGTGGCCTCCTCGCTGGTGAAGCTGAGCGGTGGCAGGAAGTAGCCCTTCATGAGCGCGTAGCCCTGTCCAGGCGTGGAGACAATCGGCACGCCAGCCTCGCACAAGGCCAGGATGTCACGGTAGATGGTGCGCTTGCTGGTCTCGAAGGTGTCGGCGAGATCTTCGGCGCGTTGCCTGCCTTTGCGCTGCAGTTCCAACACGATGGCCAGTAACCGATCTGTTTTGTTCATGGTTACATTATGTCCCAACGGGCTTATAAAGCGCGCCCCTACATCATATATCGCGCAACGGGCTTGTGAACTGCGCCCCTACATCATAATGTGCCTTAATGCATTATTTATTTTTGCGCTCCTCTTTTCCGCGTACCAGCGAGGTGAAGACGCCTACACAGGCGATGGCGGCGCAGACCAGGAACGTCACCTGAAAGCTGTGCGCGAAGGTCTGCTGCAAGGCGCTGATCTGCGCGCCGTGTGCCTGGTTGCTCGCCAGGATGCCGCCAGCGGCGGCACCGCCCAGGCCCGCGAAGATCGCGCCCGTCAACGCGACGCTTATGCTCTGTCCCATTGTACGGCCCGTCGCCAGGAAACCGGCGGCGCTCCCTTGCTGAGCGCGTGGCGCGGAACCCAGCAGCGCGCTGTTGTTCGGCGATTGGAACAGGGCCTGGCCTACGCCGGTAAGGACCAGCCGCCATATAATGTCGAAGAGCGAGCTCTGCGCGTTGAGCTGACTGATAAACACCAGCCCGATGCAGCAGATAGCTAATCCACCAGCCGCTAACCAGCGCGATCCGATGCGATCGGCGAGCGAGCCGCTGAACGGCGCGATACAGGCGATGGTGATTGGCAGCGGCGTGAGCAGGAGTCCCGCCTCCTCGGTCGGGAAGTTGCGCAACTGCTCCAGGTAAAATGGCATCATAAAGCTCACGGCGAAGAGTGCCAGGAAGCTCAATACCAGGCTGAGATTCGCGGAGACGAAGACGCGCCGCCGGAAGAGCGACAGGTCGATGATGGGATTGGCTACGCGCATCTCGACAAAGGGCAGGATCACCAGGGCCACCACGCCAACGACCAGTAGCGCGATAAGCAAGGGCGAGCCCCAGCCCAGTTCTTGCCCGAACGAGAGCCCCGCTGTAAGACCGGCCAGCCCGATGGCGAGCAGGGCCGCTCCCCATGGATCGAAACGACCAGGATTGCGATGCAGCCGCTCGGTAAGCACGCGCAGCGTCATGATCAGACCGAGAATCCCCACCGGCACGTTGACATAGAATATCCAGCGCCAGCTGAAATACGCCGTAATCAGGCCACCGAGCGTGGGACCAACGCTCACGCCCAGTGAGACGATCACGGCGTTGAGGCCGAGCGCGCGCCCACGTTCCTGCGGCGGAAAGGCCGTGGTGAGCATCGCGGGACTTACAGACATCAGGAGCGCGCCGCCCAGTCCTTGTACGGCGCGTGATGCAATCAAGAAGACAAGCGAGGGCGCGAGTCCGCAGAGCGCGGAGCTACTGGTGAAGAGGATCAGCCCACCCACCCAGACCGCCTTGCGCCCGATCATGTCCGCCAGACGCCCGGCGGTCAGGAGTATGGCCGCCGTCGCGACCAGGTAGGCGATGATGATCCATGAAACGGCCCCGTTGAGCGGCACTCCGAAGTATTGAGCGATCGCGGGAAGGCTGATATTGACAATAGAGGAATCGAGCGTCGCCATAAAGACGCCGATCGCGACGATGCCCAGTACCGCCCATTTCCCCGCTTGTTCTCGGTCGTCCCGCTGCGCGCTAGCAGGAAGCGCCGCGCCCGGTTGGGTTGTTTCTATCTTTGTTGGTTCGGTCCCTTGTTGCTTCATGTAAAGGTCTCTTCTCAAGTAACATGCAAAATATAGGTACGTATAAAGAAGTAGATGGTCATGGCGACGCCGACGACGATGACGAAGCCGCGCACCAGCTTCGGGTCGATCTTGCGCGCGTAGTAGGCTCCGCCGAAGCCGCCGATGATGGCACCCACAATCATAAGAAGCGCCTGAGGCCAGTAGACCGCGCCCGCGATGATAAAAGCGACCATGGCGACCCCGTTGATGCAGGTTGTCAGCACCGTCTTCAGCCCGTTCATGATGTGGATATTCTCCATCCCCATCAAGGAAAGCGTTGACAGCATCAAGATGCCGATGCCTCCTCCAAAATATCCTCCGTACGTGGCGATAACAAGCTGAGCTACGGAGATGCCGATGAGCCTGGGGAGCGAGAGCTGCGCCTTGCCCACGTTGCGTATGCGCAACCTGGCCGTGATCGCTCCGCTGAATGTAAAGAGCAGGGTCGCGAGCAATAAAAGATAGGGGATCAAGCTTTCAAAAACAGCGCCCGGTGTGCGGAGCAGCAAGATAGCGCCAAAGATACCGCCGACCAGACTTGTTCCTATCATAAGGATGAGGAAACCGCGCTTCTGCTGCGCGACTTCTTTGCGGTAAGCACCTATGCTGGCGACCGAGCCGGGCCAGAGTGCCGTAGTACTTGTTGCGTTCGCTTGAACTGGCAGAACTCCGGCAAATAATAACGATGGAAAGGTGAGAAAACTTCCACCGCCTGCTACCGCGTTGAGCGTGCCACCGACGACTGCGGAGACAAAAAGCAGCACTATTTGGGGAAATGTCATGGGCAATAACCTCTGCTGACTCGGATAACAGTATTACTTTGGAGTATACCATTTATTGGCATGTTTGCGGCCCTTCATTCCTCTATGTCCTTATGCAATTGCCGGTTGCTTTTGTAATGCAATCCATAGGCCAAGCATACAGACGGTGAGGATCATGACAAAGGGCAGTAAGGACCATAGCCCTATGCGTTGCGCCAGGTTGCCCGCCAGCCAGGGGAACAGCGCTCCTCCCATGCTGCCCAGGCTGGCGAGGAAGCCTATGGCGCTGGGCAGGATGCGCGCCGACACGAGTTTTGACATGAGCGCGATAGTGGTGGGAAAGATCGGTCCCAGGCTGAAGCCGATAAGCAATAATGCGCCAGCAGATACAATCTCCATCGGCACCAGCCAGACCAGTAGTAGTCCGACGACGACGCCAACCAGGCACAGCTCTATCAAGCGCTGAGCGCCTATGCGTTGCGCGACCTTCGCCAGAGATAGGCGTCCCAGCGTGAGGCCCAGCCAGTAGCCACTGACGACCCAGCCCGATAGCAACAGCGCGCCATGCCGTTCTTCGGTCAAGAAGCTGTAGCTCCAACTCCCCAGACTGACCTCGGAGCCAACGTAGAAGAGCAGGAACAGGGCACCCAGCCAGACCACGCGCAGCCTGAGCGTCATCGCCAGCACATTGCCTTCAATCGGTGCTTTCTCCTGGCGCGGCCCGCTGCCAAAGAAGATGCCCAGCCCGATCAGCAGGACAATGCTCAGTCCGGCCCACACCAGGTACACGCTGTTCCATCCCCATTGCAGCGCCAGCAGGGCGGAGGCGACGACCGGACCCAGCCACGCACCAGCCCCGTAAAAAGCGTGCAGGTAGTTGAGCATGGCTGTGCTGCCCGGCAGAGCCGCTATGTATGAATTCAGGCCCGCATCGAGCATCGCTAATCCCATGCCCAGCACCAGACTGGCACCCAGCAAGAGGGCGAAGGGCGGCATCAAGCTCAGCAGGCACACGCCGAGCAGGAAAGTGCCAGTCCCGACCATCAAAAACAGGCGGTTCCCTAACTTCTCCATGAGCAGTCCATTGTTGAAGGATGCGATGAAATAGCCGACGGTGCTGCACAGGAAGAACAGGCCGATGGTCGCGTTATCCACGTGGTAGTGCGTTCGTATGTTAGGTAAGAGTACGCCCAGCGCGCCATCGTTGGCCCCGATCAATATAAATGCGAAGAAGGCCAGCGCCACTTTCATACGTGGTGATGAAACTACAGGAATCTGCTGCTGTTCGCTTGTTGTTGTTTCCATGCTGATAGGTCATTCTCCCCACTATACTCCAACTCTCCTCTATTCTAACCCTCTCACGTGCTCATTCTATTCCTTCGTTACTGCTATCACTTCGCTTGACAAGTGGACATGTGTCCGTATATAATGCAGAAAAGCACGCGTATCAATATATCTTTGAAAGGATACCAGACACAATGAGCACAAACACTGTAGAGAAAGCACCGAGGCAGATTCCTCCGTTTATGAACAAAGTCATGGCCCTGGTACTGCGTTCGCCATTGCATGGGACGGTGAGCAAACATATCATGCTTTTCACCTTCAAGGGACGCAAATCTGGCAAGACGTATACTACCCCGCTGGGCTATATGCGCCAGGGGGATACTATTACCCTCTTTACCGATCACAACTGGTGGAAAAACCTGCGTGGTGGCGCGCCCGTCACGTTGTGCATACAGGGGAAAACCTACCAGGGTACCGCGACTGCTTTGCCCGACGATAAAGAATTGACCGTATCCGAGATGCAGGCGTTCGTGAAGAATTCGCCTATGTCGGCCCGCGCATACGATATTCAGGTGGACGCGAATGGACAGCCCGACCTCGCGTCGGTGCAGAGCGCGGCCCAACGGTTCACGCTGATCCATGTCCAGCTTGAGAACTAGAGGGCTAGAGAGCGGGCGTTGACAACTCCCTCTTCAGCCTGCTACCCTACACGTACAACATATTTATCGATCCTCACGGGCAAAGGAGATGTGTATGAGTCTGCCTCTCGCTGGCGTGCGTATCCTCGATCTGTCGCGCCTGCTCCCTGGTGCCTTTACGTCGCAGATGCTGGCCGATTTTGGGGCCGATGTCATTAAGGTCGAGGAGCCTGGAAGCGGCGACTATGCCCGCTCTATGCCGCCGCACGGTCCCGGCGGCATGGGCATCTATTTTCTGGCGCTCAACCGCAATAAGCGTAGTGTGACGCTGAACCTGAAGGCCGAGCGCGGACGCGAGATCTTTCTACGCATGGTGCGCGAGGCCGATGTGCTGCTGGAAAGCTTCCGACCGGGTGTGCTGGAACGCCTGGGGCTTGGTTACGAGCAGCTCAAGGAGACCAATCGCGGCATCATCTACTGCGCGATCAGCGGCTATGGACAGGACGGTCCCTACCAGGATAGAGCGGGACACGACCTGAACTACGTCGGCTATGCCGGTCTGCTGCACTTCAACCGCAGCGCGAACGGGACTCCCGTGATGCCGCCAACCCAGTTTGGAGACCTCGTGGGCGGCGGCCAGTCTGCAGCAATTGGCATCCTGACCGCCCTGGTCGGACGCGCACAATCCGGCGAGGGGCGTAAAATCGATGCCGCGATGACGGAGGGCAGTACGGCGCTGCTCCCCATCGCCACGACGATATATCTGAATACGGGCAAGGCTCCCCGCCCCGGCCTCTCCTCGCTCGACGGCGGACTCCCCTGCTACAATATCTACGAAACTCAAGACGGCAAATACGTAACGCTGGCCGCGCTGGAGCCGAAGTTCTGGCAAACGTTCTGCACGCGCATCGGACATCTCGAACTGCTCCCCTTCCATATGCCTGTGGGACCCGGCGAGAGCAATCAAGCAAAAGATATGCTGCGCGCCATCTTCAAGAGCAAGACGCGGGCCGAGTGGCTGACGGAGCTCGCCGAGATCGATGCCTGCGTCGGACCCGTCTACGATATCGGCGAGGCGTTGCATGATGAGCACGCGCAGGCACGCGGCATGGTCGTCAAAGGCGAGATCAAGGGCGAACCGTACTCATCTTTAACCAGCTTCCCGCGCATCTCGGACGTGACCGTTGAGCATCGCCTACCACCACCCGAGATCGGCGCTCATACCGACGAGGTGTTGCGCGCCATAGGCTATACGGATGCAGAGCTTGCGCAATTTCGCGGAGAGGGGATCATCTAAAATGACTACACATACTTTTGTCGAGCGCGCAGAGCAGTTGATGGAGCAGTACCTGGCGGACCTGAGAACGATTGTGAATATCGATTCTGGTACCTATAATAAGGCGGGCGTCGATCGCGTCGGCGCTTATCTACGCGACCGTTTTCAGGACTTCGGCTTCTCTACACATTTCGATTCCCAGAGCGAATACGGCGATCACCTCGTCGCGACGCACACGGGCAGCGCGCCCAATGGGCCGTCAATTCTGCTGGTTGGGCACATCGACACGGTCTTCCCCGATGGCGAGGCAAAACACCGCCCGTTCTCTACCAGTCAGCAGAATGGCATGAGTATCGCGAAGGGTCCCGGCGTGCTGGATATGAAGTCGGGCGTGCTGCTCGGCATGTACGGTGTGCATATGCTCATCGAGGCGCAGTTGACGAACTACAAGAGCGTGACGTTCGTACTCAATTCTGATGAGGAGATAGGTTCGCCCGCCAGCAAGCCACTTATCCAGGACCTCGCCCGTCAGTCAGACGCGGCGATCGTGCTGGAGCCTGGACGCCAGCTTAACACTGTCGTCTCCTCGCGCCGCAGCAGTGGCCTCTACCGCGTCGAGGTGCAGGGACGCGCGGCACACGCGGGCGTCGAGCCGCAGAAGGGCATCAACGCCATCCTGGAGCTCTCGTACCAGATACAGGGCATGCAGGCGCTGCAAGGGGCGATTCCCGGTACCTCGCTCTCCGTGACCGTCGCGCGCGGTGGCGATCGGCACAATGTAATACCCGATCTAGCGTACTGCGAGATGGATGTGCGCGCCAGCGATATGGCAGGTATTCGCACTATCGAGGAGGCGATGCGCAAGGTTGCCAACCGGAGCATGCTGGCGGGCACAAAGATTACGTTCAGCGGCTCTATGCGCTGCCTGCCCTTCGAGCGTTCCGAGCGCAACGCTCCCCTTGTTAATATGGTCAAGGAGGCGGGCCAGGAGCTGGGTATAGAGATACAGGACGTAGCAAGCGGCGGTGCCTCCGATGCCAATAACACGTCGCCCGAGGGCGTGCCAACAATCGATGGACTCGGTGCCGGAGGCGGTCTGGCGCACAACCCTGACGAGTATGTTGAACTTGACTACCTGCCGACGCGCATAGCTCTGCTCAGCGGCCTGGTGAAGAGAATTGCTAGTGAAATGCATTGACTCTTTTAGAATATAAATGCTCTATTTCTGTAGGGACCCGATTTATCGCGTCCATTGATTTATCATAGCGGATCGCGATGAATATGGGCAAATAACGTATTGGTGTAGTACACGGCGATGAATCGCTGGACGCGATAAATCGGGTCCCTACAGAAAGAAATTGTATTATTTTATGAAAGAGCATAATCGGGTCCCTACGAAAAAAAGGAGCCAGCTATGAAGGTCGGCAAACAGCGCATCCACGATCTGCCCTTTAACGATGTCACGTCGCTAGGCGCGTACGCGGCGGAAATGCAGGCGCGGGCTGAGGCGCGTGGCGAGGTGCTGCCGCCAGCCGTGCGCCTGCAGATCGGCGAACCAAGCTTCCGCACGCCTGAACATATCCGCCGCGCCGCTATTCATTCAATTGAGCGCGAGCCGCTGACCTACGGACCCGCTACCGGCTGGCCGTGGCTGCGCGAACTATTGGCCGCTAAGATTGCCCGCGTCAACGGCTACACCATCCAGCCGCAGCATACCGCCGTCGCGCTCGGTGGTAGCGGCGCGCTTGAAACGGCGTTTAAGGCAACCGTGGGACCGGGCGACGAGGTGCTTGTTCCCGATCCCGGCTGGCCGCTCTACTGGATGCAGCTTGCCTCCTGTGGCGCGACAGGCGTGCGCTATCCGCTCAATCCCCAGAACGAATGGCTGCCAGATATCGCGTCCCTGGAGCAGCTCGTCACGCCGCGCACGCGCATTCTCCTCATCAACACGCCCGGCAATCCGACGGGCGCAGTCTTCCCATCCGAGGTCATACGCGACCTGCTCGCCTTCGCCCAGCGTCACGATCTCTACCTGCTCTCGGACGAATGCTACGATGAGATTCTCTTCGAGGGTCGTCACGTCAGTCCCGCGACCCTGCTTTCGGCGCAGGAGTTCGAGGCCGGGCGCTTTATCGGCATCTATACCTTTTCCAAATCCTACGCCATGACCGGCTGGCGCATCGGTTACATCGTCACTGGCACGGAACTTATCAAGACCATCGACAACGTGCTCAACGCGGCCAGCACTAATCTCAGCATCATTCCGCAACGCGCCGCCGAGGCCGCGCTGACCGGTCCCCAGGATTGTGTCGCTGAGATGCGCGACGCCTATCGTCAGCGCCGCGACATCGCCGTCTCCCTGCTTAAAGACCTGGGACGCTATGTGTATACGCCGCACGGTGCCTTTTATATCCTGATCGATGTCAGCAGCCGCACAGGCGAGCCGCGCACCGGACGCCAGTTCGCGCTCGACCTGTTGCGTGAGCGTAATGTCGCGGTCGCGCCCGGCAGCACCTTCGGCACGGTCTCCGAAGCATACGTGCGCATCTCGCTGGCGGCATCCGAAGAAGAGATTGAGCGAGGAGTGTGTGAGATTTGCCAGTTCGCTGATCGTTGAGCGCTTTCTCCCCCTATTTATACGCCACAAACCCGAACGCCTCCGGGCGGCGCACAACACGCGCAAAACCTGTTTCCTGTAGTCGTTTCAGCGCGCCTTTCGCGACCGTGCCGCTCGACTTGCTGTCTAGATTCCCGATGTAGTGGAACAATCTGCCGCCACGCTTCAGTATTCT
>JALYTQ010000351.1 GCA_030854195.1 Chloroflexota bacterium
GGGCAGCTCGTTGTCGCGGCAGGTGCCGACGATGACGATGGGGTAGCCCTGCACGCGGCGCGAGAGGTAGGCGAGAAGTTCGCAACTGCTGGCGTCGGCCCATTGCAGGTCGTCGAGCGCGATGAGCAACGGCGTGCTCTCGCTGATCAGCTTGAGCAGTTCGCAGGCGGCCTCCCACAGGCGCAGCTGCTCCCGCTCGGGTGGCAGCGAGGACGAGTAGGTGGTCTGCACCAGCAGCGGCTGCAGCACATCGGGCAGCAGGGCGCTGAGCGGCTGGAAGACCAGCGAGCGCTTGCTCACCTCCTGACGCTGCCACGCGCCCTGCTCCATCGCCTTGCGCAGCACCTCGGTCCACAGGCGATAGGGAATGCTTCCTTCCTGGGCATAGACGCGGCTCCAGGCCACCGCCCAGTTGCGCCGCTTGGCGTCGCGGCTGACCTCTTCGGCCAGGCGCGTCTTGCCGATACCAACCTCGCCCATGAGCAGCATACACTGTGGGCGGCGCTGCGTATCCAATGCCAGCACCGAAGACTTCTTCGCGCCGGGCATCTTGAACTTTGCCGCCTGCTCCGTCGAGACCACGAGGTCGCGCAGCAGGGCCACCTCCTGTTCGCGCCCAACGAGGGGACTCTGATGGCTACGCCCGATCTGGATCGTCGCGGGCGCGTCGGAGCGGACCGGCGTGCGGGACGCCTCGGCTCCGGCGAGCTGTGTGCCGGGAGCTGGGTTCCCCGCGGATTCAGCAGAGACGCGCTGACCGCCGCGCACCTTCTCGTAGATCGCGCGCGTATCGGGCAGGGGCGCGATGCGGTACTCCTGTTGCAGCACGGAGGCGAGCTTGCGATAGGCGCGCAGCGCCTCACCACGGCGTCCCAGAATCGCCAGGCGCAACATCAGGCGCTGCACCGCCGCCTCGTTGGCTGGATCGACGGCCAGCAATTTATCGAGCGGCTCGATGGCGGAGGCAAAGGCTTCGCGCTCATTGCGGATATCGGAGAGTTCGAGCAGCAGGCCGATCCAGGCGCGCAGCAGAGAATCGCGGCGCGGGTGTGACCATTCGGCGCGCTGGGCCTCGGGCAGGAAATCGCCGCCGTAGAGCAACATCGCCTCTTCGAGCAACTTCTCCTTCTTGCCCGGATCGTTGCTCTCGCGTGCCTGGATCAGCAAGCGTTCGAAGGCGTCGGCATCGACCCAGACCTGCGGCTGCTCGGCCAGCACCAGCACCTCGCGTTCGGTCAGCAGCAAGGGAGAAGTGGCGAGCTTGCCGCGTGACGGTTCGAAGAGCTGGCGCAGGCTGTAGACCGCGCGGTCCAGGCGATTGGTGGCCGTCTCCAGATCGAGCTCGGGCCAGAGCGCATCCATGAGCTGCTCGCGCCCCAGCTTGCGTCCAGGACTGCTCAGCAGGCAGCTCAGCAGGCCGCGCACGCGCTGGTGCTGCCACGCCGCCTCCGTCACCGTATGCCATTCAGGATTGGACGGAGACGAGCGGCGTTCCAGGCGAAACTGGCCCAGCGTATAGATACGGATCGTCGCCTTCTCCTGCTCCAGTTCGCTCTGGTACACGGGAGCCGCTGGTTGCAGGCCCTCAATCGCAGCCAGTGCCTCGGCTGGCAGGTTCTTGCCCACGTACGTACGCGAAGTGCGCCCGTCCACCGTCTGGTAAGAGTACCAGTAGGGTCCGTGCCCGGTCCCCTCGCGACACTTCTTACAGCGTGGCTTGCCGCAATAGCTTACCTGCTGGTGATACGTTACCTTGCCGATCATTTTCCACTTCTCCTGAAAAAGGCATAAAGATTTGTCCGCCTTCGAACGCGTTGTCTTATAGAGTATAGTTTACCCTGAAATCGCACAACCCTCAACAAATTTAAACAAGACGGTAAAGAAGATTGGGGCGCATTCCCACGTAATGGAAGGATGCGCCCCAAATTTACTACTGAATCTTATGAAAAACTGGCTATGACTTTATGCCCCAGAACGTCGTGAAATGCCAGATGCCGCAAAAATCCTCCCCGTTCATCTCGATGAGCATCTGCTGATAGACACGCTCCCATTCCTCGCGTGTGGCAACGCCTGACTTTACAGCGGGCTCTTGTCCCAACTGGCAAGCCACATCCATATTGCGATAAAAATTAGCCCAGTCAGGCGTATGCGCGGAGAACTCCAATGCGTGGGCGGCACACTGCACAGCGCCATAGCCCGTTTGGCGTAGCATGCGCGGCAGAACCGGAGCAAGGCCAAAGCCAGACCCATCAGGAGAAAAGCCATAGCCCCCACGCGTATACAGTTGAAACCACAGCGCTTGCATCTGTGCAAAGGCGAGGCTATTGGTGACACCAAAATCCACCGGTTCGGTCAGGCGCAGAACGCCGCCAGGACGCAAAATACGCGTGCATTCAGCAATAAAGGGCTGCCAAGCCTCCCGCCGTAGGACGCCGAACAGCGCCCGCGCATTCACCAGATCAAACGTGGCATCGGCAAAATCGAGGGGTTTCGTGATATCCATCACGCCAAAGGATGCGTTTTTGAGTCCCTGAGAACGCGCTCGTGCATTGGCGTAGTCGATCATAATTTTGCTGATATCGCCGCCGCACACCTCACTATCTCGATAGGCAAAGGCGACATCAAGCACCCAGCTGCCAGGGCCACAGCCCAGGTCGAGGATATGCTGCAGCGACGAGAGCGTCTCGGCAGATTGCTCGCTCAATGGTCCACCCATCGCCCGCGTCATCATCTGATCCTGATTGACGAGCCGCGCCAGTTCCGTAGGACTCTCCGCATCGAGCAAATATGTATTATCTTCTGGTGGAGTTGTAGTCATAAGGCTCCCTCTCTGCATGCCAGATATGAAAATCGCAGCACGCCATAAAATTTCTCGTGCGCATTTTCAAGTATACCGGAAGCAGCTTTGCCACGCAAGAACGTCGGCTAGTTCAAGTGCCCATCATCATTTCTCACCCTTGCACCAATCCCTGTCACCTGTTATGCTGTCCTTGCGTAAATACAAACGAGGATATATTTCAGGGCTCACGCCAGTCACATCCCCGCAGCCGCCAACTATCAATACGTGTTGTGTCTATTTCTATAGAAACATATAGGCCAAGAAAGCGAGAAGAACAGTATGGAGCCATTCACCGAGATTAGCCTTGTAGAAACTGCCATGACGAAATGCCATCTCATCCAGACGCCAGCAGGCTTCGACCTGGCCTATCAGCAGAGCTTCCCCCTCAATCGGGCAGATATTCACTCTCTTGTCTATTTCCTCGAAAAGGTTCGGGCCGAGCAACATGTCCCACACGAATACGCGCACGGCCATCTCCTCCTCGCCTACGCGCCCGAAGAGGCATTCAACGAGGTAGCCGTTACCTACGAAAACCGCCGCATCACGATGGAGCTGGCAACGGCCTTCCTGCTGCTCGATAGTTTAAAGGATCGCGGGCCAGCGTAGCACAAAATTCTACCTTCATTTACCTGTCTATCCCCAATTGGTCCTATTACCTTGTGTGACCAAAAGGTAGTTATTATACTTAACTATGCTCATTTAACAAGAGTTCGCAACCCAAC
Source organism: Chloroflexota bacterium (assembly GCA_030854195.1). Classification (GTDB taxonomy): domain Bacteria; phylum Chloroflexota; class Ktedonobacteria; order Ktedonobacterales; family Ktedonobacteraceae; genus JACDAE01. The sequence continues at coordinate 3,562 of JALYTQ010000351.1, forward strand.
TATTTCGTTTTACCCTATGCATAGTTCGCTTGAAAATAACTTCCCTTCACAGCCCTGAGATCGGCTAGAAGCGTTACATTTTCTCACGCGCCGGATCGATACCTCTGTACATTTGAATTTTTTTGAGATAGCACGTCTAGTATGACGTAAAGGCACAATAGACAGAAATGCCTTTATGGGCAATGACGCTCTCAATATTCTGTTGAGATGCAATGAAGCAGCAAAAGAGAAACGGGTACGAGTATGACCAGTTCTAATGGTAGCCCGCCTGGCCCACCGCTATGGGCCATACGGCTATGTAAGTGGCTATGGAGAGTGCAGGGGCGCTTCTGGCGTCTTATTTTCGGCGGCTTTGTGGCGGAGGTACTGATTAATATCATTATCAGCCTTATAGCCAACGTCTCCCTTGCCTCTCAGCCTCTCAGCGTCATACAGCAGGCCGCGCTCATCAACCTGATGCTGCAACATGCCGGTATCACCTTCATCATAGTTATTATCGTTGCAGCCTTCGAATTCGTTATTTACTTCGGCAGCCATATTCCCCTACCTGCAACAAAATTAGCGGCCCCGCTCTCCTTCCCTGCGCCAAAACACTTCTTGCCGCCCTGGTGGCAAAAAGCGCTTGGTTGGATACTCTCTGCACTGCTCGTCGCCACCATAGTCATCTGGGCGGGAGCCGCCATCCTGCACAAAGCGCCTCCAGCCCCGGATAGAGGCATCGGCATGGTAGCAGGAAGCAATGGACTCGGGCTCTGCAACGGTGGCTGCTTCTTCGATGCAAAGCGTATCAATGGAACGCTCAAGCAAGAAGCAGCCCACAGCGCCAGTACAGGGAACCTCACAGCCGCTTATCAGTACTGGGATTGGGCCGCCAACGAAGACACAACGGACGCCGAAGCGAAGATTTTCCTGGCAGACACACATATAGCAATCACCAGAACGCCGCATATGACTTTCGTCGTCGCCGTCTCGCTAACAGGCGACGAGGCGCAGATCAATGAGGGCCGCGATATCCTGCAAGGCACATTTATCCGCCAGAGCGAATATAACGACGCGCATCCCACCGG
>JALYTQ010000352.1 GCA_030854195.1 Chloroflexota bacterium
GGCCTCGGGTCGCCACTGCGCCAAACACCCTTACTCTTTTGTGAGGTTGCTTAGCTTAGCAGTGCCGCGTCCAGGTCCTGCAAGATATCGTCAATGTGTTCGATGCCCACGGAGAGCCGGATGCAGCCCTCTGTGATGCCCATTGCGTGTCGTTGCGCGGCGGTCAGCGTGCGGTGCGAAGAGATCGCAGGATAGCTTACCTGGGAGAACACGTCGCCCAGCGTGGTGGCGGGCAGGCACAGTTGTAGCGCATTCATAAAGCGGAACGCCGCCGCGCGCGTCTGCTCCTTCAATTCGAACGCGAGCAACCCTCCATAGCGGCTATTGCCCAGCAACCTGTTGGCGAGATCGTGCTGGGGATGAGTAGCGAGGCCAGGATAATAGACCCTGTGAACCTGCGGATGCTCCTGTAGGAAGTGCGCGACCTGTAAAGCATTGCTGCAATGGCGCTCCATGCGCAGCGCGAGCGTCCTCAATCCGCGCAGCAGCAGGTGCGATTCGAAGGGACTGAGCATCGCACCCAGGAGGATGCCGTAGCTGCGCAACTGGTCGAGCAGGGCATTTTTCGCACTGATGGCGACGCCTCCCGTGCTGTCTCCGTGCCCGCTGATATACTTTGTTGCGCTGTGTACGACGATATCGATGCCATGCTCGATCGGCTTGAGCAGATAAGGCGTCGTGAATGTACTATCCACGATGGTAACAGCGCCCACCTCGCGCGCGGCGGCGCTGACGGCATCGAGATCAACCATCTTGACGAGCGGATTGGAGAGTGTTTCAATGTAGACGACGTCGGGCTGCTCGTTGTGAATGAACTCCGCGACATCGATACAACACAGGTCGTTTAGCACTATCTCGACCCCCATCGGCGCGAAGACCTTTTGGAGCAGGCTAACCGTCGGGCCGTAGAGATCCTGCGATGCTACAACCTTCGCCCTCGGAGCGAGTCCCGCCGCGACGAGTGCCGCGTGAATAGCCCCCATCCCTGAGCCGAATGTAACCGCGCCGACGCCGCCTTCTGCCAGTGTCAGAGCTTCTTCGAGTTCGTTCGCATTGGGGTTGCCCTGGCGCGCGTAGACAAATGCAGGCTCGCCTGTAGGAGTGGTGCCCTCGAACGATTGGTCCAGATCCTCGACGCTGGGATAGAGATAGGTCGTGCTGGCGTGAATAGGCCGTATCGTCGGCGTGCCAGCGAGGCTATTGGGACGACTGCGCGGCTCGCCATGAACGAGTAGCGTTTCGATATTCCAGGATGGTGTACTGTCTTGTCGGTCGTGCATGGTAATCCTTTAAATGAAATGAGAAAAAGTATGCTGCTAAGGTGTACACAGCTTATTCAGATATTGCAGATCTGCTAGCAACTCTTCGATGCGTGGCAGATCCGCCTCGTTGTCTGCTGTCCACTGCTGATAGACAGCGTTGTAGCGATCGGCCAGCACAATGCTGGGCGTCAACAGGCGCGTTATCGTGTCCCACTTCGTGTAGCGCTGAATGACGCTTCCTGTCGGATCGGCGAGGAGCGGGAACGGTAGGTGCAGTTCGTCCTGCGCTTGTAGGTTGGCAATAACCGTATCGGCGGTGACAGCGAGAAGCGCGCATTGCTCCTCGCGAAATTCCGGGTAACGCGGCGCGAATGCGCGCAAGAACCCGCGCCCATCGCTGGTCGCGCTGCTGCGCGCGAAGAGGAGCAGCAGGTGATCGTGCTGCTTGTAATCCCATGGTCCATGTGGCATCCCATCGGCTCCCGGTAGCGTAAAGGCTGGCAGAAGCGTGCCGCTCTCAAGCTGAACATAAGGTATTTGTTCCGTCATCTATCCTCTCACCTTTCCTATTGTGCTCACTTATATGTACATCATACTGCATCGCGAGTTCTGTTGACCAGTTATGTTTCGTCCACTCTCTGAAAGTGGATGGTGGAAGAGTTGTTGTGGGAAAGGTCGAGATCCTCATAGCCAGGGAAGCCTCAACAGTTGGATAACACGTCTCACCAGCCCTGAATTCATCTCTTCCATCTTCAGCAGGCGAGCAACTATCAGGAACGCTGCCGCGCCAGCAACCAGTTCAATCAACAATTTTAGTAGCGCCATGAGAATACCGTGTATAAAGAGCTTCGGCATGCTGGTGGTATCGATCATGTGGTCAAGAATAAAGCGCATTCCCAACACAACTCCTGCCATCGCGCCCGAGGCCAACAGTGCCTGCTTGAAGAAGTTTAGCAGAGGATGCAGATCAAATCCACCAATACGCTGCGAGAGCAGGAAAAAGAGTACCAGCGCCTCAATTGTGCCTGCAATAGAAGTTGAGAAGGCCAGCGCACCCATGCCCCACTGCACGCCAAACACGGCCAGGTTGATGAGGATAATGCTCAGCGCAATCTTCAAGATAAACTGAGCCACACTGATCGTTACGGGAGTTTTACTATCCTGCAAGGCGTAAAAGGAGCGCGTCAGGATTTCTACGGCGGCCAGTCCGGGTAAACCCAGTGCAAAGAAGAGCAGTACCGTTGAAGCGAGCCGCGTGGCTATGATATCAAAATTTCCATGTTCAAGCAGAGCCTGAGTGATGGGGAAAGACAGGACCACCAGCCCGACTCCCGAAGGAATGGTCAAGAAAAGGATACCGCGCAGCGTCTCCATGATAATGCTGCGCACGCGCTCGTAGCGTTGCTTCGCGGCATAACCAGCCAGCGAAGGGAACGCGGCGGTAGAGACCGATGAACCAAAGAGCGAGACAGGCAGAAGGAGAATAGAGAATGACTGGATGTATGGGTTTATCAGGCCCGCGCCCAGCAGTGAGAGCAGAGAGCGATCTACCGCCGTACTGAATGAGAGCATGACGGCATTAATAACGCGTGGCACCATCTGCCGCGCAATCTGGAGCACTCCAGCATGTTTCCAGTCAAACACAAAGCTATAGCGCATATTGACCTTAGCCAGACCGGGAATCTGCACGCCTACCTGCAAGATAGCTCCCAGGACGACGCCTATAGTGGCGAAGTAAACAGCCGAGTCGGGCAGTATATTTGAACGTGCGTGGAAGGTCATAAATAGACCAGGCATCAGGCCAAGAATCAGGCCAACATTGTATAATACGGTCCCCAATGCTGTACGCGTGAAATCTTGTTTTGTGTTGAGTACCGCGCCAACAATGACGCCCGAACCAAGCACTACTGCCTGTAAGAGCATAATACGCGTCAGCGTCACAATAAGACCGACCTCATCGGGCCGACTATAGAGCGGCACAAGGACCGGTGTCAGGAAGATAGCAACGAGCGATAGCGCGATCATACATGCTACAGAGAGATTCAAGGCGCTACTGGCAATATGCCACGCCTCTTTCTCATCCCTGTCCTTGAGCGCGTACGCGGTAAAAACCGGAATAAACGCGGAGCTGAGCGCGCCACCCGCAATCACGGTAAAGATCAGGTTAGGGATGAGATACGCCTGTAAATACGCCTCTCCCGACATGCTTCTGCCAAAAATATAGGTAAAGAGAAAGGTCTGCACGAGTCCCAGAATGCTACTGAGCAAAAATGCGCCACTGATGAGAGAAGAGGCACGCGCAACCTTCACGCGCTGAATCTCAGCAGTACCCTGTGCTGGTTCGGCGGCAGTTTGTGGAGCAGGACTCAATTGTACTGCTACATTGCCTGCTGGCTCTAGCGGGTCGTGCTGTCGCTTGCGTGAGATAAGAGCTGGCATATCTATCCTCCGCTGCTGGCGGCGCATGCGCTCCTCGCGCAACTGCTGGAGACGCTCGCGGCGCATGCGCGGCAGCGATTCCGTCGGCTGAGGCATACTGATAGAGTGATGCTGTATACTCTGGCCGTAGCCAAGAGAACTGCCCATATCCATCGTCAGGTCAGGATAATAAGAATCGGCCTGTGGGGGTTGGGGTCCCTGAGGGAAATGTGGCGGCTGTTGTTCGTCGTCGTTTCTCACATCATCCATCCTTACCAATTAGTGCAAGATTTATACGCGCTGTTCTATAGACATCGGCGCTTCTTCCCGCGCTCGCAAAACGAAAGAGAGGAAAAAGCCCTCGCTGGAAGCGCCTACCTGTTGTTATATTTTTTAAAACTGGTACAATAGAAGCGGCAAGAGAAGAATTTTCCACTGTTTCAGTACCTTCAAGCGGGTCGTTAAAGAACATTGGCTCTGGCTGCCCCTTCAGGGGAAAGTATAAACGCGAAGCCCTGAAAGGTCAAGCGAAGATGTGTGATAGGGAGTAGAATTGTGCAACGTACAACGCGTACCTGCTTAGATTCTATCGGTGCGTTGCTTGTGGTGGGGAGTGACAAAGGTGGCGTAGGGAACGCCCAGACGACCAGTCCTTCTCTCTGAACAGAACGCGGAAGATGCGGATCAAGGAAAGCAGGTAGACGGTCAGGAACCCCATGTCTGAAAGAGCAGGGGCTTGTAAGCGGAAAACGGTTTATCAGCTCACCTGACCAGACTCAGCCCAACAATGGGCTCCGTTACGAGCGAAATCCTTATTCCGAGTGCCAACGAAGCTACGCTTCTACTGCTACGCAGTCAGGCGCTCGGAAAGGAAGAATAGGTACGTTGGGATGCGTTGCCAGTCTCAACCGCTACGGTGCAGCATTAAATAGGTCTACAA
>JALYTQ010000090.1 GCA_030854195.1 Chloroflexota bacterium
ATCATAAGCCACAAGAGCCTCTTCATAGCGTTTCATATTATAAAGCATATCCGCTTTAAAACAGAAGTAAAGAGGATCGGGGTAGAACTCAATAGCTTCGTTATAAGCCACAAGAGCCTCTTCATAGCGTTTCATATTATAAAGCATATCCGCTTTACTAATACAAGCCTCTGCTTCCTCAGAAGCGAAAGAATCATCATCACCAGGACTATAGTGGATGAAATGTTCATAAGCTACAAGAGCCTCTTCATAACGCCGAAGGGCTTTGAGAATATCTCCAATTTTTTGGTATACAATAGTAACTTTAGAATCAAGTTGTATTACTTGTTTGAAAGCCACCAAAGCCTCTTCATAGCGTTTGAGATCACTAAGTATGCTACCTTTCTTGTAATAAATCCTGGCATTTTCGGGATCCAGTAAAAGCAATTGTTCATAAGCCACAAGAGCCTCTGTCCAATTATGAATCTTCTCATGGTTAGCGGCTTCTTTTAACCATCGCTCCCTTGTATTTTTTCGTTCAGATATAGAGGGCTTAAGATTTGTATTTAGAGATGTGGTTTGCATGTCTTTCGACGTTATCTCTCCTACAACCTTGCTGATGCCTTCTGCAACCTCTTGAAACGCTTTATCTTGCCTAGCTTTAGGCTGCCAGGACTTAATAGGTCTCTTATCTGCAGGTAAAGCTTGTAATTTAGCAAATGGTGCATTTTCCCAAGTGACATTACGAAGGATTACAGGAACTACACGAGCCTCGCCAGCTTCTTGTCTTTCTAAAGCTTGTATTGTTTCGGTATAGCAGTGATCTGAACGCATAAAATCTGGACTCACTAACAAAAGAATAATTTGTGCTGTGGAGAAATGTGTGTTAATTTCCTGCTCCCGTTTAGATCCTCCGCTAATTTTAAGGTCGTGCCATATATTAATGATGCCTTGCCGCTGCAAATACGTTAGCTGCTTCTCAAGCTCCTCTAGTAATATTCTATCTTGGGGTGCATAGCAAAAGAAAATGTTTACAGGCATTAGTACTTATCCTAAAACACATGGGAAGGCTTATTTTATAACTGGTATTCTGTACCCAAAACTTTCTAACCTTCTAGAAGCATTCTTTAGCTCTGTTTCATCAAATGTTTGAAGAATGAAAGTGTTGATGAAGTATTCTGATCACTTGGTCGTCCACAATCTGAACAACATTTTAGTACTACTGAGTATACTATAGTCGTGTTTGAATGACAATTGGTAATGTAAGAAAACTAATATAGGTACTATGCACCGTATCCCTGTGAGATGGACTAATCTCTCCAACAGATGGATTCATAATCTGCTCATCAGCTTTATCTCATTCGTCAGAGCAAAGTTTAACATAGTTCTCTGGACTTAACATCAACATACAATATATGATCTAAAGATGGAGATTGACTTTTCAGTGGATTTTAAAAACTATTCCATGTTTTCGTGCTTATCACATAAAGAAAATAGTTATATTGTATCATCTCAATAATTCGAGGTAACTTGGCATGAGGCAAAAATTGCTGGCCCAGGTATACTGGAGGTATGGTAGAAAACTTCGATCCCACCACCATTGAAGATGAAAGTCTGCGCCAAGTGTTCATCACCCTCATGAACTTGGTAGAAACCCAGCACACCAAAATTCAAGCGCAATCCGAAGAAATCCAACGGTTGCGCGATGAGGTCAATCGACTCAAAGGGGAACAGGGCAAACCGAAGATCAACGCGCACAAACCTGCATTCCCGCTCTCATCGGAACAGGAACGTCGTGAGTCCAAAGCGCATCACAAAGCCAGGAAGCAGACCCTGGTAAGAATTGATCGGGTCGAAATCCTCACGCTAGATCACACCCGACTGCCAGCCGATGCTACCTTCAAGGGCTATGAGGAGGTCACGGTCCAGGACATTGAGTTTCGTACGGACAACATCCGGTTCCGCAAAGAGAAATATTACTCACCCACCCATCAGCGAACCTATCTGGCCGAAATGCCTGCCGGGTACCGAGGCCAGTTTGGACCAGGAGTGAGAGCCTGGGTGTTGGCCCTCTACTACGCCAGCGGAATGAGTGAGCCAAAAATCTTGGACCTCTTGCAAACCGTTGGTCTGCTGATCAGTGCGGGACAGCTTTCTGACCTGCTGATCAAAGACCTGGAGCCGTTCCATGCGGAATGTGCTACCGTCGTGCAGGCAGGTCTCTCCAGTTCCCCGTGGCAGCATCTCGATAGCACAAGCACCACCATCAATGGTCAACACGAGCAGTGCCATATCCTGTGCAACCCGCTGTACACCGCCTATTGTACCCTGCCCTCCAAAGATCGGATCACGCTGCTTCGCGTGCTTCAAGGCGGTGCCGACCCCGTCTTTCAGATGAACCCGCTCGCCTTGGAATTGATGGCTCAGTCAGGCGTGACGCAGAAGTGGTGTCGCCTGCTTCCTACGCTGTTGCCGCAGGATCAGACCTACCCCGAGTCCTTCCTCGACGAGGTGCTCGATGCACATTTGCCCAAGCAAGGGGACACGCTGCGCAAGCAGGTGAAGGAAGCCCTGGCAATTGCAGCCTACCGAACCCAGACCACCTACCCGGTGGTGAAACTGCTGGTGTGTGATGATGCCCCTCAATTCAACGGGTTGACCACCGAACTGGCTCTGTGTTGGATTCATGAATATCGCCATTACAAAAAACTGATGCCACGCTTTCTTGCCCATTGCGATCTCCTGGAGCAATTTGCCAAAGACTTCTGGAAGCTCTACCGAGACCTCTTGTCCTACCGAGACGATCCCAGTCCCGTCCAGGCCGAAACCTTGCGAGCGGCGTTCGATTTCCTCTTCGGACACCCGAGCGGCTACGACCAATTAGACGCACGCAAAGCTCTGACATTGGCCAAAAAAGAGGCATTGTTGATGGTGCTTTCTCATCCAGAAATTCTCTTACACAACAATCCGGCAGAACTGGGTGCCAGACAGCGCGTCCGCAAACGGGATGTGAGTTTGCAGGCACGCACCACCCAAGGCATCAAGGCGTGGGATACTTTTCAGACCCTCGTGAGTACTGCTGACAAGCTTGGGGTCAATCTCTTCCACTATTTTTCTGATCGCATTGCTCAAATCAACAGACTCCCCAGTTTCGCCTCTCTCATCAAAGAACGCGCCAACGCTCTCCCACTCTCGGCCTCCTGGTCTCTCGTAACCTGAGCTTCATCGGTCTCTTCTTTTTTGTCATCATTGCCTGTCCCTTCTCATAACACTGCCTCGTCAGATGTTCTGTTTTTCTTTCCCCGAATTTTTGAGATGATACGTTATATTAATGATTTGGATGGAGGAGTCTCATAATCATGCACACCGAATACAACAAGCTCATACGCGACCGCATACCCGAAATCCTCGCTCAGACGGGCTACACTTATGCTGTTGAAACTATGAACGAGCAAGAATATCAGCAGGCTCTGCGCGAAAAACTGGTCGAGGAGGCGCGGGAGGCCGCAACCGCCGCTGAGACTCAACAGCTCATCACTGAACTTGCCGATCTCTACGAGGTGATCGATACGCTCATGAGTGAGAACACTATCGCTCCCGACGCGGTGCGCGCCGAGCAGGAGCGGCGGCGTCAGGAGCGCGGTGGCTTCGCGCAACGCATTCGCCTGCTCAGCACGACCTCTTCGGAAAACACCAATTGACAGCTATCCCCTCGACGACTTTCCTGGAAACGTCTATAATAAGGGCCGAACACTAGCGCGCTCGAAAGGACTTTTTCTCGATGATTCCCCTGGACACCTTGCTCACAGCAACAAACGGCACACTTTACACATCAGGCAGCCAGACATCTTTCACGGCCTTTAGCCACGATAGCCGCCAGATTCTCTCCGGCGCGATGTTTGTGGCCGTGCGCGGCTTGCGCGGCGATGGGCACGACTTTTTGCTTGATGCATTGGAGCAGGGTGCCTCCGGTCTGCTGCTTGAGGAACGTGTTCTCAAAACACTATCACAGGATATTCTGTCAAGATTGCAGCAGGCAAACGTTGCGACCGTGATTGTACAGGATACGCGTCTCGCCCTCCAACAGTACGCGAGGGCAATCCTGGAGCTCTGGCAACCAACCGTTATCGCGGTGACGGGGAGCGTTGGCAAGACCAGCACTAAGGAGGCGATCGCGACCGTGCTCGCCAGCAACTTTGCGACGTTCAGGAGTTGGGAGAACTACAACGATCTGCTCGGCCTGCCGCTCTCCCTGGGCAGGTTGGAGAAAAAGCACCAGTTCGCGGTGCTGGAACTGGGCTGCGATCATCCAGGCGAGATCGCGCAGCTGTGCGCCATTGCGCGACCCCACATCGGCGTTCTGACCAATATCAGTCCGGTCCAGATGCTCTACTTCGAGAACATCGAGCACCTTGCCAGCGAGCTTATGACGCTCTTTACGTCTCTCAGGGAACAAAGGACCGCTATTTATAACACTGACGATCCGCTGCTAAGTGAACTCCTGCCGCGCCTTCCACGACATAACGAGCAACGCTCCATTCCTTATGCTCCCTCGCAGGTCAGAGATGTCGAGGTCACATGGGAAGGTGTACGCTGCACGCTCCCATCCAATGAGCAAACGGGCGTTGATAGGTCGCTCGCATTGTCCTCGCAGCTGCTGGGAGCGCATCACGTCGCTACGATGCTGGCCGCCTACACGGTCGCTCGTCACTGCAACCTGCAACCCGCCGAGATTCAGCAGGCGCTCAGCCAGGTACGGCCAGTGCCAGGCAGGCTCTATCCATTGCAAGGCAGCGCTGGCACAAGGCGCCTTGACGATACCCATAACGCCTCGCCGCTCTCGATGACCGCCGGATTGGAGACGCTCAAGGCGCTGCCCGCCCGTTGTCGCATCGCCGCGCTAGGCGATATGCTGAACCTGGGCAACAGTTCGAGCGAGGAACATCAGCGCCTGGGCGAGAAGGTGCGCGAGTGCGCCGACTACCTGGTCACGCGTGGCGAGCAGGCCGCCCTGATCGCGGAGTCCGCCAGACAGGCGGGTCTGCCTGCTGAGCGCGTCTTCGTTACGTCGACCCACGAAGATGCGGCGCGGGCAGTGCGCGATATTGTAAAGAGTAGCGAAGGCGCGGTTGTGCTTATCAAAGGCTCCGAAGATACGCGCATGGAGAAAGTGACCGAACTGCTGATGGATACGTCTACCCAGACGCCTGCTCTGCTGGTGCGCCAGTCGCCAGCCTGGAAGCAGATCGTGGTCACGCGTCCCGATCGTCCGACGTGGGTAGCCATCGACCTCAACGCTATAGGAAATAACACGCATCTCATCAAAGAGCTGGTCGGCCCCGCCGTGCGCGTGCTTGTCAGCCTGAAGGCCGATGCGTATGGGCATGGAGCGCTGAAGGTTGCGCGCACGGTCTTGCGCAACGGTGCCGATATGTTGGGAGTCGCGACGGTGAGCGAGGCCGTTCCCCTGCGCGAGGCGGGTATCACAGCGCCCATCCTGGTCTTCGGATACGTTCCGCCCTGGCAGATGCGCGAGGCGGTGCGCCTCGGCATTACCGTTACCCTCTACTCGCCCGAGGCGGCGCTGGCACTGGCACGCGCTGCGCAGGCGCTTGACAAAACGGTGAAGGTACACGCGAAGATCGATACGGGTATGGGACGCCTGGGCGTGCGTGCCGAGCAGCTCGACGCGGTGTTAGAACTCGTTAGCGCCATCGCTGACCACGGGCCTGTTCTGGAGTTCGAGGGTCTCTACACCCATATGGCAAACGCCGATGCCGAGGATCTATCGTATTCTCATCAGCAGCTCGCACGCTTCCAACGCGTCCTCACCTTGCTGGACGAACATGGGCTGCGTCCTCCCATCGTCCACGCCGCCAATAGCGCCGCTACGTTGAGTCTACCTGAAGCGCGCTTCACGATGGTCCGACCGGGCATCGCCATCTACGGTCTGGACCCATCGACAAATCTACGTCTGCCGGAGGATTTTCGCGCCGCGCTCAGCTTCAAGACCCTGGTCGCGCAGGTGAAAATGCTCCCGGCTGGTGAGTGCGTCAGCTACGGCTGCACGTATGTCACGGACCGTCCCACGCGCATCGCAGTCCTCCCCGTTGGCTACGCCGACGGCTTCAGGCGCGCTCCAAACAACTGGGGCTACGTCCTGCTACACGGCCAGGAGGCTCCTATCCTCGGTCGCGTCTGCATGGATCAGTGCATGGTTGATGTCACGCACATTCCACAGATCCGCGTGGGCGACGAGGTGGTCCTGATCGGTCAACAGGGCCAGGCCACCCTGAGCGCCGAAACGGTCGCGCAGCGCCTGGGTACCATCAATTACGAGGTCGTCTCCGAGATTCTGGCCCGCGTGCCCCGCGTGGACTGATCTCTTGCCTTCAAACAAGCGCCCTCTATTATCTCCGTAACCATAAGTGCCATCATTTCGTAGAATGAGTAGAGGAGCCTCTCTCTCTCTACTATCCACAAGGACTTATCTATCTGTGACAAAACCAGATGCTGCGCGCTGTTTGGCAAGGTAGAGACAAAAACGTACTGTCGGCGGTCAGAAACAGGGCTGGTATCTGCATTTAGTATGAAAGAGCAAGTATGCAAGAAGGTACGCTAGAGAACGTTAATTCACGGCAGGGCACGCAGCTCAGCGCCATCATCATCGCCAATCCCACGGCGGGCAGCTACGCGCAACAGGCGCACCGCATCCAGGAGACCGTTGCGTTTCTGCATACCCACGGCTGGCAAGCCGAACTCAGGCTGACGCACGCGGCTGGTGATGCGCGTCGCTTAGCCCGCGAAGCCGTCCAACAGAGCATTGATGTCGTGGTGGTGGTCGGCGGCGATGGCACCATCAACGAGGTGATACAGGAGCTGGCGGGCAGCGAAACGGCGCTCGGCGTGCTTCCCAGCGGCACAGTCAACGTCTGGGCGCGTGAGGTAGGCATTCCCCTGGATACTGAGAAGGCACGCAATATCCTGATTAACGGGCAGACGCGGCGTATCGATCTCGGCAAAATCAACGAGCGCTATTTTCTGCTCATGGTGGGCATCGGCATCGACGGCGAGGTAGCGCACATGGTCGAGAAGAGACCGGCCAAGCGCTTCGGCGTACTTGGCTACCTGCTTATCGGTACCTGGCTGGGCCTGGGCTATCCAGCCTATCGCGTCACTCTGCAGATGGACGGGCGGGAGATCAAGGCCAACGCGCTACAGATCGTGATCGGCAATACGCAATTATACGCGGGCGCTGTCAAGTACACCAGTCAGGCGAAATGCGACGACGGGCTGCTCGATGTCTGCATCGTGCGCAAGCGCAGTGTGCTCGGTCGCATCATGGTCTTTATTAGCTTCATGCTCCACGATAAAAGACGCTATCAGTGGGTAAGCTACGACACGGGAACCCTTATTACCATACATACACGGCACCCGGTCGCTATCCAGATCGACGGCGACGCCATGGGCTATACGTATCAGGGCGATCCGCTCACGACCATTAGCGTTGCGCCCGCCACTCTCAAAGTCGTTGTCCCTCAGCATTTGCCATCTGGACTCTTCTCGGGTCAAGAGCAGCAAAAGGAATAAAGAGTTATGGTCAAAGCGGTTTTGCAGGAACGCCAGCGCGCCCTGCTACAACAAGAGCGCCAGATTGCCAGCGAGCTACAGGCATGCCTGGCTGGCTTCGAGGGCGCGGACGCCTACGCCTCAACATTGAGCCAGGTCACTTCTTCGCTGGACGATCTCTTTATGCTGGTGATCGTGGGCGAGTTCAACGCGGGTAAGTCCGCCTGCATCAACGCGCTCCTGCGCGGCAACGTGTTGGAGGAGGGCGTCGTTCCTACAACCCACCAGGTCACAATTCTGCGTTACGGCGAGGAGAACGAGCGCCGCCTGCGCGAACACGGCGTCCTGGAGGTTGATAATTCCGCCGAATTCCTGCGCGACATCAGCATCGTCGATACGCCCGGCGTCAACGCGGTCCTGCGCGAGCACGAGCGGCTGACCGAGGAGTTCGTTCCACGCAGCGACCTGATCCTCTTCGTGACCTCGGTCGATCGCCCGTTCACACAGAGCGAGCGCGTCTTTATGGAACGCATCCGCGCCTGGGGCAAAAAGGTCATCATCATTTTGAATAAGATCGACCTGCTGCGCACGCCCGCCGATCTCGAAGAGGTGCTGCACTTCGTGCGCGAGAACTGCAAAAACCTGCTTGGCTTCCAACCAGAGATCTTCCCCGTATCGGCCATTATGGTACAGAAAGCCAGCAACGCGGTCGGGCATGAGGCCGTGGAATTGTGGGAGAAGAGCCGCTTTGGTGCCCTCGAATCCTACCTCTTCCGCACGCTTGACGAGATCGAACGCGTGCGCCTGAAGCTGCTCAGTCCGCTCGGCGTGATGGAGCGCCTGCTTGCCCAGACGCGGGATTCAGTGGAGCAGCGCGCCAACCTGCTGGCCGAGGATGCGCGCACGGTGAGCACGATCGACGAACAGCTGGGACTCTACCGCGAGGATATGGAGAATAATTTCACGCACCGCCTCGGCGAGATCGAGAATATCGTGCTGGCGATGCGCAATCGCGGCGACTTCTTCTTCGACGACACCATCCGCCTGGGACGCATCTTCGATCTAATGCAGGGCGGGCGCATTCGCGAGGAGTTCGAGCAGAGCGTGACCGCCGATAGCGCCGCCCGCATCGACCAGTCCGTGCAGGAGCTCATCGACTGGCTGGTAGAGCACGAGCATCGCCTGTGGCAGGATGTGATGGAGTACCTGGACCGCCGTCGCCAGATGAGCGTGCGCCGCGACGATAGCATGATTGGTTCAGTAGCGCGCCAGTTTGACTATAACAGGCGCACGCTCCTGCAATCGGTGGCGCGCACGGCTGCCAACGTCGTCAGCACCTACGATCGCGACGCCGAGGCCATCGAGCTTTCCCAGGATCTGCGCAATGCAGTCGCCCAGGCGGCCATCGCGGGAGCCAGCGGCATCGGTCTCGGTGCGGCCATCGTCGCACTCGTCGGAACAGCCGCCGCCGATGTAAGCGGCATCCTCGCCGGAGCGGTCCTGCTCGGACTCGGCCTCTACATCATTCCCGCCCGTCGCAAGCGCGCCAAGCAAGACTTCAACGACAAGATGGAGGAGCTGCGCACGCGCCTGCACAGCGCCATGAGCGAGCAGTTCCATAAAGAGCTCACCAATTCCCTCAGCCGCGTCCAGGAGGCCATCACGCCCTATACGCGCTTCGTGCGCTCCGAACAGAAGAAGACGGCGGCCATCCAGGAACAGGTGACTGAGCTTGGTCGCTCGGTCATGACGCTCAAAAACGCCATCGACAATCTCTAGCTACGATGGAACGGATTGTTAAAGACAAGGTTGATGAAGAGGATGGCGAAACAGGCAGCCCCAAAGCTGAGCATTCCAGTTATCCCTCCTACGCCGGCCAGCAATATAGCTGCCAGGGGGATCAGCATCGTTATGGAGACGATCGCTAACGCCAGGCGCATACCGGCTGATACCCTGTCGGTGTTGGGAGTCGGCTGTATCTTGCCTCTTGGTCCCTGCGCCATGCGTTGTGATAAGCGCTGCGCCAGCCCATCAATAAACTCATCGTCGTACTGCGGCCCCGCGCCATACTGCGGAGGCGGAGCATATGTCTGGTTCCCCTCGTAGCGCCCGTAGCCTGGATCTTCACGCATAGGCTGGCCCGATTCCATTTGTAGCATCATAGGATGTATACCTCCATGCTGGCATCTCTATAGCGACTGATACATTCTTTCTGCTGAGTTGTAACAGTTGTATCTACGTATCGTGATGGCTCAAGGTTGTATTGAAGCTCCCACCATAGAGAAGCATAGCTGCTTGCTCTAATCACAGCCTATGCCCATAAAGTACCATCCGCTTGAATTTACGCTCTCGGAGCGCTATTATGGTTCTGTGCTCTACCGAATAAAGAAAGACATGTGGAAGGGTGGGTTTCTTATGGCAAAAGTATGGGATCGGCTGATGAAGATGCTGGCACGCGCCAACCCCCAGGATTTCGTCTCCCTGGTCCTGCAAGGGACACAGTACGTCAGCGACGTGACCAACGAACAGATCATTCGCGCCGTCGAAGCGGACTTTCTCTGTAATGCAGTCAGAAACAAGCAGGAGATCGTGGTCCATGTCGAATTTCAGCGCTATCACGATGCCAACATGAGCAGGCGGATGTGGGAATATAATATTGCTACTACCTATCTCACACAACTCCCCGTCTGCTCATTTGCGCTCTACATCTGGAAAGATACTTCCATCGTCGAGCCGCCATTCATCCTGAAACTGGTGGATGGCAATATCATTCACATCTTCTATTACGAAAACATTTTCCTGTGGGAGATCCCACCGGAGAAGTTGCAACAGAAGGGCCTGGAAGGACTGCTCCCGCTGCTGCCACTTACTCAGGGAGCGAAGGACGCGCGCGATAAAATCGTCAATGACATGATAGCAGGGCTGCAGGCTGCTGGCAAAGAGGATATACTGGCTTTAGGATATGCCTTCGCGGGACGCGTCTACACGACGAAAGCCGACCAGAAATGGTTGAAAAGGAGGTTTGCGATGTTCGAGGATTTTCTCGAAGAGTCCTGGTCCTATCAGGAAATGGTGCAGAAGGGCGTCGATAAAGGATTCGAGCTCGGTAAGAAGCAAGGCATTGAGCAGGGAGCGCTGAATGCTTTGCGTCCCACGCTTGTGCGCGTCGTGGAGAGGCGCTTCCCGGAACTAACGGCCCTGGTGCAGCAGCAAGCGGAGCACTTCACCACGCCCGAACTATTGAGCGATGTCATCGACAAGCTGATCACGGTGAAGACGGTGGATAAGGCTCGCCAGATCCTCATGCAGCTTGACCAGGTGCCCGATACGCCCCATCCCGACGCTTGAGGACGTAGCTAACGCAATATGTGAATGGCCTGGTTGAGCGCGGAGTCCACGCTTTCTTGTAGCATCTCGCTGAGGCCGGGGTGGGCGTAGATAATTTCGGAGAGATCGGTCAGGGTTGCGCCCATCTCGATGGCGAGCGACATCTGTCCGATGAGATCGCCCGCGCGCGGCCCCACTACGGTAGCTCCCAGCACGCTACCATCTTCTTTATTGGCGACGATCGTGGCTACACCGGTGTCGGTAGCGAGCGTCAGGGCGCGACCGTTGGCGGCGAGAGGGAAACGGCCTGTGATGATGTTGTAGCCAGCGCGCTCGGCTGCCTTCGGTGACAGGCCCACGGTCGCCAGTTCCGGGGTGGTATGTACGACCCAGGGAATGACCAGTGGCGCGAACTGGACGCGCTGACCGGAGAGCACTTCGGCGGCGACCTTGCCCTGCTTGATAGCGATACTTGCCAGCGCCCGGTTCCCGGTACAATCGCCGACTGCGTAGATGTGTGGCACGCTGCTCCGTTGCATGCTATCGACGACGATGCCACCCTGATCCGTTACCTTTATAGTGGCCTCGGCGAGGGACAGGCCCGCTGTGTTGGGCCGCACGCCGTTCGAGACAACCAGGGGACGTTCATCTAGCGCGGCAATAGCGGCCTTCGTCGCGATCTGCACGCCCAGCTTGCGCAGTCCCGCCTGCACGAGGCGCAGCGGCGCGGCATCGACATCGGGCAGTATCTGGTCGCCAGGGGTGGAGAGCCTGACCTGGACCCCGAGGCGCGCAAAAAGGGTCGCCAGCTCAAGGGCGATGTAGTCGTTGCCGAAGATACTCAGCTTCGCGGGCAACTCGGATAATTGCAATGCCTGTTCGGGTGTAAGCACCTGCTGACCATCATAGGGCAGGTCCGGCAGCGGAACGGCGCTGGCTCCGGTGGCGAGGACGCAGTGATCGAACTTGAGGCGATGCGAGAGCTCCTCCCCCTCGACGCGCATCTCTTCGGAATTGATAAACCACGCGGTCCCTTTGAGCAGTTCGATACGGTTGCCAGCAATGAGGCGCTGCACGCCGTTGACGAGGCGCTGCACGACGCCCTGCTTCCACGCCTGCATGCTGGACCAGTCGAAAGAGACCGTTTCGGCGACAATGCCCATCTCGGCGAGGCTCTCCTGGCGCAGCTGCTGATAGCGCTCGCTGGCGGAGAGCAGCGCCTTGAGCGGAATGCAACCGCGCTGCAAACAGACGCCGCCAACAGAGTTCGCGTCGACCAGCGTTACGTGGCGACCAAGCTGGGCGGCGCGAATGGCCGCGACGTAGCCAGCTGGACCCGCGCCGATAATCAGGACATCTACCGCCGTTGTAACATCGCCGACAACCATACGAAGCCTCCTATTTATCTAGAGCATGTCGAGCAGCAACTGCTGCGGTTGCTCCACCAGTGCTCTGAAGCGCGCAAGAAAGCGTCCGGCCAGCGCGCCGTCGATGACGCGATGGTCGAAGGAGAGCGCCAGGGGCAGCATGGTGCGCGCAACGATTTTGCCATCCTGCACGATCGCTTTTTCTTGCAGACGACCAACCGCGAGAATGGCCGTCTCGGGATAGTTGATGATCGGCGTGCCGCTACTGCCACCGAAGCTGCCGACGTTGTTGAGCGTGAAGGTGCTGCCTGACACCTCAGACAACGCGAGGGAGCGCCTCTGGGCACCCGCGATCAGGTGATCGAGCTGCTCGGCAATCTGCATGATGGTGAATTGATCGGCGTCGCGCAGAACGGGAACGAGCAGTCCTTCGGGCGAATCGGTGGCGATGCCGATGTGGTAGACGCGCTTGTAGACAATCTCGCGCTTCTCCTCGTCCAGGCTGGCGTTGAAGATGGGAAACTCTTTGAGCGCCGGGAGCAGAAGCTTGACCAGGAGCGGCATGTAGGTCAGGCGCACTCCGCGCTGTTCCGCTACGGGCTTGAGGGCCTGTCGCAGCGCCGCCAGTGAGGTGCCATCGATCTCATCAAAGGCGGTGGCGTGCGGAATGGTGCGCCACGAACGCTCCATACGCTCGGCGATACGCTTGCGTAGTCCCGTGAGCGGCTGGCGCTCTTCAGACTCTTCTTGCTGTTTACCTGATGATACAAGAGCGGGTTTGCGAGCACCGTTAGCCTGTGCAGGAGCTGGTTCAAACACTCTATCGCTTGAAGCAGGCGTAGATGGGGACACGACGGGTGCCTGTTGTGCATGCTCAATATAATTTTGCAGGTCGTCCATTGTGACGCGACCGCTGGGATGCGATGACCGTACGTTTGCCAACTCGATGCCAAGTTCGAAAGCTCGCTTGCGCACGGCGGGCGCGGCCAGAACGCGCTGCTGTGCCGTTACGCCATTAGTAGGAGCCTGCATAGATGCCTGCTCTGGAGCTATGGCAGGACTGGCAGCAGCAGCAGGAGCGACAGTCGAGCGAGCGAGCGCAGACGTTTCACCGGGCGTGTCGAAGATCACCAGCACTTCGCCGAGCTTCGCCACTGTGCCCTCTTGCACGCGAATAGCGGAGACACGGCCCGCGATCGGCGAAGGGATCTCAACGACGGCCTTATCCGTCTCGACCTCGACCATCGGCTGATCGAGCTTGAGCGTATCGCCGGGCTGAATCAGCCAACGCCGTATCTCGGCCTCCTGCATCCCTTCGCCCAGGTCGGGCAGTTTAAATTCTTGCATAGCGCCCTCCTACGGCTCCATTACACGCTTGATAGCATCAACCACGCGAGTAGGACTGGGTACATAATTGTCCTCGTCCCCCGGTGCCGGGTAGGGCGTGTCGTAGCCGGTAACGCGCTCCACGGGCTTGAGCAGAGAGTAGAGGCAGTGATCGTTGATAATGGCGGTGATCTCGGCTCCGACGCCGCCTGCGCGCGCGGCTTCGTGGACGATCACGGCGCGCCCGGTCTTTTCGACGGATGCAATAAGAGCCGCTTCGTCGAGGGGCCAGATGGTGCGCAGGTCGATGACTTCGACGCTCACATCCGGCAGTTGCTTCGCGGCGGCGAGGGCGACCTGCACCATCGCGCCATAAGCAAACACGCTGACATCGCTGCCCTCCTGTACCGTCTGCGCCTTGCCCAGGGGGAGCGTGTAGTGTTCCTCTGGCGTCTCCTGGCGGAAAGAGCGGTAGAGCTTGATATGTTCCAGGAACAGGACGGGATCGGGGTCGGCGATGGCGGAAGCGAGCAGCCCTTTGGCGTCGTAGGGATTGGAGGGGATGACGACCTTGAGGCCGGGCGTTTGCATAAATATACCTTCCAAACTATCGGAGTGCAGTTCGGGCGTGCGTACGCCGCCACCGAAGGGGGCGCGCACGACCAGCGGACAGGTAAAGGTTCCCGCGCTGCGAAAGCGCATGCGCGCAGCCTGCGTGACGAGCTGGCTCATGCTCAGGAAGAGGAAGCCCGCGAATTGGATTTCAGCGACCGGGCGCAATCCATATACGGCCATGCCTACCGAGCTGCCAATGATGCCCGATTCTGACAGCGGCGTATCGAAGACGCGCTTCTCGCCAAAGCGCTTCTGCAGCTGTTCGGTGACACGGAAGACGCCACCGTTCGCGCCGATATCCTGTCCCAATACGACTACACGTCCATCGCGCTCCAGTTCCAGGGCCAGCGCCTGGTTGAGCGCTTCTATCATGGTCATCTGCATCGTTGCTAGCTCCTTCCTGACTTGTTCTGCTGACTATAGTGCAGCAGCTCGACGCGCTGCTCCTGCAGACGGGGCGAAAGGGTGGCCTCCGCATAGTCAAAGAACGCGTCGGGCGCAGGTGGCGGCATGGCCTCGGCCTCGCTGACGGCGGCGTTGATCTCGGCTTCGACTTCGGCGATCAGTTGCTGGTCCTGCTCGGCGGTCAGCAGATCGCGGTTGGTGAGAAAGCGTTGGAAGCGCTGGACGGGATCTTTTGCACGCCAGGACTCGACCTCGGCGGCATCGCGGTAGCGCGTGGCATCGTCGGCGGTGGTATGGGAACCTACGCGATAGGTCAGCGTCTCGACCAGGGTTGGTCCCTGCCCCGCCCGCGCTCGCTCAAGAGCTTGCTGCATCACATCGTAGACCGCGAGCACGTCGTTGCCATCGACCAGCACCGAGGGCACGCCGAAGCCCGCGCCACGAGCGGCGAGGGTGGGCGCGGCAGACTGGCGGTGACGCGGCACACTGATGGCCCAGCCGTTATTTTGTATCACAAGCACCACTGGTGCCTGGAAGACGCCAGCGAAGTTCAGTGCCTCGTTGAAATCGCCCTCAGAGGTCGCTCCATCGCCGCACACGCCCACGGAGACAGCTGGCTCGCCAGCGATCTTCGCCGCCATGCCCAGTCCCACCGCGTGCAGCATCTGCGTGCCGATAACGATCTGGATAGGCAGGCAGCGCGCTTCCTTTGGAAAAGGCGGCGAGTAGCCGCGAAAAGAGTAGATCAGGGTGGCTGGCGGAATTCCCCTGACGAGCAAGGAAGCGATCTCGCGATAGGTGGTAGAGAGCCAGTCCTGCGCCTGCATGGGAGCTGCCAGGCCAACGGCGGTCGCCTCCTGACCCACTAGAGAACCAAAGGTTGTGGCCCTTCCCTGACGCTGCAAGGCGATAATCTTGTTTGAAAAGGCCCGACCCAGGTGCATAGAGCGGTAAAGTGACAGCAGGCGCTCGGCACTGAGATCGGGCATCTTGCCCACCGGGTTGCCCTCAACATCGAGAATCTGGTAAGCAACCATACCATGGTCAACTTGCTGGATCGACACGGCGCATATATCCCTTCTTTAATAATATGATGGCATTCCACGCTGTACTTTTTGTTTCATTGTGTCATACATACCTGTATATGTTCAATACGGAGGGAGATGGCTCCGCTCCGGTTCATTGCGCCGCTCTTGCCTTCGTTTGTGATCGTAAAGCGTCTGGCAGAGGACGATCTTCAATCCAGTTCCTCACGGTTTCGGTGAACAGGTCGGGCGCTTGCAGGTTCCAGACATGCCCTACTCCTGGCACGACGATCATTTGTGAATGCTTCAGGCAGGCAGCAAATTTCCTGGCACCACCTTTGGCAACGCCGTTCTCCTTCGCGCCGACCGCAACCAGCGTCGGCACGTCGGATTCACAGGGCAGCAAGTCGTTGAGGTCGATGAGCGCCTCGATCGAGTGCCGCGTAAAGGCAGGCGTGGTGGCGAGCAAAAGGTCTTCGCGAAATGTTGCGCGATACGCCTCGGGTATACCAAACTGTTTATAGGATGCGTCGACCTGCTTTTCTATATTGAAAAATTTCATAAGCGGAATGAGCGCAATGGCGAATTTACCGTACGCCTTGAGGGGAGCGGTCCCCGTTATGATGACGTGATCGACATACGTTGGCGCGAGGCGCATAATAGCCAGCGCGACCGCCGCACCGAGGGAGAGTCCAACCAGGTGGGCGCGCTTGCCTGGAACGCGCTCAGCGATTAGCTCGATTACGCGTCTGGCGGCATCTTCGAGCTGAAATGGGGCAACGTCGAGACTCTTGCCCTGCTCCGGCAGATCAGGGGCTAGACAGTAGTAGTTGGTCAGGCGCTCCATCTGCGGCTGCCACATGCGTCCGCTCAGTCCCGCGCCATGCAAAAAAACGATAGCCGGGGTGGTCGGATTCCCGGTTGTTGTGGTAAACAGCATCTCTCCTCCGAGCGTATCTGATGGAGATGATAATGAAAGGACCCGCAACCAGGCAGGCGCAGGTCCTTACGAGTATACATAAGAGAATCAGTGCGCCTCAAGCGTGAAGAGCCAGGGAGCCTCTTGCTTGCGGCGCTGCTCGTAGCTGGTGATCTCAGCATTGTGTGAAAGCGTCCAGC